>NZ_PNDY01000039.1:0-6025 GCF_005886645.1 Pseudoalteromonas sp. S408 | reverse complement strand
AATAGAGCCTTTTTCGTAACCTATGGCGACAATAATCGCCTGCTGCATTTTTCCGGTATTCATAGGTAATCGTGTTGCCCCTGCCACTATAGGGAAGGTATACGGCGCATCGGTTAAGTAAATAACGGGATATGTTTTATTTAGCTTATTTTTATATGACTTAGGCAATTGAATGTAAACAGGATAAACACGCTTACTGGACGATTCCGTTAATTCAATAACGCTACTTCTAGGAATTTCGTAAGGCGTATTTGCACTTAATTTAAAACATATGAAAGCGAAAAGTAATACTAAAGATTTTAAAGCAGTATTCACTATATTAATTAACCTAAGCCAATATTAAATGACTACTTTAACTCACTTTTAGCTTTAGGCTATTAAAAAATAAACACTCGGGCCTGTTGACCTTTCAGGATTATAATTTGTTCAATCTAGGGGCTATTTAATCGCGGCGCGAGGTTTGTAACCTAGTGGGCTAAGTAAAAACCGAGTAACAAAGAGTAAACTGCCCCTAGGCAGAACCCTTCGGGCAGCGCCTGTATAGCATTTATACGTCGTTATCGCCTATTTATGGGGAGTAACCACACTTCATAGGCTCTGCCTTGCCTAAATACAAAACGGACTGCTGCAAATCAAAACTCGAAAGGTAAACAGGCCCTAGGCTTTGAAAGGCAGTGTTACATGTTAGTTGTTTGTAGCACTGATAACGCTAAGCGGCTTGAGTGCTTGAGCATGGGCAATTATCGTCACTTTTTTTAAGGCACTGTTGGTAATTAAACCAGTGAGCTACAGCTACAAATGCCGAACCAAGTAGAGTAAAGCCTTTTTCACCTACCTCGCCAAAAAGCGACCCCCCTAAAGTCACAGCAACCAGCATTAATGTAATACCCACTACGCCAAAGGAAATATAACGCAAACGTCTATGCTTTTTACAACCTAGGCTCAACGCAAGTAAACTTGTAGGTATAACAGCAACTAAAATCCAAAAGTGAAATTGCTCACTATTAAGCTTAAGCGCACCAATACTAGGTAGTAGCGATAATAAAATAGGCGTTGCAAAACAGTGCACTGTGCACAATACAGAAAGCCCTATAGCAAGCCTATCCATTACACTTTGATTTGATCTCATTTCTAATCTCACTTTTCTATTAACTCTGATGTACTGTGCTGGCACTCGTCGCATGTCCCCGATATCTCGAGTTGTGAAGTGGTTGGTGCAAAACCAGTTGCTTGTACTTTCTTGAATAACGACCTTACTAATTCATCTGTTTCATTTATTTCACTTACGGTGTGACACGAATTACAAATTAAAAATATTGATAACTGGTGATGACAACCGCCATCAGCATAACTGCAAGGCATATATTTATTTTCAGACTTCAATCGGTGTACTAAATTAACCGACTCCAATACATTTAAAATTCGATAAACAGACATCGCAACAATTGAAGAGTCCATTATTTTATTAAACTGATTTTTTACTTCGTAAGCTGATAAAGGTTTATTTGCATTTAGTAAAATTTCTAATACTTGCTGACGCTTTTTTGTTAGCCTTTTATCAACGTTTTCACACTGTGTATTTGCAAATTGAATTGTTTTTTGAATTTGCTGCTTATTCATCATTCCCTCTAATCTAACCCCAATATGCTTAAGCTCTTTTTATTTCTCTGGTAATAACCCTAATTACATACTGTGCGTAATTTTAACCAAACCAGCTATTGATATAATATAACATATATATCACAATTGATATAATATAACATCAAACAAGGTAGCCAAATGAAACGTAGATCTCAATTAGCTGTGCTCATTGCAGCTTTATTACCTGCAAGTGTGCTTGCATCCACAATTGAAGGCGTTGTTTTAAACAACAAAGGGAAAGTAGTTACCAATGCAACGGTAGAAGTTGAAGGCTCAGACCTTAAAGTAACCACCAACGAAAACGGTAAATTTGTAATAGCAGAGCTAAGCAATGGCTTAAAAGAGCTTCATATTGTGGCGCCAGGTTATGCCCACCTTCATCGTGATATAATAATAAAAAACGATGAGAACCAATCGGTTACTTTTAACTTAACGCGCTCGCCTATTGAAGTTATTGATATTGAAGCAACCCCTATTCATATGTCGGCAATGGAATCAGCCTCACCTGTTAGCGTTTTATCTGGCGAGCAACTAAGGCGCCAACAAGCCGCAACCCTTGGCGACAGCCTTGAAAAACTCCCAGGCGTTAATACCAACTTTCACGGTAAAGTAGCCAGCACACCTATTATTCGTGGTTTGAGCGGCCCGCGTGTACTTATTACTCAAAATGGCCTTGATGTAAGTGATGTGTCACGCGTTGGCCCCGATCATTCTGTTGCATCAGAAGCGTCTACCGCAAAACAAATTGAAGTATTACGCGGCCCTGCAACACTGTTTTATGGCAGTGGCGCCATTGGTGGCGTAGTAAATGTGGTAGATAACCGCGTACCAACCGACAGTACAACACGCGGCGAGTGGAACGTAGAGCATAACTCTGCTGATAACCAAAAAGTGGCCTCGTTTAATGCCACCACAGGCACAGACTCGGTAGCTTTTTATGCCGATGCGTTTTGGCGTGAAGCCGATGACTACGAGGTACCTGTAGCCGCAGATATAGATAGCGACGGTGAAGGCCATAGTGGCGATTACAAAGTTGAAAACAGTAATGAAGAGTCCGATGGTTTTACTGTTGGCGCTAGCTACTTAATGGATAACGGCTTTATTGGCTTAGCTGTAGAGCAGTTTAATCGTCAATACGGTATTCCGGGCCATACGCACGGTGATGAAGAGGAAGAACACAGCGACGAAGAAGAAAGCGTATTTGCTGATTTAGAGCAAACTAAAGTGCAATTATTAGGTGAGTACAACCTAGATAATAAGTGGCTAAACAAAGTAAACCTGCGCGTTGGCCACACCGACTACGAACACGCTGAAATTGAAGGTGGCGCTGTAGGCACCACATTTAAAAACGAAACAAACGAATTACGCATAGACCTACTACATAACCAATTTAACGAGTGGAATGGCGGCATTAGCTTTCATTACAAACAAAGCGATGTAGAAGCGCAAGGTGAAGAGGCCTTTACTCCTCCATCAGAAACCGAAAGCTTTGCTGTAGCGCTAATGGAAGAAAGACACTTTGGTGATTTTTTAGTGCAGCTAGGTGGGCGTATTGAGCGTGTAACAATTGAAGCAGGCGACGTATTACTGCCAAATATTGACGCTCATGCACACGATGAAGTAGAAGAGCATGATCACGACCACGAAGAAAGCGCAGAAACCACTCGTGTATTTGACGTAGAGCATGAATTTACGCCAATCAGCTTATCGGCAGGCATAGTGTGGGATTTTACACCTAACTATAATTTAGGACTTTCTGTATCGCGCTCTGAACGTGCACCTTCTGCTTCTGAGTTATTATCGTTTGGGCCGCACATTGGTACTGGCACTTACGAAGTAGGCGCACTATTTGATTTAGATGAAGCCGGCCATTTAGGTTTATCTAGTCAAACAATTGACTTAGAAACAGCCAATAATATCGATTTAACCCTGCGTAAAACCCAAGGTGATGTTGGCTTTATTTTAAATGCCTTTTACAACCAAGTAGATAATTACTATTACCAAATAGACACCGGTTTATTCGCTGAAAGTGGTCACGACCATGGCGATGAAGAAGAAGGCGCTGACGAACACGACCATTCATCAGAACTGCCGGTTTATTTATTTAAAACAGACGATGTAATTTTACACGGGTTTGAAACGCAAATTGCGTGGCAATTAACCGATGAGTTTAAAGTAGATTTATTCTCAGATTACGTTCGTGCACGCCTTAAAGACGGCGGCGATTTACCCCGTACTCCACCACTTCGTTTTGGTAGCGAGTTAAGCTATCAAACAGATAAATTCAGTGCGCATATTCACGTTACTCGCTATCAAAAGCAAGACCGCACAGCCCCACAAGAAACAGCAACAGACGGCTACACATTGGTTGATGCAAGCATCTCTTACGACCTTTCAGTATTAAACCAAGATATGTCTGTTTACCTGCGAGGCACCAACTTAACAGATACAGAAGCACGCGTGCACAGCTCGTTTGTAAAAAATATAGCACCACGTCCAGGGCGTAGCTTTGCGCTAGGTATTCGCGGTTATTTTTAAGCATTAAAAAATTATAATTAAAGGAAATAAACATGAAAAAACTATACAAATTAAAGCTTATTGCACTGGCTATTAGCACTACATTTATTACAGCCTGTGGCGATGCCCAGACCAATATTGTAGAAAAAGACCCTATTGTTATAGAAGACGAGCACGATCATGGCGATGGTGACGGTCACGACCACGGCGATGAATACACCATTGATTCATTAGGTAGACTTGTAGTACTTGCTGGCGATAGCAACACAGCCAGCTTCTTTGATTTAGACGACAACGCGCTGCTTGAAACATTTACTCTGACGAATGACTCAAACACGCTATCGTCATCACCTGATTTTCGTTATGCCGTTATTGCAAGCCGCGCACAAGATTACTTAGGCTTTATTGATGGTGGTTTATGGCGTGAAGACCATGGCGAGCATTTACACGACTATGAGCAAAGCCCAGCAGCTAGCAGTTATGAGCTAACAAGTGGCAGCCGCCCTACTCACCTTGTAAAACATGACGGCCAATTAGCTATTTTTTATGATGGTGATGCAGGCTCAGGCACGGTTGCCTCTGTTGAAATATTAACAGATAACGACATAACCAGCGCAACAGACACCCTTCCTGGTATTAGTTACGACATTAATATGCACGGCGTGGCAGAACCTCGTGGTGAACATTTATTATCAACACTTCGCCGTGATGACAGCGAAAGCACATCGGTTGCTAAAGTACTGCCAGACCAAGTAGGTGTTTATCATTTTCATGATGGTGAATATGAGCTTGAACAAACCTTAGAAGTTACGTGCCCTGATTTACACGGCGCGGCACAAAACCACGACTACGTGGCATTTGGCTGTAGCGATGGTGTGTTATTAGCCCACCAGCACGATGATGAATACGAAGCTGAAAAAATAGCGAACATTGCAGCCGTTGGCGATTTACGCATTGGTACTATATACGGTCATGAAGACAGTAAGACCTTTATTGGCGTTGCTTCTGGCCATGGTGGCGGCAAAGCCGTAATTGTAACTATTAACCCAGCAACAGCACAAATGGAAGAACTAGAATGGCAACTAGCCGATGGCGCAAGTGCTGTGTCGTACTCTTTTTCTGCCCATGGCGAGCACTTTTTAATATTAGACAGCTTAGGCTTTTTAAATGTATTTAGTGCACACGACCATGATGGCGAAATGCATTGGGAGCTTGAAGGCCAAGTTGATATTACCGAGCAAGATGTATCAACCATGCCAGAGGGCATGAGCTTTAGCATGACAGTGGCGCAAAATGGTCAGTTTGCTTATGTAGCCGACCCTATTGCTCAACACGTTGTGCAAGTACACCTTGAAGACTTAGAAATTGAAAGTGAGGTTGAGCTTACTTTTGCTCCTAGTGCAATTACTTGGCTTGGTATTGCACAAGAGGAAGAAGACGATCACGAACATTAAGTTAATAAAAGTTCTGAGTAGCTAGCTTACTCATTTATTGCATATTGAAAAATAAACCTATCATTAGCTTTACTAATGATAGGTTTTAAATGGTAACGTTTTCTAACGTCAGTAATTTTACAGTATTACTCACTTATAGTGCTGTATATCCAATCAAGCCCTTGTATTGCAGTAGTAGGAAATGCCGTTGCATGGCTCGCTCCTTCAATAACAACACTTTTTAATTGTATATTGTCACTGTTGAGTGCATTAATTTTTTGTACCAATTGCTTGGCACCCTCAACCATATTTTGTCCTTCAAAGGCTGGGGTTTCCTTTGCTCCCACCGATATATAAACTTTTATAGGCACTTTAGGCTTATTTACTTGTAGCGCTAAGACTGCGTTGCTGTCAAACCAAACAGACGGGCTACC
>NZ_PNDY01000038.1:0-24714 GCF_005886645.1 Pseudoalteromonas sp. S408 | reverse complement strand
AGTGTTTTGGCTATCGAATGCATTGAGCGATGATAGTGCAGCACTTCATTGTGACTCTCCACCGCGGTGGGTATCACAACATTCTGCTGCGTAGCGCACCGACTTCAAATACAAGAAAGCCCGACTCTAAAGAGCCGGGCTTTTTTACGTCTATAAAAAAGTATAATATTCAGCACTTTCTTCTCTTAAGCGAAGCGCCTCTTTGTGAACATTGTTCTAGTGATCTAATAGATTACCCGATGATAGCGCAGAATTAGCTATGCGGATCTTTAGCGCAGGGTACAACGTCATTGCTATAAGCTGCTCACCTACTTTAAATGGAAGAAAATTCGACTCGAAAGAGTAATACTTTATATGTCTGAGATCCTCAACAGTCTGGCTTGTGGTTGTGGGAGTGTTCTATGCTATGTATTCGGTTATTTATCAAAGAAACTTAGTCGCTGAGGTAAACATTAGAATCAAAAACGCCAACTCAAGGTTGGCGTTTTAATTATGAGGCTAAAGGTGAATTTTAAGCTTTAGGGCCTGCATTTTTAATGTCGTCAGATACGTCGTATTTCGCAAAGTTTTCTGAAAAGTCAGCAGCCAATTTCGCTGCATATTCATTATACTTAGCCTTATCTTCCCATGTATTTATAGGATTTAGAAGGTTGCTATCAACACCTGGAACTGTAACGGGTACGTCTAGGTTCAACGCATCTATATGTTGAGTCTCAACACCGGCCAATTTACCAGACACTATGGCGTCAATTACAGCACGTGTAGTTGGTATATCAAAGCGCTTGCCGATACCGTAAGGACCGCCAGTCCAGCCAGTATTCACTAGGTAAACTTTAGCACCAAACTCACGAACACGTTTCATAAGAAGTTCTGCGTATACACCTGCAGGACGCGGGAAGAACGGTGCCCCAAAACAGGTTGAGAATGTAGATTCTATATCGCTTGTTGAACCGATTTCAGTTGAACCTACTTTTGCTGTATATCCGCTTAAGAAGTGGTACGCGGCGGCTTCTTCACTTAGTACAGATACAGGAGGTAATACGCCACTTACATCGCATGTTAAAAATACAACAGCTTTCGGCTCGCCAGCACGGTTTTCTACTTTACGTTTTTCAACATGTTCTAACGGATAAGCTGCGCGGCTATTTTGAGTTAAGCTTGTATCATTAAAGTCTGGCACACCTTTATCATCAAGTACCACGTTTTCTAATATAGTGCCAAAGCGGATTGCATCCCAAATAACAGGTTCATTCTTTTGTGAAAGGTCGATACATTTTGCGTAACAGCCGCCTTCGATGTTGAATACGCTCCCAGGTGCCCAACCATGCTCATCATCACCGATTAGAAAGCGAGTTGGGTCAGCTGATAACGTTGTTTTACCAGTACCCGATAAACCGAAGAATAATGCTGTGTCGCCAGCTTCACCAACGTTAGCCGAACAGTGCATTGGTAATACACCTTTAGCTGGTAATAAGAAGTTTTGAACTGAGAACATCGATTTTTTCATTTCACCGGCGTAGCGCATACCCGCAAGCAATACTTTACGTTGTGCAAAGTTAATAATTACGGTGCCATCGCTATTAGTACCATCACGCTCTGGCTCACATACAAACGAAGGTACGTTCATCACTTGCCACTGCGGTAAGTTTGAAGCGTTATAGTTTTTAGGTTCAATAAACATGTTTTTGGCAAAAATATGATGCCATGCAGTTTCTGTTGTAACAACTACAGGTAAATAATGCTCTGGGTCTGCGCCAACTTCTAGGTGAGAGGTGAAGTGGTCATTACTTTGCACATGTGCTTCTACGCGTGCCCACAAAGCATCAAATTTGTCAGCATCAAAAGGACGGTTTACATTGCCCCATTGAATTTCATTTTGTGTTGTCGCTTCTTGTACAATAAAACGATCTCGAGGTGAACGACCAGTTCGTTTTCCTGTAATTGCTACGAAAGCACCATTTGCGGCTAGAGTTCCTTCGCCACGGCGGATCGCATGCTCGACAAGTTCAGCTGCGGTTAAATCGACAAAACGTGTAGCGCTTGTAATCATGTTTATACCTAACTATGTGTGAGAGTTTGAACGGGATAGCTCTGGGTAAATAGTGCCCTTTAGCTGTAATGATAGTAACAGAAGGTTTTGAGATATTCGAGCCTGTAAAGCCTCTAAAAACACATATATTTGCAAAAAAACATGAATAATTTCAATGATACCGGTGTCATTAAATGTCACTTTTTATGACACCGGTATCATCTTTTTATAATATAAAACCGCATATTTTACGGCTTTATACAGTCGGATTAGCTGAGATGGGTTTTTAATTAAAAATGCTTTTAATGTCTTGCTCATTAAACGCATATTCTTTTAAGCAGTAATGGCAGTTAATATTAACGCTGCCGTTTTTTGCTACATCATCGAGCAGTTCTTGTTGTCCTACATTAACCAATGCGGTGATTGTTTTATCACGACTACAGCCACATTTGAAACGTATGCTTTGCGGTTCAAAAACGCGTGGGTTATCTTCATGATACAAACGAGTTAAAATTGTATTTGCATCAAGGTTTAATAACTCTTCATCTTTTATCGTATTACTAAGTGCTTCTAAGTGGGCAAAATCTTCAATCGACTTTTGTTTATCAACAGGCAGTACCTGTAAAAATAAACCACATGCTTTGGCGCTGCCTTCGGTTGTATTAGTCGCAAACCATAAACGAGTTTTTAATTGCTCTGATTGCTCAAAGTAACTTTCAATACATTCGCTAAGCGTGTCGTGTTCCAAAGGGACTATACCTTGGTAGCGTTCACCTTTGTCTGGGGTAATAGTAATAACCATATAGCCATTGCCGATTAATTCTTTGACGGTACTGCCTGTCACCTCACTTTGTAGACGAGCAATGCCACGCATATTTTGTTTATCGTCACCATTTATTACTGCATATTTAACTGGTCCGTCGCCTTGAAGTTGCACGGCTATCTCGCCTTCAAATTTTAATGTAGCTGTCAGTAAGCAAGTGGCAACTAATAGCTCACCTAGTAATGCTTTTACAGGGGCGGGGTAATTATGGTTGGCAATCATTTCATTGTAGGCACTCTCGATTTGAACGAGTTCGCCACGAACATCTAGTTCGTTGAATAAATAACGGTGAAGTAAATCTTGTTGCATGAGCGGCTATACCTAACTTAATTTCATTTTTAAAAGTTCGCGTCTTTGCTTTTTATCGGGTTTTTTATCCGGATGAGGCGCAAAAAAACTGTTATTTTTACGTGCGATGCTGTTTTCTTCGCGTTTAGCAATACTGGCATCAGATTCTTGGTACAAGGTCTGAGCAATGGGGGCGCTTTGTCGTTTTTCAAGCACTTTGATGATAGTCACTATCTTTTCATCTACACCTTGAGCGAGTTTCACTACCGCACCAACCTCGACTATTTTGCTCGCCTTTGTTCGTTGTCCATTATAATGCACTTTACCACCTTGTACCATTTCCCTTGCTATAGCACGTGTTTTATAAAAGCGGGCTGCCCACAACCATTTATCTAATCGAACTTTTAGATTATCTATGAGGTCAGAGTCTTTATTACTATTGCTTTTTTTACTCATAACGTATTTGTACCTGCAGTAATTTATTATCTAAAATTTACCACGAAATCTATCTAGGATGAAGGTATTACAGTGGGTGTTGCTTTTTTGTTCAAGTAAATAGAAGTTATTCATTCTGTTTACAAAGTTTAATATTAGTGTGCTTGTTGAATGAAAAATGAAAGGGTACTATGGGGACGCGCTTACGCAGTAAATTAAAAAAGAACACTATTTATGGAACAGCAAATTCAACGACTAAAACACATTTTAACTCGATTGCCGCATGCTAAATTAAGTGCATTAGTCACGCTATTAGTTGTTGTTTACCTTGCATTTTTGTTATCAAAACTGGTTTGGCTATTATGGCCTAAACCTCAAATAACTTTACTTACCCCCACTCAGTTTACAGCACAGTCATCGGGAGCAAGTAATAATTCTGCGCAACGTATTGTTGAACAGTTTTTGTTTGGTAAAAAAACGGTAACAAACAGCGCTAATACTGCAAAACAATCACAAGTTATTAATAATGCCCCTGAAACACGTTTAAGTATTAACTTAACAGGCATAGTGGCTGTAAGTAATGATGATAAAGCAGGCGTTGCAATTATTGAATCACAGGGCAAGCAGGTTAGTTACCTTGTAGATGAAGTTGTATCTGGGACGCGCGCAAAAGTAGCTCAAATACTTCCTGACCGTGTCATTTTAAGTGTAAATGCTCGTTTTGAAACGCTAATGCTTGATGGACTTGATTTCACCAAAACAGTCTCTATGCCGGTGCTCGCTGCAAAAGATGAGCAAGAAATGGGGCCGCAACGATTAGAAGAAAGTGAAGAACTAATAAATGCGACTGCAGACCCAGAAGTAAAAGAAGCCATTATAGAAACACGTGAAGAATTATTAGAAGAACCCGGTAAGCTTTTTGATTACATACGTGTATCTCAAGCAATGAGTGACGGTGAGCTAATTGGTTATCGCTTAAGTCCGGGAAAAGAGCCTGCACTATTTAAGCAAATGGGATTAAAAAATAACGATCTAGCTGTTTCTATTAACGGCTATCAACTAACAGATTTAAAACAGGCCATGTCAGCCATTAATGAGCTGCGCAATAGCACCGATGCTACTATCACTATTGAGCGTGATGGTGAGCAAATAGATGTGCAATTTAGCCTGCAATAACTTAGCTTTGGAGTTTTAACATAATGGTTCAGGTGCTACACCTCACAAAAATTAAAAAAGGGTTAGCTAAGTACGCAGCACTTTTTTTGGCGGCAAGTATATCTTTGTCTGTTTCTGCAGTTGAATATGCAGCAAATTTTAAGGGTACTGATATCAACGAGTTTATTAATATTGTTGGTAAAAACCTTAATAAAACGGTGATTATAGATCCTAACGTGCGTGGCAAAGTGAATGTACGTAGCTATGAGTTAATGGATGAAGATCTTTACTATCAATTCTTTTTAAATGTATTAGAAGTTTACGGCTATTCAGCTGTTGAAATGGATAATGGCATTATTAAAGTAGAAAAAAGCTCTGATGCTAAAAAGTCAAATGTTCCCCTAATTACCGAAAACAGTTCTGCATCGGGCGATATGATGATTACCCGCGTTGTACGCGTAAAAAATGTAAGCGTGCAAGAGCTCGGACCATTAGTTCGTCAATTTAGCGATCAGAAAGACGGCGGGCACGTTGCTAACTTTAACGCTGCAAACGTAATGATGTTGACTGGTCATGCTGCGTCAGTAAACCGCTTAGTAGAAATTATTCGTTCAGTTGACCAAGCAGGTGATAAGCGTGTTGATATTGTAAAGCTTAAATACGCAACGGCTGATGACGTAGTCTCTGTAGTAGAAAATATCTACAAAGACAGCGGTAAAGGGAGTGTCCCTGAATTTTTGATTCCTAAAGTCGTAGCCGACGGCCGTACCAACAGTGTAATTGTAAGTGGTGAAGGGCAAGCCCGCACACGTGCAATTGAGTTAATTAAGCGCCTTGATGGTGAGCTTGAAAGCCAAGGTAACACTAAAGTATTTTATTTAAATTACGCCAAATCGGAAGACTTAGTTAAGGTACTTCAGGGTGTAAGTAAAACGTTAACCGAGGAAGCTCAAGGTAGCGCAACTAAAACGCGTTCGCGTAGTAACAACGAAACTAGCATTGAGGCACACCCAGAGTCTAATTCATTAATTATCACAGCACAGCCCGATACTATGCGTTCATTAGAGTCCGTTATTGAACGATTAGATATCCGTCGTGCACAAGTATTAGTTGAAGCCATTATCATTGAAGTGATGGAAGGCGATGGCGTTAACTTAGGCTTGCAATGGATTTCAGAGCAAGGCGGCATGCTGCAATTTAATAATGGTACAACGGTACCTGTTGGGTCGTTAGCTGTTGCAGCAGAACAGGCTGCAGATCAAACAGTAACTAAAACAATTATAGGTACAGAGTCTGGCACGGTTACACCTTACACAGAAACGACAGAGGGTGACTACGGTCCGCTTGCATCATTACTTAGTGGTATTAATGGTTTAGCACTGGGCGTTGTAAAAAACGACTGGGGCGCAATTATTCAGGCTGTAGCAACCGACACTAACTCAAATATTTTGGCAACGCCTTCAATTACCACCATGGATAACGAAGAAGCCTCTATTTTAGTGGGTCAAGAAGTACCTATTATTACCGGATCTCAAACGGGCACTAACAATAGCAACCCATTTCAAACGGTTGAGCGTCAAGAAGTGGGTATTAAACTTATTGTAACGCCACAAATTAACGATGGCTCAGCGGTACAGCTTACCATTGAGCAAGAAGTATCAAGCGTAAGCGGTGCAACCGCGGTTGATATCTCAGTGAACAAACGCGCTATTAAAACAACGGTTATTGCTGATGATGGTGGGATGGTTGTTTTAGGTGGTTTAATCGATGAAGACGTTCAAGAAAGTGTGTCTAAAGTTCCATTATTAGGAGATATTCCTGTATTAGGGCACTTATTTAGATCAACAAACACAACTCGTCGTAAGCGCAACTTAATCGTGTTTATCCGCCCTACGATCATCCGTGATGGGGTGAGCATGAATAAGTTAAGTTTTAACAAATATAACTTTATCCGTGGTGAACAGACTAAGCAGCAGGAAGATGGTATTGATTTAATGCCAATGACCGATACTCCTGTATTGCCTGAGTGGAATGATGAGTTAGTACTTCCGCCAACTTATGAAGAGCATTTACGTAAACAAAATGCACAAGAGCGTAAAGATGACTAATGCGATACAAGAGATAAACCAAGACGTGGTTCATCCTAATACGCATAGTACAGATGAACTATTAGCTGATGATGTACTCGTTGAGTTGCCAGCAAAACGTTTACCGTTTTCATACGCACGACGTGCGGGTGTTTTACTCAGTAAATACCAAGAGCAAACGACGGTATACTACCGCGGTGACCTTAATTTAGATGTATTGTTAGAAGTTCGCCGAATTGCAGGTCATGGTTTTAAATTAGAGCCACTTGATGATGATAAATTTGAACTTTTACTTGAGTCATCCTACCAACGCGATAGCTCTGAAACGCAGCAAATGATGGAAGATATTGGCAACGAAGTTGATCTGTTTTCTTTAGCGGATGAACTCCCGCAAACTGAAGACTTATTAGCTGGCGATGATGATGCGCCTATTATTAAGCTCATTAATGCCATGCTTAGCGAGGCAATAAAAGAGGGCGCGTCAGATATTCATATTGAAACGTTCGAGCAAGAGCTTGTTATTCGTTTTAGGGTTGATGGCGTTTTAAAAGAAGTATTAAAACCGAACCGTAAACTGGCTTCATTGCTTGTTTCACGTATTAAGGTAATGGCAAAACTCGATATAGCTGAAAAACGTATTCCGCAAGATGGCCGTATTAGCCTGCGTATTGCAGGGCGTGCAGTAGACGTGCGTGTATCAACTATGCCATCAAGCTTTGGTGAGCGAGTAGTATTGCGTTTACTTGATAAAAACAATGCCCGCCTAAACCTTGAAGATTTAGGTATGACATCAAAAAACCGTGAGTTGTTTGCTGACCTAATTAGCAAGCCACACGGTATTATTTTGGTAACAGGGCCAACGGGGTCTGGTAAAAGTACCACGCTATATGCGGGCATGAGCCAAATAAACTCGCGCGATCGTAATATCCTGACAGTTGAAGATCCTATTGAATATGAGATCCCAGGCATTGGTCAAACGCAAGTAAATACAAAAGTAGATATGACATTTGCAAGAGGGTTACGTGCTATTCTGCGTCAAGATCCCGATGTGGTAATGGTGGGGGAAATACGTGACCTTGAAACTGCCCAAATAGGTGTTCAAGCATCGCTTACTGGTCACTTAGTTATGTCTACACTGCATACAAATACAGCCTCAGGTGCCATTACTCGAATGGAAGATATGGGTGTTGAACCGTTTTTGCTTTCTTCATCGCTATTAGGGGTTTTATCTCAGCGCTTAGTGCGTACGTTGTGCAATAGCTGTAAAGAAGGGCATGTGGCAGACGAACGTGAATGTCAGCTTTTAGGTGTACCATTTGAGAGTAAGCCAACAATTTACCGTGCGGTAGGCTGTGAAGAATGTAACTTTAATGGTTATAAAGGCCGTACTGGTATACACGAGTTACTTGTTGTAGATGAAACAATTCGAGAAATGATCCACAACGGTAAAGGCGAACAAAGCGTAGAGAAATACATTCGTAAACATAGTCCAAGTATTCGTCAAGATGGCTGCAGCCGTGTGCTTGCAGGTAAAACCACGCTTGAAGAAGTGCTGCGTGTTACCCGTGAGGAAGGCTAATAATGGCTGCGTTTGAATATCGCGCATTAGATGGTCGCGGCAAAGAAAAAAAAGGCATTTTAGAAGCCGATACAGCCAAACAAGTTCGTCAGCTTCTTCGTGATAAAAGCTTAACCCCTTTAGAGGTTGTGCCTGCGGCTCAAAGCGATAAACAGGTAAAGGGTGAAAAAGCCCCTTTATTTGGTAGCCTTTTTAAGCCAAGTATTTCTACTTCTGAGCTTGCGCTTATCACACGCCAGTTAGCAACATTAATTCAGTCAGCATTACCGGTTGAAGGCGCGGTTATGGCAGTGGCTGAGCAGTGTGAAAAACCACGTTTAAAACGTATGTTAATGTCGGTTCGTTCAAAAGTTGTTGAGGGTTATACCCTTGCAGATGGTATGAGTGAGTTTCCTCATGTGTTTGACGACTTATATCGTTCAATGGTGGCTGCGGGGGAAAAATCAGGACATCTTGATCAAGTACTTAATCGCTTAGCCGATTACACCGAGCAGCGTCAGCATATGCGTAGTCAAATAACGCAGGCTATGGTTTACCCAACTATTTTAGTTATTTTTGCCATTGGTATCGTGTCGGTATTATTAGGTACTGTGGTTCCAAAAATACTAAAAACCTTTGAAAAAACTAAACAAGTATTACCTTGGACCACCGAGTGGGTAATGGCTGGGAGCCATTTTGTACAAAATTACTGGTTTATTAGCTTACTGGCTATCACTGGCATTGCGATTGGCATTAAGTACGCATTAAAAAAACCACAAGTGCGCTTTTGGTGGGACGACCGTGTGCTGCATATGCCGGGCATTGGTAAGGTGGCTCGCGGTATCAATACCGCTCGCTTTGCTCGTACGTTAAGTATTTTATCTTCAAGCTCTGTGCCATTACTTGAAGGAATGCGCATTTCTGGCGATGTACTCGTAAACGAAAAAATTAAAAAGTCGGTAGCCGATGCAGCTGATAGAGTAAGTGAAGGGGCTAGTCTTAGAGCCGCTTTGCAACAAACTAAACTGTTTCCGCCGATGATGCTACATATGATCGCCAGCGGTGAAAAATCAGGTGAATTAGAACAAATGCTAGAGCGCGCAGCGAATAACCAAGACCGTGAATTTGAAAGCATGGTTAATGTATCGCTTAAGTTATTAGAGCCTGCAATGATAGCGTCCATGGCTGTTATCGTTTTATTTATTGTGATGGCCATTTTGCAACCTATCATGGCAATGAACAAAGCGGTTGGGCTCTAAATTTAAATAGTTTTTATATATTAATGGTTTTACCTAAACCATTTTTGTTTAGTGTTTTTAGAATAATGAGGTAATTACGTGAACAAACAATCAGGTTTTTCTTTACTAGAAGTAATGGTGGTACTGGTTATCATCGGGATGATTATGTCTATTGTTGCGCCAAATATCATGGGTCAACAAGAAGAGGCTGCTATTGATAAAGCGCATTTAGATATTCAGCAGCTTGAAGATGCGATGAGCTTATACAAGCTTAAAAATAAAAGTTACCCAAGCACAGAGCAAGGCCTAGAAGCGTTAGTGACTAAAACGTCTATAGAGCCTGTTCCTAAGCGTTTTCCAGATGGCGGCTTTATCAGCGAATTACCAGAAGATCCATGGGGCAATACGTACTTACTAATAAGCCCAGGTGAAATTGGTAAATTTGATATTTTCTCTATGGGGCCAGATGGCGAAGTCGGTACTGATGACGACATTGGTAACTGGGATGAAGAAAAGCAGTAATGCGTCAAGTTACTGAGCTTACCCTAAATATACTTTTTGAAGGCTTACTATGAACGTAGGTCTTCAATCAATACATAAAAAAAAGGGCTTTAGCTTAATCGAGATTTTAGTTGTATTAGTGGTTATCGCTTTTGCAACAAAAATGGTGGTATACAGTTTAGACGGCGGCGCCGAAGATGAGTTAGATACTCAAGCGCTTAGGTTGCATACCACCATTAATATGGCTTCAGAATTTGCAATTTTGAATCAGGTAGAACTTGGTTTATTGGTTGAAAAAAACACGTTAGAGTACTTAGTGTTTGATGGTGAAAAATGGGTCACTTTTGACAGAGAAGAGTTATTTAAACCCATAGAGTTAGAACCGCGATTAAAGCTCACCCTTAACTTAGAGGATCTCGCATGGGCTCAAGATAACCTTCTTGAACAGTCTAATTGGCGAGAGCTTATGAGTGGTGGTGAAGAAGATAGCCTACTCGAGCTTAAAAAACTCAAAATACCTCAAGTACTTATTTTATCGTCGGGTGAGGTAAGCGCATTTCAGCTAATACTTGAGTTAAAAGAGCAAAGTGACCCTGTTTATTTTATTGAGGGTGAATTTACAGCACCAGTGAAGTTAAGAAGAGAGCCAGAGTAATGATATTTAATAAAGGCTTTACCTTACTGGAAGTGCTTGTTGCTTTGAGCATTTGTGCAATGGCAGGTATTGCTGCAATGCAAGCGACCGGCGAGCATATTCACCACTTAACAACCATTGAAGAGCAAACATATGCTTCTTGGGTTGCCGAAAATGTCATTATTGAACAGCGCGTTAAAGGCGAGCAATGGCAAGGTAAAAACAACTTACGTGGTAGTGAAGTAATGGGGGGGGGTGAATGGTTTTGGCAACAAGAGGTTATTCCTACCGCCGATAAAAGTTTTGTTAAATTAACAATAAATGTATTTATCGATGAAAAATACGAACAATCAGTCTATGAGCTATCAACGTATTTAAATAAGGGTAAAAAGTAAGTGAAACAGCGCGGATTTACATTACTAGAAGTAATGGTTGCTCTGGGGATTTTAGCTTTCGTTGTTATTTCTACACATCAAATATTAGATAGCACAACCAAGGCAAAAGACGCGTCGGACGAAAAAATAGCGGAGCTGAATGGTTTGCAAACAACGTTTAGGCTTATGGATCAAGATTTTAGCCAAATGACTAAACGTGCGGTAAGAAACGAGTCTGGTGACGTACAAGAATACTATTTATTAGCGGGGCGTTATGTGCTTGAAAGTCAATATGACGGCATTGTATTTGTAAGAGACGGTTGGATAAACCCAATAAATTTACTGCCTCGGTCTGAGTTACAGGCTGTTGGGTACAGAGTGATGGATGATAACCTTGAGCGTGTATACCGTGTGTACGTTGACCAGCTTGATAATATGGAGCCACGCGTACAGCAAGTGTTAGAAAACGTCGAAGAACTTAAGTTTGAATTTTTAGACAGTGACAATAAATGGCAAGAACAATGGGAAGTAAAAGCGTTGCCAAAAGCCGTTGCGGTTACCTTACAGCAAATAGAGGCTGAACCTATTCGTCGTGTATTTTTAGTTCCTGGTCAGGGAAGTAAAAATAATGGGTAACCAGTCATCGCGTGGTGCAGCACTCGTTATTGTATTATTTATTGTTGCATTGGCTGCTATTTTAGCCGTAGAAATGAGTGCTAATTTAATGGTACAAGTGCAAAAAAGTACTAATTTACAAGGGCATCAACAAGCAAAATGGTATGCTTATGGCGCTGAAGAATTGGCGATTAAAGGGCTTATTCAAAGCAAGAAAGATGATCCAGATAAAACAACGCTTGACCAAGTATGGGCAACACAAGGTAATGCAGCATACCCAGTTGATAACGGCACATTAAGTGGTTCAATTACTGATTTGCAGTCATGCTTGAATTTAAATGCACTGGCGGTTGAACCCGATACAAATAGCGCTGATAAAACAAACCCTGCACACAAAGCGCTGTTTGCCTTGCTCGAAAATATAGAAGATTTACCTGCGGATGAATCAGAAGAGGCAATGGCCGACAGCGTATTCGATTGGCTTGATGAAAATAGCATTACTTATCGTTCAGGTGCTGAAGAAGGAGAGTATTTATCTCGCAAGTTTCCATATATGACTGCAAATAGTTTATTTGCATCACCATCGGAGCTTCGCTTGGTAAAAGGCTTTAACCCACTAGTAATGGAAAAAGTACTGCCTTATGTATGTGTTATTCCTGGTAGCACTCAGCTTTTAATTAATATTAATACAATTGCACCAGAACAGGCTTTATTACTAAGCGCGCTGATGGATAATTTAAGTTTGTCGGCTGCAGAGGCTGTCATTGCAGCAAGACCCCAAACAGGTTTTGATTCTTTAGAAGAGTTTTTTGAACAAGTACAGCAACAAGGCGGTACAAACACTGAGTCAGTAAAAGACTTATTTAGTATTAAAAGTGAATATTTTAAATTACAAACGCAGGCAAACTTTGTAGAACTGCGTTTTTCGATGACCACATTACTGCACGCCAAAGATGGCGACGTAACGATACTGGCGCGAAAATTTGGAGGCGTACAGTGACAGAAATATTGTTGATCCGTACGGGTCAAACCCAACAAGAACGATTAAATTGGCTTGTATATTCACCACAAGAACAAGAAATAATAGCCAGTGGTGAGCTACCAAGTGCAAGCAATTTAAATGAATTAAGTGAAAAAGCAGCCAACAGAGAAGTGGTTGTTTTATTGCCAAGCGATCAGGTGCAATTAAAAACGGTAACACTACCAACAAAGTGGAATCGTAAGTTAGAGCAAGCACTCCCTTACATGCTTGAAGAAGATATAGCCTGCGATGTAGACGATTTGTATATAGCCATAGGCGAAGCAACCATGGTTGGCGAGCAACATGCTATCCAGGTTGCGATGACCGATCGCGACTGGTTTGAGCAATGGCTCGCTTTATTTTCAGAGCATGGACTGTCTGTTTATAAAATATTGCCAGATGCATTGCTGTTACCGCCTGTAGGTGAGGGAGAGGCAAGTGCGATAGAGCTCAATCAGCAGTGGTTGTTTAAGCAAGGGACATGGCATATTAGTGCGGTTGAATCGAGCTGGCTATCAGGTTATTTAACTGCGTTAGGTAACCCTGAAATCAAGCATTTTAGTCCTGCAGAAAACTTCCCAGAGGGAACTAATTTACAAGCACAAACAAGTCAGTATGACCTCCCGTTAGCTTTATTTGCTAAGCAATTAAATAGCGTTAAATTTAATCTTCGCCAAGGTATTTACCAACTTAAAAAGAAGAGTGCACTTTGGTGGGGTTACTGGAAAGGCGCGGCGATATTTACAGCTGTTGCACTGGGTTCTACGTTAGTTATAAAGGCAATTGAGTTACAACAACTTAATTCTCAAGTCGATATAGCAAAAAACCAAGTGATTGAGCGATACCAAGCAGCATTCCCCAGTTCTAAAGTGCATCCTAATTTGATAAAAAATCAGATTAAAGGCGCGTTAGACCGGATACAAGGCTCTGATGAATCTGGCTTTTTAGAGCTTACTACTAATTTAGTTGATGTATTTTCGCAGGTGAATGAGTTCACACCAGAGACCTTACGTTACGATAAGCGCAGAAATGAGTTACGTATTCGCGCACGTGCTAAAGATTTTCAAACCTTTGGTAAAGTAAAAACCATACTCGAACAGCAAGGCTTAACAGTAGAGCAAGGCTCTTTAAATAACGACGGTGATTTTGTGGTCGGTGAAATTAAACTGCGAGGTGCTGCATGAAAACACAAGCGATAAAATACTGGCGTTCTTTAAAAGAACAAGAGCAGCAACTTATTATGGTTGCAGGTGGTATATTTGTTATTTTTGTTCTTGTGATGGGGATATTTAGGCCATTGAATAATGCCATAACAAAAGCAGAGCAATCGCAAATTAAGCAACAGGCTTTACTTGTGTGGGTTGACGAAAGCATAGTAAAGCTAAAAGCAGCGGGTAATACGCGTGTTGCGAGTAATCAAAATTTAAGTCAAGTGGTTAATGCTACCCGTAGCCGTTATCAAATCAACATCAGTAAAATGCAGCCTAGTGATGGTTCACTGCGATTAACGCTCGACTCAGTAGAGTTTAATAAATTAGTAGAGTGGCTCGATGAATTAGTGAATCAACATGGTTTAAAAATCGAAAATTTAGATTTAAGCCGCGACGATAAATCGGGTTATGTACGAGTAAGCCGTTTAGTATTAGAGAATTAATAAATGAAAAGAATAATTACATTATCGGCTGTTTTTTTAATTAGTTTTATTGTGTTTTGTATCATTAAATTACCCGCTACTATCGCGCTTGATTTAGCAAAACCATATCTTCCTAAGCAGTTGGAAGTAGGGCCTGCTGTTGGCACTGTATGGCAAGGCCAATTAATGCAAGTTCGTTTTGATGGCGAACAGTTAAATAATGTGCGCTGGGATATTGCTGGCTGGGCATTATTTACTGGCAATTTAAATACTAATATAAAGTTTGGAAATGCTCGCGAACGTACTGATATATCGGGGTATGCACATGTCAGCTATGGATTGTTTAATCACACCGTAAAAGTAACGAATGGTCTAGTACGCTCAACGGTAGAGCGAGCAATGCAACGAGTTCAGTTACCTTTGCCTGTTACGGCAAAAGGGCGTGTAATACTGGAACTTGATGAATACACCTCAGGTGCTCCTTACTGTGAGTCATTAAAGGGTGAAATAGCGAGTCCTAATATCGATGTGCAAGGTTTAAATGGTTGGTTTAATATAGGGCCTCTGGCCGGCAATTTAAGTTGTAAGTCGGGTGATGTGGCAATATTAATCGACCCTGACAACACCCTTGGGCTTGAAGCCGATGCCACTCTCAAAGCTAACTTTGACTTTAGCGTGGCAGGGTATGTAAAACCAGATGCTAGCTTACCAAAAGATGTTCACGATGCGGTTAAGTTTTTAGGCCGACCAGATAGCCAAGGTCGTTACCCGCTCAATTTTTAATGTTTTGATATAAAGAGTTTTAATGCAACTACCGCAATTTACTGAGCTGCATGCTAAGCAGCTCAGCACATTTTTAAATACACAACCTCACGCCATGACCCTTGAACAAAGCCAAGGTTATTTGTTTGGTGTTATATGTTCACCCGACCCTCTTGATGTACACGAATGGGTTGATGTGATACTCAATAATTCTGCAGACGAATTAGATGAAGAAACACTGTTTTTATTTATGGCGCTTTACCATCAAATAAGTGAGCAAGTGTTTGAAGTAGGGTATAAACTGCCATCACAGTACGACAATGCATTTTGCTCGCACTGGAGCCAAGGCTTTTTAACAGCAAGTAATGCTTACACGCAAAAGCTGTTAACATCACCGCAGTTAGATGCACAGTACAAAGAGGCCTTAGAAACCGCACAAGCAACCCTCAGCTTTTTTGCATTAGATCCACAGCTTATCGCGCAAATCGCATCGCAAAATTCAATGAACACAATGCAGTTGTGTGAGCAACAATATGACCTTATGGGAGATTTTGCACTTGGTTTTGCAGAGCTTGTAGAAATAGTAGCACTTAATAGTGGTTTGTATAACGATGAAGGCTGGGACGAGTAGTTAGCGTTAAACGTTTTAATATTGGCGCTTTAGTTATTAGTTAAGCGCCAAGTTCTAAAATAATATCTGTGCAGCCTTGCTTGCACTTTACTGCGCCTTTACCCACTTCGCTGGTGGCTAAATCGAGTGTGAGCACCGAATTACACTTTTCGCATTTTAGTGTTTTACCTTTCGCTAACTGTTTCAGCATATTACGTTGCTTGTGAAACGAATCACTGGTTTTTTTGTTTAAGTTAGAAAAGTCCATTATTTAGCCCGCTTTTGTTCGAGTGATTCAGACACTATTTTACACACTGTATTTAAGCGGTCAGCGTAGAAGTAAAGGTTTAAGTCACGTTCGCGACAGTAGCGTAAATTAAATAGCTGAACCGCGTCATCAGTGGTAAACGTTTTTTCTACATACTCTTTTTCAGAGCCTGAGAGTGTGAGCTCATTACTAATTCTGTTTTTTGCTAAATTAGCAGCAGGGCTTCTATTTACTTTACTTGCATTACTTAAAAAACCAACACCTTCCCCTAATAGCTTCTCGCGTGGTTCTTTTATAAGTGGATGATCAATGGTAAAAAACGCAAGGATCACAATGATCAATATAATAAACTTCTTCATGGATACGTAAACCTTGATCTAAATAGGGTTGAATAATCAAGCAGTGTAATAAACTGCCCTTTAAAAGCAAGTAACTGAGATGAATAAATTAGTAGCAATCAATACCAGTAATTTTAGCCAATATTGGTATAATAACTACCAGAAGTTAGATATTTCTGAAATATCTGAAAGTATTTAATTTATGATTCATTAAACTAGTCTTACTTAGCAAGTTACTTGCTACACTATGAGTATAGAGCATTTGATTAGTGCTCAGCTTTTATTTTCCAAGCGGTGTTGAGGAACTTCGATGGACAAACAGATTAAAGTAAAAAACATTCCTGTTGAGGTAAAAATTCAAAAGCCGGATTTAAGCCGTCAAGATGATAGATTTAACCCCCGTAACCGCATTTATGTTAGAGCTGTAAAAGGTCTTCACCAATTATTAAGACAACGTATTGGTTTTTTAGGCATGCTCGCATTTATGGTTTTGCCATGGATAAACTTTAACGGCCAGCAAGCCGTGCTATTTGATTTAATAGCACAAAAATACAATATTTTTGGTCTAACTTTATGGCCTCAAGACTTCACCATACTGGCGTTTATATTCATGCTGGCGGCTTTTGCGCTGTTTTTGGTAACTACATTTTATGGACGAGTCTGGTGCGGATATACTTGTCCTCAAACGGTATGGACCTTCATTTTTATTTGGTTTGAAGAAAAACTTGAAGGCACAGCAAATCAACGTAAAAAGCTTGATCAACGCCCTATGGATTTTGACAAGTTCTGGCGAAAAACGGCTAAGCATTCTAGCTGGGTGTTGTTTTCTTTGTATACCTCTATTTCGTTTGTTGGTTACTTTACACCGATAAGTGAGCTACTCCCTGATTTTATAACCTTTAATGTTGGCGGTTATGCACTAGTAAGTATTTTAGTGTTTGCTGTGTGCACTTATGGTAACGCCGGCTGGATGCGCGAAATTATGTGTTTGCATATTTGCCCTTACTCGCGTTTTCAGTCGGCAATGTTTGACAAAGATACCTACACAGTAACCTATGATGAAAGCCGAGGTGAAAGCCGTGGTCCTCGCTCACGCAAGGTCGCCCATGAAGATTTAGAAATTGGCGACTGTATTGACTGTAACTTATGTGTACAAGTGTGTCCTACAGGTATTGATATAAGAAATGGCTTACAAGCTGAGTGTATTAATTGTGGTGCGTGTATTGATGCGTGTGACGGCGTAATGGACAAAATGGAGTATCCGCGCGGTTTAATTTCATATACCACAGAACGTAACCTTGAAACGCCAGAAAATAAAACCAACCCTTTACGAGCTAAAATTATTGGTTATACGGTCATATTGGTGCTGCTCACTGGCGCACTTGTTACAAATATTGCACTGCGTAAACCTATGGACTTTGATATTATCCGTGACCGAAATCAGCTATATCGTGTCGACTTTAATGGCTTGGTTGAAAACACATATACCTTAAAGGTAATCAATAAGGCGCAGTATGAGCAAACCTTTAATATTAAAGTTATAGGGCTAGAAAACTTTAAATACATAGGTAAGCAGGTATTCACGGTTCAAGCAGGGCAATCTCACAATGAACCTTTGTCACTCGTTATGGATCCTTATGATTTAAAATTGCCTATAACAGAGTTTAATTTTGTGCTGTCACCAGTTAACGAACCGGATGAAACGATATCGCAATCGAGTAATTTTTTTAGAGCGCGATAAGTCGCACTTTCTAATTCGGTGCATATAGCCAATAACAAAAGCGGGTTTAGCCCGCTTTTAATTTATATAAGAAGAGTATGAGCAAATTTAGCTTTATAGATTTAACCCCAGATTTAATACTCGATGCGATAGAAACCATAGGCATTTATCCTGAGTCTGGGTTATTAGCGCTTAACAGTTATGAAAATAGAGTTTATCAATTCAAGGCTGAAGACGGTCTTCGTTACGTCGTAAAGTTTTATCGTCCCGAGCGCTGGAGTAAAGCACAAATTCAAGAAGAACATGACTTTGCTTTTGAATTGGCTGACGCTGAAGTACCCGTTGTAGCCCCTGTTTTACATAACGGACAAAGCTTGTTTGAACACCAGGGTTATATGTTTGTGGTTTTTCCAAGTGTGGGTGGGCGATTATTTGAAGTAGATAATTTAGATCAGCTTGATGTTATGGGACGTTTGATTGGTCGAATGCACCAAGTATCTAAAACAAAACCATTTACTTACAGACCAACAATAAGCTGTGATGAGTATTTACATACAGCTAAAGTTCATCTTCAAAAAAGTAACTTAGTGCCAATGGGATTAAGCACTGCTTTTTATACTATTTTAGATTTGGTAATTGAGCAGACACAAAAGCAGTATCAAGAAACAAATAGTATTCGCTTACATGGAGATTGCCACGCAGGCAATATATTATGGGCCGGCGATGCGTTAATGTTCGTGGATTTAGACGATAGTCGCCAGGGACCTGCGATTCAAGATTTATGGATGATGCTAAGTGGCGACAGGCCAACGCAACTGTTACAGTTAGACACCTTAGTTGGGGCGTATGAAGAATTCTGTGATTTTGACCACGCTCAACTCAAATTAATTGAACCGCTGCGAGCAATGCGTATTATTCATTATATGGGATGGGTTGCAAAAAGGTGGAGCGATCCTGCTTTCGTGCGGAACTTTTCATGGTTTGCTGATGACAAATACTGGGAGCAACAAATTTTAGCGCTTAAAGAACAACTTGCAGCTCTGCAGGAACCGCCGTTAAAATTATTGCCGTAAATTATTATTTAATGACGAGTACAACGAGATACTAATGCTTAAAAAATTAAAACTGAGCCTACTTCTTTTATGTTTACCATTTGCAGCCTTTGCTGCACAGTTTGAGGCTAATAACCAATACACTATTATTAAAACTGAAAAAAGCACAACACCCCAAGTAACAGAGTTCTTTTCATTTTATTGTCCGCACTGTTTTAAATTTGAACCAGTGGCTAAAGCAATTGAAAAAAAACTGCCGGAAGGTACTGAGTTTGTTAAAAGCCACGTTAACTTTTTAGGTGGTGTATCTCCACAAGCACAAAGTAACTTAAGCTTTGCTTACTTAATTGCCAAACAACAAGGCCAAGCACAAAATATAGCTGACCAAATTTTTAGAAGCATTCATATTCAAGGTGTGCCTTTAACAGAAGTTAAAGATCTTAAAAAGCTGTTGGAAGTTAACGGGATAGATAGCGACACTTTTGACCAAGCTATTGCAAGCATGCCAATTATTGCCGCAGAACAAGCAATGCAAGACAAACAAAATAAATATTCAAAATTAGGTGCATTAACTGGCGTACCTACTTTTATCGTTAACGATAAATACAAAATCAACATTAACACCATAAAAAACCAACAAGAACTTGATGAGTTAATTGCGTTTTTATTAGCATTATAAATTTTGGAGTATAAGTATGATTAAACTACTTAAAGCAGGGTTACTTGCATTAGTATTACCACTGGCAGCAACGAGCTTTGCGGCGACCTATGAAGAAGGCGTTCATTACGATGTTATTTCTGAACGCGCTACTAAAAAGCCAGAAGTAAAAGAGTTTTTCTCTTTTTACTGCCCGGCGTGTAATAACTACGAGTCATTGATCAGCGAATTTAAGCCTAAACTTGATAAAAATGTTAAGTTTAAAAAGAGTCACGTTGACTTTGTGGGTGTTCGTAACCCAGAAAACCAACAAATGATGAGCCAAGCATTAGCCACTGCAGAAGTACTTCCGCAAAAAGAAAAAATTATTGCAGCTATTTTTAATCATATTCACACAAAACGCGCTAAATTTAACGAATTAGCTGACGTAAAAGATGTGTTCGTTGCGCAAGGTGTTGATGGCGATAAATTTGATAAGTTATTTAAAAGCTTTTCGGTTCGTACATTAAGCTCTAAGATGAAACGCGACCAAGAGTACTTTAAAGAAAAAGGCGCCCTTCGTGGTGTTCCAACATTTATTGTAAACGGTAAGTATAAATTAAACTTAGGCCGTGAATCAGGTGTTACGGCACCTGAAGATATCAGCAAGTTAATTAATTACTTGGCAAGTAAGTAAAAGAATACAAAAAAGCTCCTTTATAGGAGCTTTTTTGTGCCTATAAGTTTTTACTCACCGTTATTTTTTCTGCAAATACACACCTGATTCTATATGATGTGTATAAGGGAACTGATCAAATATCGCAAAGCGCTTGACGTTATGAGTACGCGTTAAATGATCTAGATCGCGTTCCAGTGTGTCAGGGTTGCACGATATGTAAATAATATTTTCGTAGTTAGCCACTAAATCACAGGTCAATTCATCCATACCAGCGCGTGGCGGGTCGACTAAGATGGTTTGGCAATTGTAACTTTTTAAATCAATGCCATCTAGACGAGAAAAAGTACGTTCTCCATTCATCGCTTGAGTAAACTCTTCGCTCGACATACGTATAATATCGAGATTATCTACATTGTTCTTCTCGATATTGTATTGAGCAGAGTAAACAGATGACTTAGATATCTCAGTTGCGAGTACTTTATTAAAAGAGCCAGCTAGTGCAATAGAAAAGTTACCATTACCGCAGTAAAGCTCTAGTAAATCATTTTTAAGTGGTTTACATAAACCTTGTGCCCACTCAAGCATGCTTATATTTACTTTCGCATTAGGTTGCGTAAAGCTATTCTCTACTTGTTGGTAAACGAGTTCTTGGCCATTTACAGTTAATCGCTCTGTTACAAAGTCATCACCTAGCATTTCTTTTTGCTTACGTGCTCGGCCAATAAAGTCTATCTTATATTTTTCACTCAGCTTTGCCTTAAGCGCTTTAATTTCACGTAGCCATTCATCATCAAGCGGCTTGTGGTAAAGCAAGCTCACTAAAATTTCACCGCTGAGTGTAGACAGGTAATCTATTTGAAAAAGCTTTCGGCGTAAAACCTCACATGGCTTAAGGTTTTCAATCATTACTTGCATTATTTCACCAACAAGCGGTGCTGCAGGGTCAAACGTATCCACGCGTATTTTTTCTTTAGTTTGCTGATCGAACATTATATGAAACAGATCGTCTCCATCATGCCATACTCTAAACTCGGCACGTTGGCGGTAGTTAATTGGCTCCGAGCTAAACACTTCTAGCTGCTCCACACCAAAACGTTGAAACTGTGAAGTTATACGCTGTTCTTTTTCACTTAACTGCGCTTGGTACTGTGTGGTATCTATTTTAATAACTGCCATTCGCGTTATTGCCTTATCTAAGATCTGTTTATCGGCGCTATTGTAGGGAGCGGTTCGCATTTGTCTAGTTTTGGCAAGAATAAATGATGTTTTTTTACGCGGTTTACTTTAGTTTTTTATGCTCTGGCCGATAATAAAGTACGCACGCTCAGGAGACGAATCATGAAAATAGGCAACTATGGGTTTATACCAAGCCAGAATATAAACAAATTCAATAACAAAGCTGATGTACAACAACCTACCATCACGTCTCCGCAAGACAGTTATCAGCAACGAGGCAAAGAGTTGGCTGCTAAAGTCTTAGGCGATAAAATGGCAGAGCAGCTTGGTTTACCTGTTCAAGAAAAAAAGGCAGAAAAACCCCTTTTTGATTTTGAAGAAATTGTTAAAAATGTACTCGACTTTGTCACTGGCGCCGTTAATAAAGCAAAAGCTGATGGTGCCGATGACGATAAATTAAAAGGTATGTTAAGTGATGCCCGTAAGGGGGTTCAAATAGGTATTGATGACGCTGTTGATGAGCTCAAAGAGTCTGGCGTGCTAAACGATGAAACCCAAGAGGGGATCAATAAATCAAAAGAAGGCATTTTCAATGGCCTTGATGAGTTTGAAGATAATTTGTTCAACCCAATGCCCGCCAGTGTGGGGGTAACACAAGCACAGTATGCCAGTTTAAGTAATAATGCTCAGTACAGCTTTACAACCGCAGAAGGCGATGAAGTAACAATTAGTTTTGCCGATGCGTTTAAATCTCAGTCTGCTAGCAGTTATCAACGTGGTAAGGGAGGAGAGGCATTCGTAAGTGAATCATCACAATCGAGGGAGCTTTCATTTTCAATGTCAGTTAACGGCGACCTTAATGATAAAGAGCAAGAAGCAATTAATGAGTTGATGGAAAACCTACAAAACGTAAGTAAAACTTTTTTTAGCGGTGATTTAGATCAGGCATTTGAAGAAGCGCAAGAGCTTAGTTTAGGCAATGAGCAACTAGTTGCATTTTCAATGGACTTACGACAAACCAAAACGGTTGCTGCAATAAAAGGTTACGAAGAAAATAAACCGGCCCCAGAAAAAGTAATTGCAGATAAAATAGCGCCTTTTAATGATGATCTACGAGAGGCATTTTCTAAAGCCGCCGAGTTAGATATTCAAAATCAGTTATCAGGCATCATGCAATGGCTCAATGAGGACCAAAGTGAGATAGATAAGCTGGTTGATTATACAAAAGCTATGTTTGAAAACCTTAATAAGTTAAATAGCGCGGCAAAGCAAACAGCAGACGAAGTTTAGCCTTAACCTTAAACTACTTTCTTTTGCAAAAATCACATGGCAAACTGCCGTTCTAATCTAATTATAGGAACGGTCGTTTGTCAGCGCATATAATGGTTTTTGATTCAGGGATTGGTGGCACAACAGTACTTGAACATATAAAGCAACGTATCCCGAATGCTCAATATAGCTATTTCATGGATAATGCTTTCTTACCTTATGGGGCTCAGACACAACAAACAATTATTAATCGTTTGTGTTCGCTTATTCATTTTATTAAGTTAAACAAGCTAAACGTCGATTTAATTGTTATAGCGTGCAACACGGCATCTACGTCTGCATTAAGTGCCGTACGCAAAATTACAGATATACCCATTGTTGGTGTTGTACCAGCGATAAAACCCGCAGCAGAATTAACTCATTCAAATCACATTGCTTTACTGGCAACACCAGCCACAATAGCGAGTTCATATACAAAAACACTAATAGCGCAGCATGCCAGTAATGTAATCGTTAACTTATATAGTAGTGTTGAGTTGGTAAACCTTGCGGAACAGCTTTTTTTCAATGACTGCTTAGATACAATTAAATTGCATGCAGTGCTTGAAGATTTGAATATTGAAAAGCAAGTAGACGTACTTATATTAGGATGTACACACTTTCCCATACTTGCAAAACAAATTTGTGAATACTTTGAAAATAGTATTCAGCTGGTGGACTCCGGCGTAGCAATAGCAAGTAGGGTCAGTTATTTATTAGACGAATTAGGTTTATTAGCACAAAATATATCAGATATAAAAAAGCCGCTGCAATACTATGCAACGGCTAATGTGTTCAGTGATAAACTGGCGGTTAAGCTAGTTACACTGATTGATCCGCCTGAGTTCGAAGCGCGTTAGCATCATCTTCTTGTTTTTGTTTTGCTTCACGTACTTTTAAAGTTCGTTGTTGAAACTCACTATCGTTCAAGTTAGCAATAGCATTGTCTGCGTCAGCTTGCGCCATTTCAACAAAACCAAAGCCACGACGTTTGCCTGTATTTTTATCCTTTAATAGACGAACGTTGAATACTTTACCTTGCTCTTCAAACAAAGCACGAACCACACCTTCGTTTGCACGGTAAGGAAGGTTACCAACGTAAAGTGTTTTAGTCTTCACTTCGGCCTCTTCTAAAACGTCAGACGACATAGCAGCAATAATTAGCCCACCTACTAACAGGCCAACAGCAAATACAATTGCAGGGTCAAGTTCTAAGCTTCCGAGTGCGAACTTAACAATAACAAAACCAACTACAGCAATAACAACAGAAAAGACAAAAGATTTTTGATCGGGTAATTTCATTTTAGATCTACCAATAAACAGGAAATAAACATTAATTTAACATTGTGAACTTTCTATCTTAACGTCTTAAACGAACTTAGCAATGATATTTATATGAAATTATAAAGAGCAGTGTAAAAAAACATCAATTTAAGCGTGTTTTAACATGGTTTTTTGTACTTTTGTTCTAATTTTGTTCGAACAGTGAAAAGATCTAAAAAAAGTGTTGATCTGTTTTTGGATCTCCCTATAATGCGACCCCACTGAGACGGGAAACGCCGAAGCATAGCAAAGCAACACCGGTTCAGAGAGTTAAGTAAAACTTCAGTTTTAAATCATCGAAAGAAAGTTTAAAACAAAGTATTGACTCGAAAAATAAAGGATGTATTATACGCATCCCTAGCGACAACGTCGCAACGTTCTTTAACAATATAAAGCAATCATCTGTGTGGGCACTCGTACAGATTGAGTTCTAACAGCCAAGCTACTTCG
>NZ_PNDY01000037.1:0-7147 GCF_005886645.1 Pseudoalteromonas sp. S408 | reverse complement strand
GGTTCTAGGTTCTAGGTTCTACAAATTTTGGTTTTAAACTTTTTTTGGCAAGCTTTGTTTATGTATTTTTCAGCTTGTCACACTATTTTTTAAGAGTAATGTGCGAGGACAACCCGCGCCAACGCTAATTATTTTGCTAAAATATCACAAATACGCTGGCATGCTTGGCCGTCACCGTACGGGTTATGAGCACGGCTCATTGCTTTATATGCAGTCTCATCAGCTAATAACTCATTGAGTGCAGATGTTATTTTTCTTACATTTGTACCCACCAACTTAACAGTGCCTGCGTCTACCGCTTCTGGGCGCTCTGTTGTGTCACGCATTACGAGTACAGGTTTGCCTAAGCTTGGTGCTTCTTCTTGAATGCCACCGGAGTCTGTTAAAATAATGTGTGAACGATTCATTAAATATACAAATGGTAAGTATTGCTGCGGCTCTATTAAATGTACGTTATCAACATCTTTTAAAATACGCTTTACTGGCTCTTGTACATTTGGGTTTAAATGCACGGGGTACAGTATTTGCGTATCTGGGTGAGCTTTAGCTGTTTGTGCGAGCGCTTCACAAATACGCTCAAAACCACCACCAAAGCTTTCACGGCGATGGCCTGTAACTAAAACAAGCTTTTTACTTTCATCAAGCATAGGGAATTGTGAGGCTAATGTGTTGCTTAACTCTGTATCATTTTCTATTTGTTGCTTAACTAGTAGTAAAGCATCAATAACCGTATTACCGGTTACAAATATATTTTCACTTGCGACATTTTCTTTCAGCAAGTTAGCTTTTGAAGTATCAGTTGGTGCAAAATGGAACTTTGTTAATGCGCCAGTTAGTTTTCGGTTACCCTCTTCTGGCCATGGCGAATAAATATTACCTGTACGTAAACCGGCCTCAACGTGACCTACTGCTATTTGCTCATAATAAGCAGCTAAACTTGCAGCAAACGTAGTTGCGGTATCACCATGAACAAGAACAACGTCAGGTTTAAACTCTTTAAGTACCGGCGTTAATTCTTGCAGAATACGGCTAGTTACTTCTGGCAGTGTTTGCCCTGCTTTCATTAAATTTAAGTCGTACTCAGGGGTGATTTTAAAAAGTTCAAGTACCTGGTCTAGCATTTCACGATGCTGTGCTGTTACACATACTTTAGCCTCAAAACGGCTATCGTTAGCTAGGGCATGAACAAGAGGTGCCATTTTAATGGCTTCAGGGCGGGTACCAAATACTGTTAATACTTTCACTTTACATCCTTTGTGGATTTTAATTTATCTTTACTTATCAGGGTAACCAATTTTAGTTACGCTACTGTGCCAGTTTTAAAGTAGGAGGTTGTATTTAGCTCCTACATATATTTATTCTCGCGGTGGCAAGCCACTCGCCTACATGCAACCTTAACACCCGTAGGCGTTGAGCTTGCTGACGCAATGACCCAAAAATAATTTTTACCACTGAGGCGCTTTGCTACACCGAGAAGAGAAAAAGGTAAGTTGTTAACTCTCCAATCTCTTCCTCTGGGAACTCGGTGTTCTCCGTGGTGAATAAATAACTTATCCCTTTTGCGGTTGCAAGCCACTCGCCTACTCGTTTTAACTTTTAAAAATACTCGGGGTAAAGCCGCAGCTACACTTTTCACTTATCAGACTTATACTCGTAGTTGTAGTAGCCATAATACCCGTAGGCGTTGCTGGCTTTTTTAACTACACCATTAAATACTAGGCCTTTTACGTCTATGCCATTTTGTTCAAAACGGTTACGGGTAAGGTCTATTTCACGTAAGTGGTTTTGGCCAAAGCGTGCTACTAATAAGGTCGTGCCTGTATGCGCACTCACTATTGCCGGGTCGGTTACTGCAAGTATTGGTGGCGTATCTATAATTACTATGTCGTATGCTGCGCTAACTTCTTCAACCAGTTTGTTAAAGTTGCTGTGCATTAATAGCTCTGATGGGTTTGGCGGTATTTGCCCGCGGGTAATTACATTTAAACCTTCAACTTTAGTTGGCTTAGTTACTTGCGCTAGGTTTAAGCGGCCCGAAAGGTAATCACTTAAGCCATTGTCCCACTTTAAGCCAAACTGGGTTTGTAAGTAGCCTTTACGCATATCGGCATCAATAATCAGTACTTTTTTGCCGCTTTGTGCTAATACTGCCGCCAAGTTAACCGATATAAACGACTTACCTACACCCGGGCTTGGGCCCGATATAGCAATGATGTTGTTTTTAGCTTCCATCATCGCAAAGTGTAAGCTGGTGCGCAGGCTACGTAGCGCCTCTATTGAAAGGTCGGCTGGGTTATCAAGCGCGAGTAAGCTTTTTGCTTTACCTGCTTTATTTTTGCGCCCGGTAAAACTGGTTAATTTATCTTGGTAGTCTGAGTGGGGCACGCTTGCGTATACAGGTATGCCTAAGGCTTCTATCTCACTTGGATCTTCAACCCCTTTATGCATGGCTTTTTGTATAAGCACAATAGCCACCGCAAGCATGCCACCTAGCATGGTTGCCATTACTACTATTAATGCTTTTTTAGGTTTTACTGGCTTACTGGTGTTTACCTCGGCGTAGTCTATAACACGTACATTACCTACAGTACCTGCGCGTACTATGTCTAGCTCTTGGATTTTACTTAAAAGCAAGGTATAAATTTGGTTGCTTACTTCAACATCGCGTTTTAGGCGCAGCAGCTCTTGTTGTGTTTCGGGTAGGTTGCCTACCTCGCCAATAAGTTCGTTTTTTTGGCTTTCTACGGCTTGTATTTGCTCAATAATACCTTGGTATGCCGGGTGATCTTTTTTAAATTTACGGCCAAGCTCTAGGCGTTTTAGGTTTAGCTCTTGTAGTTTTGTTTCAAGCTTTACTACTTGCTCAAGCACGCCTTGTGTTTCGAGTGTTATGTTTATTGACTGGCGTTTTATTTGGTAGTCGTTAAAGCGTTGCTCGGCATATTCTAGCTGTTTTTTAATTTCAGGTAATTGTACTTCTAAAAACTCCAGTGACTTTTGTGCCTCGGCGCTATTGCGCTCTACATTTCGGCGAACGTAAATAGCAGACACTTTATCTAATACTATTTTTGCAAAATGTGGTTGTTCGCTTTGAAGGCTGAGGTTGACGATTCCTGAGTCTCTACCTTTTTCATTGGCCATTATACTTGTTTGGAGTTCGAGAACCGTGTTCAATCTATTTTTTTGTTTAATAGTAAACTCTGTACCAACACGAGCGTTTAAACTGCGTATTGTTAAATGAAATTTACCACTGGTTAGCTCTTGCCCAACCTTACCTGCTAATATTTGCTCCCCATCGTCACTCAAAAGTGCAAATCTATCACCTTTTAATGCGACTAACGTAAACTCTCTCCCTACTGCTGAGCGCGGAACATCAAATCTAAATACATCAATGCTCTCACCACCCCATGCGTAGCTGCTTGCACCAAAACTTGGCTCGGCCAAATCCCCCTTTTTCATTGGGGTAAATTTACGGTAAGCGCGGTTACCAATAAACGGGAATAGTTTTGGCTCGGCTACAATATCTAGTTTAAGTGAATCTACCGCTTCACCAATTACGCTGCGTGATTTAAGCAGCTCTATTTCGGTTACTGCGGATGGCGCTCCCTCAAACATTCCAGCCATGTCATCAAAACCGGGCACTGTTCCACCACTTTCTTCAACTTGTATCATGGCGGTGGCTTGGTAAACTGGCGTGCTTAATACCGCATAAACCACACCTATAAACATAAACAGTGCAGTTATGCCTGCTATAAAATATTTGCGGTCGAGTAATGCACCTAGCAGTGCCATTAAATCGATTTCTTGTGTGGGTTGTGCAGTGTTTTTGTTTTTACTTTCAGGCTGGGTATTCATTAAATTAGCCATTCCTTATAAATACTTTTGCCAAGCGCTGCATGCGCTATCGATTAATGTGTAAACGTGTTCAAATGCTTCGGTGCTTTGGCGGTATGGGTCGGGTATTTCGGCGTTGTTAATCCACTTACCTAGTAAAAATGTTTTACCGCGAGCCTCGGGGTAGCGTGCGTGTATATCTTTTAAATGGCGTTCTTCCATAACCAATATTACGCTATTTTGCGCAACAAGTGCAGACGACAACTGCCTGCCTTGGTGCTCGTCCATGTTTACACCATGTGCTTGGGCAATTTGTTTTGCTTTTGCATCGGCAGGTTTACCCTCAAGTGCGGTTAACCCAGCCGACGACACTTTAATATTTTTACCTTCAAGCTTTTGCTTTAATACATATTCACCCGTTGGGCTGCGGCATATATTACCCGCACATACTACTAAAACTGAATCAAACATTTTTTAACCCTTAGTTTGATGAAATATCATCTAAGCTATCAACCGATGCGACAGATGGTAATAATAAGCTTATTACGCGGTTCCAACGTGCAAGTGGTGCAGAAGTTACATATACGATATCGCTTGGCTGCAGTTCAAACTGCTCCGCTAGTACCATAGCTGCAATATTTTTTGCATGTAGCTGGTATACGTTTGCAATATAGCCCGTTTGCTCTACGTTGCTTTTACGCAGTACAAAAACCCCGTTTGCATCTGCTGTTGCTTCGTTTAGGCCGCCCGAATCACTTAATGCTTCGGCTAAATTTAAACCATACCGATTAAGGGTTACTGAACCTGCTTTTTTAACATCGCCTAGTACAAATACTTTTTGTGCATCGTTACGACTTACGTGCACAATATCGCCGTGCTGTAATAAACGGTTTTGCGAAATATCGCCGTGGGCATAAAAATCATCAAGTTGAATCACTTCTGTATTATCGCCTCGGGTAAAAGTAACTGTGCGCCAATCGGCAGCTTCTGTTAGGCCTCCGGCTTGGTTTAGTGCGTCAATGAGGGTAAGCGGTATTTCGGTTACAGGGTAAACGCCAGGCTGCTTAACCTCACCTGTTACGTATGCTTTTTGGCTTCTAAAGCCCACTACTTTTACATCTACTTGCGGGTCTTCAATTACGCGGCTTAAGCGCTTAACTAGGTCGTCACGTACTTCGCTAATAGTACGCCCTGCTGCAGGAATATTTGGCGCATAAGCATAGGTAATGGTGCCGTCTTTTTGTACGCGAAAGCCATCAAACTCAGCGGTACGTTGTACTGCTGCGGGTATTGTTAGCTCGGGATGATCCCATACGCCTATGGTTAGTACGTCACCTACACCTAGTTTGTATTCGTAATTGCTTACGTTTACACCTGCGGTGTTAGATATTGGCTTTGCAGATGCACGTGCTTGTTTTTGTTGTTTAATTAGCGACGAGTCGATAATTTGAATATTTACTTTTTCGAGATCTTGCTCAAGGTTTTGTGTTTGCTCGCCAGATTCTATGCCTTCAAAATGGCTGCCTGGTACTATGGTGCAACCGGTAACTGATAGTAATGCGAGTGAGGTGATGAGTGATTTACAGCTTAACGCCATTGTAGAATCCCAAAATTATTTTAAATATTTTGTTCCTCACCGACCTTGGTGAGTACTTGTATTTTTGTGCGGTAATTAAAGCATGAGAGGGCTTTTCGCGCAAGCCGAAACGCGCTTTTGAATTACTGCTTTCTTTTAAATAAGTATTTAAGCTTACTCAATGTTTTACAAAATGTAGGTGGCAAACAGGGCTGACTTTATTTTGCGATATTTTAACTTTTTTGCGCTTTTATATTAAACGCTTATTCGCTTTATACCTTCAATAAGCTTTACTTGGTTAAAGTTTATGAGTAATCCTGTTTTTATGCCGCTTAGCTTTAAGTATGTTATTAGCTGTGCTGTATGAATTGGCAATAGTTTTTCAACTGTTTTTATTTCTATTATTAATTTCTCTGGAATTAATATATCGAGCCTATACCCTGCATCAATGGTTGTGTTTTTATATTTGATTGGTAATTTTATTTGGCTTTTTGTTGATAAACCTGTTTGCTGTAGTTCATATACTAGGCAGTTTTCGTAGGTTGATTCTAATAAACCTGGCCCTAGGTTTTTATGTACTTCAATGGCGCAACCAATTACGTTTTTAGTCAGTAAGTCTTCCATGGCGATCCTTTGCAAATTTGTCACCTTGGAATATAGACTAATTATTTTAGTTACACATATTTTGTACGCCACCAGGATGCTTGCTAGCGCGTTTAGTTTGCTTGGTTATATTCAAAACCTTTCGCGTGAGCAAGCTTTACGCCTATGTATAGATAATTTTAAAGATTTAATTACCACCGAGGCGCTGCGCGCTACACTGAGAAGAGCGTAAAATAATGAATTAGTCTAAAACCAATTCTCCTTTACTTTTCATTGTCTTCTCTGTGGTGATAATAATGTTTTATTTATTTTATCATTTAGGTTAAAAATTTAACCGCTAGACAATTTTGACCACCGAGAGCACCGAGGCGCTGCGCGCTACACTGAGAAGAGCGTGAAATAATGAATTAGTCTAAAACCAATTCTCCTTTACTTCTCCTTGTCTTCTCTGTGGTGGTGATAATGTTTTACTTTACCATTTAGGTAAAAAAATTAACCGCAAAATACGTTTGACCACCGAGAGCACTGAGGCGCTGCGCGCTACACTGAGGAAACATACTATTTTCTAGTATCATCTCCTTTACTTCTCCTTGTCTTCTCTGTGGTGATAATAGTGTTTTATTTATTTTATCATTTAGGTAAAAAATTTAACCGCTAGACAATTTTGACCACCGAGAGCACTGAGGCGCTGCGCGCTACACTGAGAAGAGCGTAAAATAATGAATTAGTCTAAAACCAATTCTCCTTTACTTTTCATTGTCTTCTCTGTGGTGATAATAATGTTTTATTTATTTTATCATTTAGGTTAAAAATTTAACCGCTAGACAATTTTAACCACCGAGAGCACTGCGCGCTCCACTGAGGAAACATACTATTTCTAGTATTTTCTCCTTTATTTCTCCTTGTCTTCTCTGTGGTGATAATAATTTTTTACTTTACCATTTAGGTAAAAAACCAACCTACAAAACTTTTTGCTTGTCTAGCCCTTCGGGCACGTTCCAGTTCGTCGCAGAGCTCACTTATATTAGGGGCACAACTTCTTATGCTTTTACAAAGCAGTTAACATCGTAAAAGCGTTGCTTTTAAACGCCAGCAAGCTGTGCGTCTACGAGCTTGTCTAGCCCTTCGGGCACG
>NZ_PNDY01000036.1:0-24439 GCF_005886645.1 Pseudoalteromonas sp. S408 | reverse complement strand
GCACGATGAGCACGATGAGCATAACAACTTAATTGGCCACTCAAAACAAATCACTGCATTTTTAATGGGATTTGATTCGCCTTTATACACGCTACAAATTAGGCGCAACATCAATCAGTATAAGCCAGAGGCCTTATTAGCCATTATGCCAACCGTTACGCTAAAAGACTTATGGGAAATGCTCGCAATTGTTGAAAAAATGCTGCTACTTTTCTCATTTTTTGTTGTGCTAATAAGCCTGCTTGGTATGCTAACCACGTTGCTTGCAAACCTTAATCAACGCCGTCGCGAACTTGCTATACTGCGTTCGGTTGGCGCAAGGCCTTGGCAACTATTTACACTTATAAGTATGGAGTCGTTGCTTACAACATTTTTAGGATGCGTGGTTGGGTGTGCATTATTTTATTGCACCCTATTTTTAGGAGCCGACTACCTACAAAGCCATGCCGGCATTAGTGTAAATATAGCCATGCTTTCACGCTATGAACTCACCCTTATAGGCGTTATTATGGCGGCGGGTTTTATTATTGGTTTAATACCAGCCACTCGTGCTTATTTTTACTCACTCAGCGACGGCATGAGTATAAAAACATAATTTTCAGGAATTTTATGACACTTTTTAAAACGGCTTTTAATACCTTATGTGTATTAAGCTTAGCTATTATCACCTTTACAAGTAATGCTAATCCACCCAAAGAAATTTTTTGGGAAGACTTAATCCCTAAAGGTCATGTGCAAATAGATACCCAAGCGCAAGCGAACCACGAAGGCAGCGATCAAAACTGGGTACAACCCGATTTAGATGCCCCCGTAGTAAGAGAGCTAAATGGGCAATCGGTTAGCTTACCCGGCTTTGTTGTACCACTCGAGGGCGATAGCGAAGTAATCACCGAATTTTTACTAGTACCGTATTTTGGCGCCTGCATACATGTACCACCGCCACCACCTAACCAACTTGTGCATGTAACTATAAAAGGCGGCGTACCAATCGAAAGCCTTTACGATGCCATTGTCGTCACCGGTGTCATTACAACAGAAACCTGGTCAGGCGAATTAGCGCAGGTAGGTTACAAAATGAAAGCAGTCGGCGTAGCGCCGTTTGAGCTTTGAAAAAGTTTTCAGTTTTCAGTTTTCAGTTTTCAGTTTTCAGTTTTCAGTTTTCAGTTTTCAGTTTTCAGTTTTCAGTTTTCAGTGCGAAGAATGAATAGCTAAACACTCTAAGGTTAACTGTTATCAAACTTATTTTTAAGGCTTGTTAACATGGCAGCTAATTCTTTTGTTTCTGTTATCCATTGTTGGCTTGTTGACTTATTTAGGTAACCTATTTCTGTGCCTATGTATATCTGCGTTCTAGCTTCTGCAAGAGAAGCCCTAGCTATATCTATAAATCTACTTTTCTCTTTATAAATTTCTCTACACACACCTTCTGCGATATTACTGGGTACTGAAAGGCCTGAGCGTGTTAATTGATCTCTAAACCCATAGTCTTTTATATCTGCTGTAAACCTGTAAATATCTACACTGAGACGTGCAGAACGTTTCCATACATCTAAATTTTCAAAATTCATTAGTCTTACTTTTGTTCATAACATTTTTACTAGCTTAGTTTTAAATATATAAATAACAAATAGCTAACTAAATTCGCCTAAAATAAATCTAAAATTTATTAATAACTGACATCTAATCACTAATATCTAAAAACTTCTATCTGATAACTAGCCACTAACCACTAACCACTGACAACTGACTTCTAATAACTGATAACTAAACACTGACAACTAAATGCAGCCTTAAAGCTTTTCTAAAACATGCTCTGCGCGGCTTACTGTAAACTCTTTACCCTCTTCTACAAATAACCCAGTAACAACCGCGTTATCTACAATCATTGCGTAACGTGAAGAACGAATACCACCAAAGCCTGCGGTATCTTTTTCAAGCCCAAGTGCTTTAGTAAAGCTTGCGTCACCATCGGCTAGCATTAAAAGCTCTTCAGCGTTTTGCGAGTCGCCCCATGCTTTCATTACAAATGCATCGTTAACCGACACACAATAAATAGCATCAACCCCTTTTGCTTTAATTTTATCAGCAAGCGTAATAAATTCAGGTAAATGCGCATTTGAACACGTTGGTGTAAACGCCCCTGGCACAGCAAATAAAACCACTTTTTTGCCATCAAACAACTCTTTGTTAGTTAGCGTTTGCATACCTTCACTTGCAAGCTGCGTAAGTGTAACTTCTGGTAAGTTTTGTCCTTGCTCAATCATGATGAATCCTTAAAAAATATAAATAACGAATAGCCCATAGCATAGTGGACTTTGCTAATGGGCGCAGCTTTATTATTAAAAGCATAAATACAAATTTTTCACACAATATACGCTAAGATACGAGTTGGAATGCTCATTTATACACTGTATAGCGCCGCGGCTAATTTACTGTAGGCGCCTTGCTTGCTGGCGCGTTTAATTTACATATGGTCACATTAACAACCTTTTGCGCAAGCAAGCTTCACGCAAAGTATAAAGGCAAGTACCAGCCCAAATATATAACACCCCACAAAAAAGCGCGGCGTCTCTTACCCTCTTTGTGAATAATCGGCTTTTAAAAACATAATGCACAAAGAGAAGCGAATGAGGAGCAAATGAGAAAACCAAAGCCAATTGGTTTAAGTTATTTTTCTCGATACACTACGGCGCGTTTTTTGTAGGCGCCTTGCTTACTAGCGCGTTTAATTTACATATGGTCACATTAACAACCTTTTGCGCAAGCAAGCTCCACGCCTACGTTTAGATGATTTTAGGATTTAATTACCACCGAGAACACCGAAGCGCTGCGCGCTACACTGAGAAGAGCTTAATACAATGAATTGGTATTAAAATCAATTTCCCTGCACTGCTCCTTATCTTCTCTGTGGTGATAATAATATTTTATTTACTTTACCATTTAGGTAAAAAGTTTAACCGCAAAACAATTTTGACCACCGAGGACACCGAGGCGCTGCGCGCTACACAGAGAAAATATACTATTTTCTAGTATCTTCTCCTGCACTGCTCCTTGTCTTCTCTGTGGTGAATAAGTCACTTTTGTAAATAACGCTCATCAATACAAACCTTAATGGTTATTCTAATAACTGCCGCCAACTTAAACTGAAAACTAACATCTATAATTGCCAACTAATATCTAGAAACTTCAACCTTATAACTAGCAACTTAAAACCACTTCCTATAAACGCTTTTTTCTTTCTTACTAACGTATTTATTGCTAACCTCGCATTAACGTATTTACTTACTATAAAAATTGGCAAACGGAATAATTATGCTCAAAAAAACATCGTTACTTATAGCATTAGCATTAAGTGCAAACGCTTTAGCAAAGGGAGGCGTATCGCCATATCTACCTTTAAACCAAGCACCAGAGTTAGAGCATAATGTAGAGCGCCTTTTAGCGGTAAGTAAAAATACCCACATTATGAGCAAGCCCTATAAAGCGCATGATATATACAACGTACTACAAACCATAAGGCATAGTTACCCAGAGCTTTACCAAACTCTGTCGTACCAAATAAGCCCGTATATACAAAGTGATGCAGGCACATTTGCTAAAGTAACCCTTGCTGCTGGTACAAAAAACAAAACACTACCCAATCAACGCGGGCAAACCACTAAAACCAACTTAATTGTTGAAGGTGGCGCTTACGCTAACTTTGGCCGTTACTTTGGTGTAAGTGTGGCAGGCATTGCAAACGAAAACGAAATACTCCCAACCCAAAGCTTTATTTACCTAGGTAATAAATACGCACAGCTCGATATAGGCTATCGTGAGCATTGGTATTCACCTTTTAACGATAGCGCCATGCTATTAAGCACACACGCTAAAGCAACGCCGTCAATTACCATAAGTAATGTTGAGCCAATAACCAGCTTTAAAATTCGATACGATATGTTTATTAGTAAAATGACCGAGCAGCGTGGAATTTTGAAGACAGGGCGTATTGATGCCTCTGACCGAGAATTTGAACCTGGTAAACCTTATTTATTTGGCCTTCATACCAGCTTTGCTGCTACCGACAATTTAACTATTGGCCTAAGTCGCTTAATGCAATTTGGTGGGGGGCCGCGCAGCATAACATTAAAAGATTTCGCCGAAGGTTTTTTTGACCCTGGCGGAAAAGATAATATAACACGTGCTGATGCCGAAGAGGTTGATGCAAACTTTGAACTAGGCGATCAGTTAGGTTCAATCACCTTTGAATACAATAACAACCTATTTAATTTACCGTATGAGCTTTATGGTGAAGTTGCGCTTGAAGATACATTTAGCGGCGGTTCACGTAATAACGCATATAGTTTTGGGCTTTATTTACCCTTTATAGCAAACAATCACAGCCTACGTTTTGAACACAGTAATTGGCAGTTAGGTTGGTATGCAAATAGTATATACCAGGATGGAAATCGCAACTCAGGCAACGTAATTGGCCACTGGGGGGGAGACGAGCACGACTATACAGACTACACTCCAGCAAAATCGATGAGTATTAACTGGCATTGGCAACTTAGCGCTAAAGAGGGCTTAAATACAACGTTACGTGGCCTTACAAACAAACGAGATGGTTACAATACAAGTTACGAACTCCAAACAGCCTATACGCGTAAATTAAACAAACCTATTTGGGGCGCTAAAAGCCTAGGCGCTGAGCTTTACCTAGGTAAAGATGTGTATGGAGAAGCATTTTCAAGAATTGCTTTCTCCGCTAACTTTTAAATTTGAAAGCGCGAATTTATTTCGCGCTTTCAAAAACGATATAATACCTATAAAAAACTATACTTCCTAAATACCAGCAGGGTACCCAAGCTTGTTTTTGTAGGCGCGTTGCTTGCTGGCGCGTTTAATTTATACATAGTCACATTAACAACCTTTTGCGTGAGCAAGCTTCACCCCTACGTTAAGATAATTTAGGGATTTAATTACCACCGAGCACACTGAGGCGCTGCGCGCTACACAGAGGAAACATACTATTTTCTAGTATCTTCTCCTTTACTTCCCCATGTCTTCTCTGTGGTGATAATAATATTTTTATTTACTTTATAAATCAGGTACAAACCTAACCACAAAACAATTTCTACCACCTAGGGCACCGGGGCACTGCACGCTACACTGAAGAAACATACTATTTTCTAGTATCTTCTCCTGTACTTCTCCTTGTCTTCTCTGTGGTGATAATAATGTTTTATTTACTTTACCATTTAGGTAAAAAATTTAACCACTAGACAATTTTGACCACCGAGAGCACTGCGCGCTACACAGAGGAAATATACTATTTTCTAGTATCTTCTCCTTTACTTCTTCTTGTCTTCTCTGTGGTGATAATAATGTCTTATTCACTTTATTAATCAAATACAAAACTTGTCTAAAAAACAAAAAAACCGTGTTTAAATTAAACACGGTTTTATAATTTTAGAATAACTAAAGCTATTTTTACAAATTAACCACATTGTTAAGTGTTGGCGCATTTTCACCATTAACTAATGTATTTAAATGCTGTGCAAATTCTTTACCCAGCTTTTCATCACGCATACCATATTCAACAATTGCCTTTAAATAACCCAGCTTGTCGCCACAGTCGTGCGCGCGGCCACTCATATGAAATGCCTCAACTGTTTCTTGCGCCATTAACGCATCAATTGAGTCGGTTAATTGTATTTCGCCACCCGCCCCTACTGGGGTTTTAGCAAGTAATGGCCAAATATTTTTACTTAATACATAGCGGCCAACAACAGCAAGGTTTGAAGGCGCAGCATCAACATCCGGCTTTTCAACCATAGTTTTAATTTTAGCGCTTTCACCCGGTGCTAATTGCACAGCATTAATATCGGCAATACCGTACTTGCTTACATCATCCATAGCAACAGGTTCAAGCATAATTTGGCTTGCTTGCGTTTCATTAAAACGTGCAATCATAGCGGCTAGGTTTTCTGTTTTTTGGTTAGCCGTGTACGCATCAAGTATTACATCGGGTAGCACAACTACAAAATCGTCATTCCCTACAATAGGTTTTGCACACAATATAGCGTGGCCTAAGCCCTTAGCTTCGCCTTGGCGAACGTGCATAATGGTCACATCACTTGGGCAAATAGAGCGCACTTCTTCAAGTAGTGTGCGTTTAACACGTTTTTCAAGTGTTGCTTCAAGCTCGTAGCTGGTATCAAAATGGTTTTCAATCGCGTTTTTAGAGCTATGAGTAACTAACACAACCTCTTTAATGCCCGCAGCTACACACTCATTAACAATGTATTGAATAAGAGGCTTATCAACAATAGGGAGCATTTCTTTAGGGATTGCTTTGGTCATGGGTAGCATACGCGTGCCAAGGCCAGCAACAGGAATTACAGCTTTCATGAGTAGTCCTTTATTTTTTAAATTAATTATTTTTAAACTAACAGATTAAATGTAGATGAGGGATGAACGAGGTAAAACCCCGAAAAACTTATCGGGGTTAGGTCACTGTACTAACAGCTATTATTTAATTAATCACTACCAAATAAATCACGCGTATATACTTTATCGGCAATATCGCTTAGATCCTCAACCATTCGGTTAGAAACCACAACGTCAGATATTTGCTTAAACTCATTTAAGTCTTTAATCACACGTGAATTATAAAATTCACTTTCTTTAAGCACAGGCTCATAAACAACAACCTCAACACCTTTGGCTTTAATGCGCTTCATAATGCCTTGAATAGACGACGCTCTGAAGTTATCAGATCCCGTTTTCATTACTAAGCGGTATACGCCTACTACTTTAGGGCTGCGCTTTAAAATAGACTTAGCAATAAAGTCTTTCCGGGTTGTATTTGCATCTACAATTGCGCCAATAATATTGTTTGGTACGTCTTGGTAGTTAGCACGAAGTTGCTTAGTGTCTTTTGGTAAGCAGTAGCCGCCATACCCAAACGACGGGTTGTTATAATGGTTACCAATACGTGGGTCTAACCCAACTCCTTGTATAATTTGCTTGCTGTTTAAACCGTGTGCTTCTGCGTAGCTATCAAGCTCATTAAAATACGCAACGCGCATAGCTAAGTATGTGTTAGAAAATAGCTTAATGGCTTCAGCTTCAGTTGAGTCAGTAAATAGCACTTCAACATCTTGCTTAATAGCGCCTTGCTTAAGTAAATTAGCAAAAACAGTAGCGCGCTCGCTTTGCTCGCCTACAACAATGCGTGACGGATGTAAGTTATCGTAAAGCGCTTTACCTTCACGTAAAAACTCAGGGGAAAATATTAAGTTTTCAACGTTAAATTGCTTTTTAATATCGGCAGTAAAACCTACTGGAATAGTCGACTTAATCACCATAAATGCATTAGGGTTATGTGCTATAACATCTTTAATTACGGCTTCAACCGAGCTGGTATTAAAGTAATTATTTTCAACATCGTAGTCGGTTGGCGTGGCTATAATTACGTAATCAGCATTTTTATAAGCGGCAACTTTGTCGGTAGTGGCTGTAAAATTTAAATCACTGCGTGTTAGGAATTCACTAATTTCAGTATCAACAATAGGCGATTGCTTATTATTGAGTAATGCTATTTTTTGCTCGTCAATATCAAGTGCAACCACTTCGCTATGTTGCGATAAAAGCATAGCGTTCGAAAGGCCTACATAGCCCGTACCTACCACGGCAATTTTCATGTTATTCCTTTAATGTTTTTATTGGTAATTAATATGCTTAATTTTACCAGAGTTACTTAATATCATCTATTAGATATTAAGCTTAAAGTATCAACATGATTATGCCTGACTTAAAATGAAAGGTGAAAGGTGAAAGGTGAAAGGTGAAATTTTGCGCGACAAAAACCGCGCAATTAAAAATTAACTAAATAAAAATGAGTTTTTTTACAGTAATGTTTTAATAGCTTTAGCTATATGCTCCGCCTGTGCCTGAGAAGCCATAGAATCTGTTGATTCAACCATAACTCTTATAAGTGGCTCCGTGCCCGACTTACGCAACAAAACACGACCAGTATCTGCTAATATACTTTCAGCCTCTGTAACGGCTTGTTTAACAAGCTCTGTTTTTAATATTTCATCCGCATTATTTTTTGACAAACGCACATTTAAAAGTACTTGAGGTAACTTTTTCATGCCCGCAACATATTCCTGTAACGATTGCTTTTGCTGCATAAGCGCAGCTAATACTAAAAGCGATGCAACAATACCATCACCTGTTGATGCATGGTCTAAATGTAAAATATGGCCCGAGCCTTCACCGCCTAACTTCCAACCTGTTTGTTTAAGCTGTTCAACAACATAGCGATCACCCACTTTTGCACGCTTAAACGGAATATCTAATTGATTTAACGCCAACTCTAAACCAAGGTTAGACATTAACGTCCCAACTACCCCACCTTCCATTTTACCTTGTAGTTTTGCCGCTTTAGCCAAAATATAAAGTATTTGGTCTCCATCGATAACAGTTCCACTGCTATCTACAAGCATAAGCCTATCGGCGTCTCCATCTAGTGCAACACCTAAATCAGCGCCATGCTCTATAACCGCCTTTTGAAGGCTATCTAGGTGAGTTGCACCACATTGTTCATTAATATTTAAACCATTAGGTTTATCGTTAATACTAATAACGTCAGCGCCTAGCTCGGCATACACATTAGGGGCAATGTGATACGCTGCGCCATTAGCACTATCAACAACAATTTTTAAGCCTTCAAGCGTTAAATCCTTTGGAAATACGCCTTTGCAAAATTCAATATAGCGGCCAGCAGCGTCATTTATGCGCCTAGCTTTACCTAAACGTTCTGAGCTTACACATTGCATTGCATCATTATTTAATGCTTGCTCAAGTAAGGCTTCTATTTCAAGTTCTTGTTCGTCGTTTAGCTTAGTGCCAAAATTATTAAAAAACTTAATGCCGTTATCATAATATGGGTTATGCGACGCACTAATTACCACACCGGCATCGGCTCTAAATGTTGATGCTAAATAAGCAACAGCGGGAGTTGGCATTGGCCCAACAAAAGCGACATTTACACCAGCGGCAGAAAGCCCGGCCTCTATTGCCGACTCAAACATATAACCGCTATTACGTGTATCTTTACCTATTAAAATTTCTTTAGTACCGCTTGAAGCCAATACAGTACCCGCAGCCCAGCCTAATTTCATTGCAAAATCGGGGGTGATAGGAAAAGTACCTACTTTTCCTCTAACTCCATCTGTACCAAAATACTTACGTGCCATAACTGCTCCTTTATCACTGTTTTATCGCAATAACTACGAATAATTAATTCAATCTATTATCTTAAAATGAGTAACGCATTACAAAATAAAAAAACGCGAGTTACACTCGCGTTTCAAAAAAGTTATTATTACAACTTCTTAGCTCGTTTTTAGGCTTATTACTTTTTCATCACTATCGAGTGGAAGCTGTTTTTTTGCGTTCCAAACTAAATCACAAATACCGTCGGTAGGGTTAAACCCTGTAGGTGCATCAAGCAGTAACTGCCTAATAGATTGGTGATCAAAGTTATGGCATGCAATATCTAACGCCTCTATAAATACATTAAGCTCACTTAATGGCAGCATAACCTCATTGGCGGTCATTATTCGCTCGTGCGTTGTTTCACCCACGTTGTCGCCAATTAAAAGCTCTTCAAAAAGTTTTTCGCCAGGGCGTAGGCCTGTACATTTTATTTCAATATCACCATGTGGGTTAGTATCTGTTTTAACACTTAAACCCGAAAGCCTAACCATTTTAGACGCTAGATCTTTAATTTTAACGGGGTCACCCATATCGAGCACAAACACATCGCCACCTTTACCCATTGCCCCCGCTTGTATAACAAGCTGAGCAGCCTCAGGAATGGTCATAAAAAATCGTGTTATATCGGGGTGTGTTAAGGTTATTGGCCCGCCTTCTTTAATTTGCCTGCGAAACAGCGGCACTACCGAACCACTCGATCCCAATACATTACCAAAACGCACCATACAAAAACGTGTTTTATGTTTACTACCTTGCTCTTGCGCTAAGCCCTGCAGTACAAGTTCGGCCATACGTTTTGTGGCCCCCATAACATTGGTTGGGCGTACTGCTTTGTCGGTAGAAATAAGCACAAAGTTTTCAACCCCTGTATTAACGGCTGCCTTTGCAGTGTAATAGGTACCAAATACGTTATTGCGTACGCCCTCCACCACATTATGTTCAACTAAAGGCACGTGTTTATAGGCAGCTGCGTGGTAAACCGTTTGCACACCAAAGGCCATCATTACAGTTTCTATGCGGTTAATACGTTGAACAGACCCCATAATTGGCACAAGCTCTATTTCAAGGTTGTTATTTGTTATGTACTCGCATAGCTCTTTTTCTATTGCGTATAATGCAAATTCACTTTGCTCAAATAAAATTAGCTTTGCGGGTTTTTGTTTAATTATTTGCCTGCAAAGCTCAGACCCAATAGAACCCCCCGCACCGGTAATCATTACTACTTTACTGGTAATGTTAGCGGCCATTAAATCTGGTTTAGGGGTAACTGGGTCGCGGCCTAGTAGGTCTTCAACACCAACATCACTAATTTCAGAAAGCTTAGCCTTCCCCTCAACCACATCGGCCATACCGGGGATAGAAAGCACCTTAATTGCTAAGGGCTCTAGCTGGGCAAGTATTTCTTTGCGCCGTGCACGGGTTTCGCTAGGTAACGCTAATAGCACTTTGCTGGCTTTACGTTTATTTATAAGCTCATAAATACCTTTAAACTCAACAACGGGTATGCCTTGTATTATGGAGCCATGCTTGGTTACATCGTCATCAATAAATGCACTTACAAAATACTCAGGCCCTGCGCCTAAAGCCGTGGCTAATTGCCGGCCTGCCGACCCCGCACCATAAATAATTACCGACTCTTTTTTACTGGTCGTCATTTTACCAATAAGTGCGCGCACCAACACCCGGGCACCACCTACTGTAAGCAAGCATAACCATGCAAATATAAACGGCATAGTACGAGGTATATCAACCCCCATAAAAAAAGCAAGCAACACCAAGCTAATCGTTGTAATAACGGTACCTAACACTATTGCCCAAATAGCTTGCGAGTTCATGTACCTAAGTACAGCGCGGTATAAACCTAAGCTTATAAATGCATACAAACTCACAGGCGTAAGCAATGCAAGTAACAGCCAGTTTTGAGCTTGTTTTAGTGGCTCTAAGCTATCGAGCCTCACAATCAGTGCAAGCCAAAACGCTAACATTATAAATAATGAATCAATACAAAGTGTAATAATTCGCTTTTTAGCGCGAGAAGCATTTAAAATTGAGCGAATAAAACTATCCATTGCTAGTTCCTGTGCGGGTCAAATAAAGGGCACTGCCCTATAACGTTGGTTTTTAATTTAACAAAATATTAACTATAACAAAAAGTCGAATTTAATTAGCTTGTATTAAAGCTTAAGCATCAAATAACTAACATCTATATATTTCAAAAGGCTACCGGGGCAGTTTACACAAGCTTACATATTTTTTTGATGCTATCGGTTATGTAAAAAACGCATACCTTGTCTAAGTTAAAATAGTTTGCAGTTTAGTTAACGCATAAAAAAGAGGACCTAATTTCATAAAAATAGAGTCCATATAAAACTATTTGAAGTGATAATTATTTTACTCTATCGCCGCTACCGCTTCCTGTAACAGTCATGAGTATATATTTAAAGTAGTTACCTATTGTCATGGTATCAATCATCTCACGGTCTATTTTAGCGAGTAATTCAGGGGTAGACATATCAATTTCGTTTACTTGGGCAAGGCCGGTGATCCCTGGGCGTACGTCAAATACATTTTTTACATCACGTGCTTTGGTCAATTCTTCTTGGTTAAATAAACCAGGGCGCGGACCTACTAAGCTCATTTCACCTTTAAGTACATTCCAAAGTTGAGGTAGCTCATCTAACTTAGTTCTACGCAAAAAACCACCAAACGGAGTTATTGAAGCGGTACTTGCTAAGTGACTTGCAACTGATGCAGTATCAACAGTCATTGTTCTAAACTTAACGAGTATGAATGGTTTTTTATTGCGGCCAACACGCTCTTGGGTAAATATAGGAGAGCCTGTATCGAATAACCCTATAATGTATAAAATCACTAAAAATGGAAAAGCAAATAACAAACCAAATAGTGAGAATAAAAAGTCGAGTAAACGTATCATTTATAAATCCATTAATTATTTTGTTTTGGTTTTAGCGGCAAGTTTAAAACCGTGTTCAACTGAGTATGGCGGTTTCCAGTCAAGCGTATTTTTTGTATGACTAATATCTAATTGGAGAGATCCGGTTAGCCTATCAATCACATCATTTTTATTAAGTAGCTTACCAACTAATTTAAAGCACCAAACAGGCACAGGCAAAGCTAAGTTCTTCTTATCTTGCGCTTTTGCCATTAAAGCAACCATTTCAGCAGTTGATAAATCAAAGTCATCGCTAGCTAAAAATATTTGGTTAGCAGCTTTGGGGTGCTCAATACACACCTTAATTAAATCAACTAAATTATAAACTGATACTAAACTACGCTTATTATTTTTTATCGATCTAAACGGCAATGGTAAACCTTTGCCAACAAATCGCATTAATGAGGCAAAGTTTGCTTTAACACCTTCACCGTAAACAAGTGGTGGGCGGATAATCACAACTTCCATACCGGTTTGCTTGCTAAGATCTAACAATTGCTGTTCTGCTTCCGCTTTAGATATTCCGTAAGGATCTTCTGCAGCTGGTTTGTCACTTGCAGAAAAAGGAACTTTGCCACTTGTGCTTTCACCGTTCACTTTAATCGAGCTTAAAAATATAAAACGCTTTACACCTACAGCTGCTGCTTGTTTAGCTAAATTAAGTGACCCTTTAGTATTTATGGCTCTAAATTCATTAAGTGGATCACTAGCAGCATCATCCATGATATGAACTCTTGCAGCGCAATGTACTACAAAATCTACATTTACAAGCGAGTCACTATAAAGTGAACTAGAGTCCAAATTATGCGTGAAAACATTACCGCAGTTAGATGGCTTTCTACCTAATAGGTTTAGTTGATAACTGCATTGCAATTGGTCTACTAAATTACTGCCAACAAAACCAGAGTAACCAGTGATTAGTAAACGTTTCACTTTTTACCGCCACAACTAATAATTGAGTTTGCCATTTCATTCATAATATTTGTACGGGTGTACTTATTGATAAAACTATCTCTATTTGTTTGACCTAGCTTCAAGCTATCAAGAGAAGTGATTGCCTGCTGATGATTACTTGGATAAAACACCTCTGCATTAGCAACTTCTTTGTTGATAAATTGCGCAGCGTACCCGCCTACACCAGCTAAAATAGGTTTACCCATCGCAGCATATTCAAATATTTTTGAAGGTAAAACTTTTTCAAAAGCAGGGTAATCGTTTAAATGTAAAAATAATATATCTGCACTTAAATACTCTTGAATTAACTGCTCACGGTTTACAGGCGGATGAAAAGAGATATTGGTAACCCCCTTACTTGCCTCAACCAAGGCGGCTTTTCGGCCTCCATCTCCAATCACTTTAAACTGATATTTAACACCAACGAGCTTTGCTAACTCAGGTAAAATTGTATTTAAGCCCTGCCCTTCACCAATATTTCCTGCATACAAGACTGTCAACGTATCTGGTGCACTTAACTCTGATTTTAATGGCACTTCAGTGAGCAAAAACTCTTTATCAATACCATTTGTAAACCATGAATAGTTTGCACTTTTAAAGCGATTAACAAAGTAACTCTCAAACCCTTTTGATACTAAATTAATATGCTTAGCCGCAGAAAACGTATAATTTTCAACTAATGTTAAAATAGGTTTTAGCAAAAAAGTAATTTTTAGATTTAACACGTCTTTTAGCGTATCAACAAAAATATCACGTATATCTAAATAGAGAGGTGCATTAACTCGTTTTGCAATTCTCGCCCCTAAAAAAGCAGTAAATAAACGAGAGCTCGTTGCAAAGACTAAATCATACTTTTTACCACTGACAAGTTTGTTGACCTGCTTATAAAAGGCTGCGAAAGACTTTATTTGATCAAGCATGCCACTTTTATGCGAAGGTAAAACAATACGCCTTACGGTTACGTTGTCATTTTGTTCAAACTCCTGTGCACCGGCTTCAAAGCTTGCATAGCGATTTGGCATAGTTGTAATAACTTCAATCTCAACATCAGAGTTATTTTTTAGCTGTTCGATTAAAGCTGTAGTTCTGAATGAGCCAGCACATAAGTCTGGAGCATAATAAAATGAGAGCACCAATACTTTCAAAGCTATTCCTTTTTAATTTTTATTTCTGTAATTAATTTACCATTCGAAAATGGTATAACTATTTTTTGATTGGGAATGGTTTTACCGAATTCAGGATGCCAAGTACTTTCTTCAACAGAGCAGGCCTGTGAACTAACTAAAAGCACTTTACTTTTACATGCAAAATTTAGCTCCAAACTTGTTCCATCGATTTGCTTTATCTCTACATCTGGGTGTACATGCAAATTAAATTCTGCGGCTGATTTAGTAGATAAGTCATCAGTAATAATACAAGAATCGATCAACGCATTTATTGTTCTAGTATGAGTTACTTTTGGCTTTAATCGCTTATAGCCATCATGACTTGCTGATAATGTAATATTATCAGAGCTTTCTTCCGCCTTAATGAGCCGGCTATAAGCTCTACGCGCAACACGAAAGCCAGACCAAACCTCTGAGGAGCTTTGCCCGTTAACAACAACAGTATTGTGGGCCGAGGTTTCTCGCTGTCTTAAGCGCTCTTTGCTAACACCATATAAAGATGTGCCTGAATTAACAAAAATGCGTTGAGAACCAACTGACATTTCAAAACTTAAAGTATCGGCGTGCGCATGCCCGGGTAAGTAATCGGGGCCAACGTTTGCGTGGTCAAATAAAAGAGTGTAATTATCATTTTGCACTCGACTATAACCACTGGCATGATTAGTAGTTAGTAAATTTAATGGTGCTTGGAACTCAATACCAAGCTTATTTGCATAGTTGAAAATATCTGATGGGTTTGCTGCGATGCCAATTGCTGCATCATTAAAAAAACTAACTTCACCATCAGGATGAATCATTGTTCTGAGCCAATTAAGTGCTTTTTTTGCCACTAATTCCCAGTTATTTAAACGCTCTAATAATTTTACATTATGGCTAGTTTTCGCTAAATCAATTAGCTCAAGTAAATCCCAAAGTAGGATTTCATGATACATTGGAGACAATTCAAAGTGAGCACCATCGGCTAAAAATTGCTCTTCAATTTCACTATCTAATATTTTTAAACCTAGCTTTAAAAAACTTTCAGCATCATCACCTTGCAAGTACGCTCCTACAAAGGTCAAAGCTTTGGCGTTAGCAAATAAGTGATTACCTAAAATATGGTACTCAAGCTGTTGTGAAAGCGCACTTGCCTGCTGTGCAATACTATTTAAATACTTTTGGTCAACACTTTCTTTTTTACTAAACCACTTAACCCAGTTTACTAACCGAAGTGATAGTGGGTATGGTTCCCAACCATTTCCAAAGCAAGGAGGGTTTTCGTCAATCCAGCGATTAATAAAATTATAATGTATAGACTCTCGTGCTTGATGAGTTTCAGAGCTTAAATCATCAAAGTAATGCAGATTATACAACCAAAGTTTTGAATACCTATCACTATTCCAGTCAGTACTTTTTCCAACCACCCCCTTTTCATTTAGAAAACACAATTTGTGATTGTCAAAAATTGACTGTTTAAAAAGGCAAGGCCCGTTCCAATACCAGGTAGCACAGCCGGATATGATTATTTTTTTTACGTTTATTTTTTTTACTTTGTACAACAACCTAAAAAAAAATTGCTCTATTTTAAGATACTTTAAAGTAAAGAAGTATTTTTTCCATTGATTCAAGGCTTGTACTCTATGCATTCGTTAACTTTTTGATACATAACATCTATATTCCAAGTACTCGCTATTAACTTACTAGCATTAAGACCAAAAGAAGTATATTTTTCATCAATAAATATTTTATCAATTTTACGAGCCAATTCTTTATTCGAGCTTCCTTTGACTAAGTAGCCAGTTACATCGTCTATAACCAAATCTTGTTCTGTCCCATCTGCCAGCCTAGAAATAACAGGGCAAGAAAAAATCATTGCATGATTAATAACAAGCCCACCTAAACCTGGGACAACAACAAGGTCGGAAACATTGAAGTAATTACCAACTCCATCAAATATCTTTCCAAAAAAATTGACTTTATCAAAAATACCAAGCAACGCGGCTTGCTCTTTCAGTTTATTAAGTTCAGGTCCTGCCCCAACATACCAAAGTAGTAAATCTGAATTATTTTCAAGTAATGAAAAAGCTTCTAACAAATCAGATGGACACTTGTCTTCTACTAAAGCACCTACGTAAAGTATTACTTTTTTATTACCTTTTATGCCGTACAACCTCTCTTGTATTGTACTATCAAGCTCATTAAGAGCTTTATAGTTATTCATACTATTTGGAGCCACTATAATGTCAGTAGCGTTTTTAAGGCCATTCTCAATATAATAATCTTTTGCATAAGAATTACGAGCCATAATGCATTTCGCATTTTTTATTTGATTATTTATTATTGGATCAAAAAATTTATTAATTATGTTTTTTTTCCTTGTACGTACTTTTCCTAGGCTCCACCAAACATAATTTTTTCTAAAAACAAAACAATATAGCCATATAGAGATATTATTAATAAAATTAATTTCTCCTTCAGTAATAATTACATCAGGCCGATCACGAACTAGATTAAAAAGTAAGAAAGGAGAAAAGAAAAAAGGGTAACTTTGGTTCTTAAATCTAAAGATCGGAGATAATGATTTTAATACTTTTACAGGAAAACTAACTTTATTTCCGGAAATTGATTTAACATCATTTTTTGGCCTAAATCCACCATCATAAACGACTACTTCATGCTTAGATTTTTTAATAAAGAATTCTAGAAACTCTATTCGCCAATTAGCTAAGTAAGGTTGAAAAAATAAAACTTTCATAATTTAATACACATTTTTTAATAGTTTATAAATATCTTCATCTATCGTTTTTATGATCTTTGCTGGTACCCCAGCAACAATGGAATTAGGTGGCACATCTCTAATAACAACAGAGTTAGCACCAATAATAACATTATTCCCAATCGTTATTCCTCCCAATATCCTTGCCCCTGCAGAAATATATACATTATCGCCAATAACAGGAACACCATCAGGATCCAATTGCCTTCCAATAGTGACACCTTGGCCAATTATAACTTTATCTCCAATAATACACTTTGCATGAAGAACAACCCCAATGGCTCCATATGCAAACTTGCTATTTCGCCCAATTACCGCAGTGGGAGGGACAACACTATTAAATACAAGAAAGATTAGCGCTTTAATAAAATAAGGGAGAATAGGTATTCCATATCCTTCTAAAAAAGCAGAGACTCTGTATAGTTTGATAGCATTCATTAGTTTATCCTTTAGTACTTTTGTTTATACTGTTGAAAAAAAGTAACATTAAAAAAGCTAAAATAGAACCGTGTGAGAACAAGACAGAAGTTGGTTGCGACCCCATCAACTTCCAGAAAATAAAAGCCATCACAATATATAAAGCAAAACTTTCTGGGGTTTTTATTCGCGATGAAGATTTAACATCTAAAAAGCCTATAATCAAACCAATCGTAAAGCAAGATAACAGAACGCCTAGCATTCCGAAGTCTGCGTTCATATAACCTATGAAATGTGCATTAGCTGAACCATGTAATAAATGCTCTTTGACATCACCATCGATCCTTTCTATAAAAATAAAGTTTTGAACATTAAAATATGATTCTTGGGAAAATAGAAGAAATAATGAATTTGTTCTCCCACCTAGATAATCAAGAATATAAGGAAACGAATCAAAATAAGAAAGTGTTCTATCGAACGTTTCGTGTGAAAACCTTTTTATTACCTTTTCTGAAAACAAGCTTAAAGTATCGATAAAAGAACTCTCAGAGTATGAATATTCTACAAAAAATGGGAATATAAAAATAAAAACTATAGCTACGAGTAAGTACCTAAGTTTAAAAGAACCCTTCAATAATACATATGCAATAAACATACATAAAAACAACATAGCCACAGGAGCTTTCGCACCGGATAAAGCATTATTAAAAACACCAACAAATAATACAAATAAAAAAAGTAAGAAGCTCGAATAGTCCTTTTTTCCTAGGAATTTAATAAAAGTCAATATGACCAAAAAGGGTATAAAAACCATCCGTGAGAAATGCCAAAAATAGACTGAAAACCCACCTTGGAGTTTATATCCACCCTCTCGCGCCATAGTTAATTCACTAACAGAGCTATCAGTAAACATCATTAAAAAGGGAATACTTCGAAGAGAAAGAATTTGATGTATAAAAATAATAACTACAAAAAAAATTAGAAGAAAAACGTACTTATCAGCTCTAGGTGCTGATTTAAAAATAAAATTTTCGGAGTATGCTCTACTTGGAACTTTTCCATTATTAAACATTAAGTATGAACAAAATAAGCCCAAACCAATCAATAAAGTGTGGATAGTAATAGCGTTCAAATAATCAAAATAACCTAACCTCTGTGAATCAAGTTTCATTAAATCTATCGACAATAAACTTAGCACAGGCAAAAATGAAAGGACATAATAAACGCCAGGCATACTTATAAAGCCTAATCCCAAAAGCCGTAGTTGTTTTACAAAAAAACAAAAAACGACGGCATTGACAAAGAAATATAAAACACTCATTTTTTTATATCACTGCAAACTTCTTTAAACAAAGATAAGTATTTTTCAGCCGAATAATGCCAAGTATCTAAGCTATCTTTCAAGTCTAATAGATTACTTTTCACTTTGTTATAACATTTTTTATCAGGTGGGTTTCGTAAAAAAGCAGCCATACTATATAAATTCGTTTTATCAATATAAAACGCAGCATTTTTTTCATGCAATATCTCCTTTAGGCCACCAACGTCTGTACAAAGGAGAGGGACATTGTAATTTACTGAATCAACAATTTTCAACGGAAATACAGTCTCGGTAGCAGTGGTACTTGGCCTAGTAGATAGTAGATAATCAGTGTCTTTTATAATACTTTCTATATAAACGGAATCCTTCCATCCAACTATAAATACTTTGGCGCCTTTGTTGACAAATGGTGATAACTTATTTCTGATTAAGTTAAGCTCTGGACCATCGCCAATCAAGTATATTTCATTGTTTAACCAATAATCGGAGCCTAAGCTAAGTATATTTTCACAAATTATATTTACACCTTGCCAGTCATGAAATGAGCCGACGTAACATAATCTAATTTTATCAGGGTTGTAGTTAGATGTTTTATTGCCAGTACCCACAACATTAATACCATTATAAATTACATGATTATTGTTGTTAAAATAATTTCTAGCCATGTAATCTTCCGAAGACCGTGACAAGTGGACCACACCATCACTCTTCTTATATAAAAAACTATTAACGATTTTTTTAAACTTCGAATCATCACGAAATGAATGTATTTCAACTAATATTTTTACATGAGGAAGTCGGAAATGATAAAATAAAAACCAGTTCAATAGAACTCTAGAATTATGAAATACTACTATGTCAATATCATTTTTTTTAATGAAATTGAAAATATCATATATAAACCCAAAATTATTGACCTTTTCATTTCTCAATACTTCGTAAAAATACAAGTCATCTTTACTACAATCACGACTTAATGAAGGAGTAACAAGGTACTGCTGGAAGCCTTCCTTTGAATAAATTAATTCAGCTAATTTAGAAAGCCTTTTTGTACTTCCACCTAAATAGGGAAAGTATGGGCAACCAATATGTGCAACTTTTAAATTAATTTTATTGACCATTTAAACTCTCTTTCGTTTGTACTTACATTTAAAAATTGAGATGTAGCAAATTTATTATAATCACTACTAATTGAAGAGTATGAAATCTCTATAGTGCATGAACTATCGAAAATAAGTAAAACACGCTCAATACCATTACATAATAAGACTTCATTATTTGATATCTTTTTAGCTACAACTGTATCTGAAAAAAATAAATTACTTCTTAATTGAAGTCCCGAAATAAAACCCCGCTCAATCAGCAAGGAGTCTGTGATCACAATCTCATTTAGAGAATAGTTAATAGTTCTACAAAGAGTAAGGTCATCAAATGAAGTTGGTAAGCTATAACTAGCTTCAATATCTTGATTTCTTCTCAAAACCCTCTTTTTTGTTTGATTGCTTACCCCAAACCGGTTAAGAAAAAGCTCAGGTTCTAAAGCTTCACCATTTAAACAAGCAAAAAGCGATGAGTGTTTTGTAATTGACCTTTGCTTATCCCTATCAACGCTATATAAAAACACACCTGGATCTATTATAAATTCTCTACCATTGTAAGATAAGCAAAGTGAAAGAAGATCATTGTGATTATGCCCCCCTTTCCCAGCTTGTCCTATATTAGTATTAAATAGCAGTAATTTGTAATTCTCATTTCTAATTGAAACTAATCCGAAATCATTAAAAACATCAATATCATCAATATCATCAATATCATCAATATCATCAATATCATCAATATCAAAAGCCCTTATAATATGATTTATATTATATAATTGGACAGTTCTTTTACTCTTGATAGTTGACAAAAAAGGATTATCAATCTGTGTATTTATACAAACAGAACCATCATTATCACCGACATTGTAAATACCAAACTCTGTTTTAACTGACAAAATAAACCTGATAGCACCTGTATAATTAAACTGTTTCAAAAGCTCATTTTTTAAGTGTGGAAAAAAGTATATTAACCACAGTATGCTTTCAACAACCAAAACATGATACGATGTAGATGCTTCAAAATTTGTTCCATCATTGTTAAATTGTTTCTTTATTTCTGAATATAAAAGCCGGTGGTAGTTCCCCCCCCCCCCATACAGCTCATCGGAAATAACTAAGCCAATATAATTAAAAAGTATATGATTATTATTAGAATGTAACTCAAGGTTATTTTTTATGAAATTTGCCTCTTTAATTATATACTTTTCCACTCTGAAATTAGTATTAATATAATTTGCAAACAACAAATTATAAATTCTATAAGTTGACTCCATAGAACAAGACCAAGTAAGACCTTTTCCTACTGGAGAAAAAAAATAATATAAAGAAACGAAAAGCATCTTACACTTTCTTTTACTGAGCAAAAAATTTAAACGTTCATACTCCCATACTGACCTGGCATCTAAATTCATTCTTTTGAATAATGACAGTACGTATCTTGACGGAGCAAAACGGAGTAAAATGGAAACTATAAACCCGAAATAAAAACTATATACTTTTAATATATTTAGCCGGAACTCCACCGTAAACCCCCTCCTGCTTTAAAGACTTAGTGACTACAGAGCCTGCCGCTACAACTATATTATCAGTAATATCAACTCCAGGTAAGATTATGCAATTAGCACCAAGCCAAACATTACTTCCTATAATTACTTTTCTATCTTCATGTCCTAGCTTCCTAAAAACATAACCTTTTAAATAATTATGATTAGATGAGTGGATAGTCACATTTGGGCCGATTAAAACATCGTTCCCTATTTCTATACCTCCTTTTGCGTTGCACCAAAAATAGTCATTTATAAAAACATTGCTACCTATGGCCAAATTTTGATGGTTATAAAATTTACTATTGGAGAAAATCAAAAAACCAGGACCTATTTCAGCTCCTTGAAGTTTAATAGCCCATGTAATTAGTTTAGACTTTAATTTTATATATTTAGTTTTAATTACTTTTATATTCATTAACCTTAACCAGCGTATAAAATAACAGAATAAGTGATGATATTAAAAATGAGAAAAATAGTGATGATGAAGCTCCTAATGCAGCATATTTTTCTGAAAACACTAGAATACCCACGACATGTAAGAACAATGTCATAGATGTACTAACCAACAAGAATTTATTTTTGTTTATAATTACAAGCCCTATTGTTAACATGTAATTAAAGGGAATAACTAAAGAATAAGTAATAAGTAAAATTACAACATAAAAATCATAATATTCATTGTAACCTATAAACTTTGCTATAATTACCCCATATAGGTAACTCAAAAACGGTGATGCGAGGAAAACAAAAAATATTATTATTGAAACCTTTTTTAAATAAGTGTAAAAAAGTTCAACTTGCAATCCTTTTTTGGTTAACATTATTTTTGGAAAAACAACTACTTTCAAAGCCAAAAGTATTACAGATGAAAATTTTGCTAATATGTCAATGTTAAATAAGTATAAAGCAAGATCTCCACTGGATATTAGCCCTCCAAGTAGAAACCTTTCTAAAAGCGGAAGTAGCATTGTTAGTAAATTTGCAAAAACAACGGGGAAGCAAAAAACTATCACCTCATTCATATTCAACAACTCATTTTTTTCAACTACGTCACTATTTAGCTTTGCTATACTTAACGGCTGCTCCATATAAACGAAAGCCAAAAAAAGCACGATACCACCTGACAAAGTCCAAAGGAAAAGCAAGTGAGTAGCAGATAGTGTATTATCAATATAAAAAAAAGTTACTATTAATAGTAAATTCAACTTCACTAAAATAGTACATAGTGAGTATAAAAAAAGAAGAGTTTGAGCACGAGCAAAAGCTGCAATGCCAGTTAAAACAGACGAAAAAAGAGTTATAAAAAACACCAAAATTGCAATATTAATTGTCATTACATCAAGATATAACAAAGTAAAAACTATAATTGCAGTAACGAGTAGCGAGCCTAGTAGATACAATTTAATAATTTGTAGAAATAACACACTTCTATCTAAAGAATTATACTGCCGAATCATCAATGTAGGCGAGGCAAATGCGCAAATTGGAAGTAGAAAATTAATAAATGCTGTAATTTGCATTACAATTATATAATCTTGCACTCCCAGAGCTTTTGGAAGAAGGAGTGAAAATATAATACTTACTAAAAATGTTAAACCATGAACAAAAAGTAATATTTTATTATCCCCTCTTCCTTTTGACATAAAAGCTACCAAATCCCTTTTGTATCAATCAAATACGTTACTTCAAGCTTACGGCTTTTAAAATTAGAATGGTCTACTAGTAACAAATGAATGTCGGCTGCACTTTTAGCAGCTTCAAATGTTGATAATTGAAGTTTATTTATTTTAATTGGTAGATGCTCAATATTTGGCTCTACAGCGATTACATTACCGGCGTGTAGCTCAGCTATCTGTTTAGTTATATTTAAAGCAGGGCTTTCGCGTAAATCATCAATATCAGGTTTAAATGCTAAACCATAACACGCTACAGTTACATCTTTTGCTGTTTTAGTTGGGTTAGCTTGTAAAAAGTCAGCAATAGCTAATTTAACTTTGTTAATTACCCACTGTGGTTTTGCGTCATTTACCTTACGTGCAGTGTGTATTATTTGGGCCTCTTCTGGCGTCTTACTAACAATAAACCACGGATCTACCGCTATACAGTGCCCGCCAACTCCAGGCCCTGGTTGTAAAATATTTATACGAGGATGACGGTTGGCAAGTGAAATAAGCTCCCATACGTCAATATCTAACTTATCACAAATGATCGATAACTCATTAGCAAACGCTATTTGTACATCACGGCATGAATTTTCTGTTAATTTTGCCATTTCTGCTGTACGGGCATTTGTAATTACACATTCACCTTGTACAAATGTTTTGTAGAGCTCAACAGCTCGGGCTGAACACTTGGCAGTCATACCGCCGATTACGCGGTCATTTTCAACCAACTCACGCACTACATGTCCTGGTAATACTCGCTCAGGGCAATGCGCAACATTCACATCAGCTTCTTCGCCTGCAGATTCTTTATTAGGGGAAGGGAATGATAAATCTGGGCGAGCTAATGCTAACCACTCAGCCATTTGTTCTGTAGCGCCAACGGGTGAGGTAGATTCTAGTATTACTAAATCACCTTTTTTAAGTACGGGAGCTATCGCCTCAGAAGCTTTTTTTATGTAGCTTAAATCTGGCTCTGGTACTTCTGAGTCATTGTTTTTGAATGGTGTTGGTACTGCTATTAAAAATGCATCCGCAGGCTCTGGCGTCGTTACGGCTTTTAAAAAGCCCTCGTTCACAGCTGCATGTACGATCATGTCTAGGTCAGGTTCTACTATATGTATTTCACCACGGTTAATTGTATCTACCGCATGTTGATTTACATCGACACCTATTACGCTTTTTTTACGCGACGCGAACATTGCTGCCGTAGGTAAGCCAATATAGCCTAAGCCAATAACTGAAATTGTATTAAATGACATAATAATCCTTTTTAAATAGGTTCTAGGTTCTAGGTT
>NZ_PNDY01000035.1:0-21403 GCF_005886645.1 Pseudoalteromonas sp. S408 | reverse complement strand
CTTTCAGGGGTTTTATTTTATCGGTTATATGCAGTTATTCAGCGGCGAGTGCTTCTTTAAATACAGTTTTAAAGCGCTCAAAATCTTCTATCTGCGGCAAGTGCCCTAAATTATCAAGCTCATATAATTTAGCATTAGGAATAAGCGATGCGGCGTTCTTGCCTAACTCATCGTAACGGCCAAGCTCATAGGTCACACCGTCTTTCTTCCAATTACGGCCAGGTCCTGTTCTATCGCGGGTGCCAATAATCAACTTAACTGGCATAGTAAGGTCTTTAAATTCTGTAATTACCGGTTGGGTGAAAATCATATCGTACGTTTTAGCGTTAACCCACGCTATTTGCTCTTTATCGGGTCCTTGTATTTGCCCTGTAATAAAGTGTGTTAATGCTGAATATGTGGCGTTCCACTTACCATTATAATAATTTTTTTGCTGATATTTTTTTACACCTTCGGGTGTTTTGTTAAGCTCATTTTTATAGAAAAAGTTGGTATCTTTATATTCAACATAGTGCAAGTAGTTTTCAAGCCCTATTGGATTAAGCAAAATCAGCTTGGTTGTTGTGTTGGGATACATTAATGCAAAGCGACTTGCCAACATACCGCCCATAGAGTGCCCAAGAACTATCGAACTTTGTATGTTTAGTGAGCTCATTAATGCTTGCGTATGGTGTGCAAGTGCTGCAAAAGAGTACTGATAATCAGTGGGTTTAGATGATTTACCAAAGCCAATTTGATCAGGGATTAACACGCCAAAGCCTAGTGATTGTAAGTACTGCGCTGTAGTCGTCCAATAATCGGCATTAAAGTTTTTACCGTGCATAAGCGTTACTATAGGCATATTTTCTTTGGCAGGCTTTAGGTAAATATACGCCATTTTAAGAGACTGCTTTTGTGATTCAATATTAAAGTAATTAACCTCAAAGTCATACTGATAACTGCTTAAAAGTGCATCGTAAGAAAGAGACTCTGTATTTACTTCATTACTTGCAAACGTATTATTCGTTAATGCTAATAAGGCTGCAAAACCCATAACTTTAATTGGCGACATTTTGTTACTCCGTTAAAGGACAAGCGCTAGGTTTAAAAGAAGTACGACATTAGCTAAGTATTGAAAGGAGTACAATTAAATAGTTTTATAGTATAGAAAAAGGAGCGCTTAATAGAGCTCCTTTTTATGCAATTTTAACGCAGTGTGATTGCTTAAAATGTCCACTCTACATGAATTTGCGGAACGGTTTCTGTCACTTCAGTACCTAGCTTGTTGTGCCAGTATTGAAGCTCCATGCCTAGTAATAGTGTGTTTTCTTGCATTTTAAGGGCATGACCCATGTCCCACACTAAAATAGGTTGCGCGAGTATCCATGCTTCTACATCGTTACCAAATTCATCTTCTCGTTCAGCAATATACTCGGCGTGGCCTTTAAAGCTAAATTTTTGTGAGCCAACGGTAAAAGGGTACTCAAAAGCTACATCAAACATCCAGCTATTTGTTTCTATGGGGGCACCGCCTTTAGCGACACCTTCACTGTCGTCAATGTAAGCTGTTACAATTGTTTGAAAAAAGTTAAACCCAGGTACATCCCAGCTTAACTTAACGCCCGGTAAATATTTCATTACTTTAGCATCGCCAGCTACGTTAATTCCGCCGGTAAGGCCAACATCTAATAACGCACCAGTGCCAATTTTTTTACCGCTGATCGCCGATAAGCTGACGGTTGAATACCACTCGCCGTAAAAATCACTGTCTTGATAGCCGTCAGTTGTATTGTCTTTACTGTAATCGATAAAAAAGAAGTTATCGCCGTAATCGTAACCTGATGCATGCTGAACAGAGTAAACAGTCGTATCAGACTTTTGCTCAGTAAAAGGGTTTTTTTGCTCACCATTGTTAATGTGTAATGCTGTGCTGCTCCAATTAGCGGCAAAAGCAGAAGACGATAACGCAATAGATGTAAGGGAAACAAAGGGAAGTAATTTATTTAATTTCATAATCTGTATTTAACTATAATTTTAGTGACACGCGAAGGCGCGCATTATAGCAAACGTGATTAATATGTAGAGTAATATGTTGCAGCTTGTTTTTAAGCTGCAACAGGGGGAGGCTTTTAAGCTTTATTACGACGTAAACAAATTATTGCAATAGCGGTAAATGCTAAAATGAAACAGTAATAAGACGATGTAGAGACTTCCCATGGGCTAATTTTAAACGTAGCGCCAAGTAATAGTGCTTGTGCTCCGTAAGGTAATGACCCTTGAGTTACACAGGCAAAAATATCAAGTAGGCTTGCAGAGCGTTTGCCACTAATTTGGCCATCGTCAGCTAACTTTTTAGCAATAGGTCCCGCCACAATAATTGAAACGGTATTATTGGCAATACAAACGTTACTTGTCATCACAAGGGCTGCAATACCAAGCTGGTCAGCTACTTTGCGGTGCCATTTTGCAATAACTTTGGTAATGGCTTGAATTTTTTGAGCAATAAAATCAAGTCCACCATTGATGCGAATAAACTCAGAAAGACCACCAATAAACATAGATAGTAAAAATATCTCCTGCATGTCGGTAAAGCCTTGATAAATGTCTTTTACAAAGCTTGAACCTTCGTAGCTACCGGTAAAGCCCATTAATGCAGCAAATATAATGCCGCTAAATAACACAACAAATACATTTAACCCTGCCACAGCTAAAACCAAAATAAAGGCATAAGGGAGTACTAACCAAATGTCGTAATCTTGTGTCTCAACCACTTGTGCTGCTGGAGTAAGGTAAAATAATAAACCTATAGTAAGAACCGCAGCGGGTACCGCTATTTTGAGGTTTTCTTTAAATTTATCTTTCATTTCACAGCCTTGAGTACGCGTAGCTGCAATTGTGGTATCTGAAATAATTGACAAGTTATCGCCAAACATAGCACCAGATACAATAGTACCGGCCGTAAGCGCAGGGTCTATACCTGTTTTAATCGATACCGCATAAGCAATTGGGCCAATAGCACCAATAGTACCCATTGATGTGCCCATGGCAGTCGATACAACTGCGGCTATTAAAAATAAGCCAGGGAGTAGTAAAGCGGGCGGTATTAGTGATAAACCGGCATTAACAACTGCGTCAACACCACCTGTTGCACTTGCTACCGCAGAAAATGCACCAGCAAGCAGGTAAATTAAACACATAGTAATAATGTTGTTATGCCCAGCCCCTTTTATAAAGGTTTCGACACACTGATTGACAGAGCCTTTATTAAGTATAAAGGCAAGCATGATGGCGGGTAATATTGCCACCGGTGCTGGAAGTTGATAAAAAGCATAATCAACCCCTTGAGATTGCAGGTATAAACCTGAACCTAAAAATAGGGCTACAAACGTTAATAGGGGTAGTAAAGAAAGTATTGCTTTATTTTTATTAAATGATGGCTGCATCATAATCCTCGAAACCAATTAATTACCACAGCCAAAAATTCCTCTTTTAGCTGAATTTAGCAAGTCTAACTAGGTTGTTAAAAGCTAACAAATAGTAGAGCAATGCAGCGCCCGCAAGCCAAAGACCAAATCGACGCGAAAGAGAAGTTTAAATGTATAGATGGCTAAAGTAAACTGGTATTGTTATTATTCTTTTATTAAATGCTTGACTGACTATTACATGACTTTTAGATAAAATCTACTAAGTAAGTTACTTTCAGTGATTGATGTTAATTCAGCAATATATACACTCAACATACATAAAACGATCGGTTTACGGTTTAAACAAAAATAGATTAAGGCATAGTGATGATTCGAATAGGTGTTTTTGGTGCTAACGGCAGAATGGGTTTAGCTTTATTGGAAGCCGCAACTATAAAAGAGCAAACACAACTAACAGGTGCCTATGTTCGCAGTGGGTCATCGCTAATTGGAGTTAATGTAAACCAAGTAAATAGTGCTGCCGATAAAAACGTCTGTTTTAGCGACGAAAACACACTCGAAAGTGTTGATGTTTTAATTGATTTTACCCTGCCAGAGGGTATGCGTAACCACTTAAAGCATGCAGTTGAACAATCCCTTCCATTAGTTATTGGAACTACAGGCTTAACGACCGATGACATGGCATTATTAGAAAATGCTGCTAAACATATACCTATTGTGTTTGCTCGTAACTACAGTGTTGGCGTAAATGTGTTATTAAATTTAGTTAAAACGGCAGCCACAAAGTTTGGTGACGATTTAGATATTGAAATATTTGAAGCGCATCACCGTCATAAAATCGATGCGCCATCGGGCACCGCACTGGCAATTGGTGAGTCAATTGCAGATGCAAAAGGGTGGAACCACGAAGAGGTTGCTGTGTATGATCGAAGCCAAGTTGAAACTGAAAAATCTCAAAACGAAATTGGTTATTCAGTCCTAAGAGGAGGCGACATAGTAGGTGAACATACCGCATACTTTGCCACAATGGGGGAAAGGCTTGAATTAACGCACAAAGCAAGTTCAAGAATGACCTTTGCACTAGGTGCTGTAAGAGCTGCAGGCTGGTTGCAAAATAAACCACCAGGACTTTATGACATGCAAGATGTGCTCGATTTAAAGTAGTTTAGTATCTATTTTGGGTGTTTGGGTCTGATTTTAGCTAAAAGCACTTATTTATTATGATTTACCAAATAATGTTAGACCTAAAACACAACATCATGTAGTATACAGCCAATTTGCCAAAAATTACTAAATGCGTGTTTCCAATTATACCCAAGTGGCTAGTAAAATCAGGGGTTCAGTGGGAATGATAAGAGTTTTAGGCAAGAAAAAATGTTGAAGATTTAGCGGTTATATCGGCCTCATTTAAGACTGCGTAAAACAATTTAATCTCATACAAAATCTGGTTTTTACGATCCCTCTGGGTATTGGCGGGGTGTTAGGCAATTTGCTTACTCCCGTTTTTTACTGTTAGGAGGTTTAACTTGACTAAATCCGCTCTGTTAGTCCTAGAAGACGGCACAGTGTTTCGCGGTACTGCAATCGGCGCTGACGGCATGTCAGTCGGTGAAGTGGTATTCAATACGTCTATGACTGGTTATCAAGAAATTTTGACTGACCCTTCGTACGCGGAACAAATCGTAACTTTGACGTACCCACATATCGGTAATACGGGTACCAACAGCGAAGACGAAGAAGCGAATCAAATTTGGGCTAAAGGCCTAGTGATCCGTGATTTGCCACTGCTAGCAAGTAACTTTCGTAACGAGCAATCGTTAGATGATTACTTGAAAGAACGTAATATCTTAGGTATTGCGGACATCGACACCCGAAAGCTAACACGCATTTTGCGCGATAAAGGCGCTCAAAATGGCTGTATTATTGCAGGTGACGAACTAGACGAACAAAAAGCGCTTCAAGCTGCGCAAGCCTTCCCAGGCTTAAAAGGCATGGATTTAGCAAAAGTTGTCTCAACCAAGGAAAATTTTGAGTGGCGCGAATCAAGCTGGACATTAGGCGAGGGATTTAAAACCTTAGATACCGCCGATGAAAAGTTTCATGTTGTAGCCTACGACTTCGGTGTTAAGCGTAATATATTACGTATGCTTGTTGACCGTGGTTGTAAACTTACCGTAGTACCTGCACAAACCAGTGCTGCTGATGTACTTGCATTAAACCCCGATGGTATTTTCTTATCTAATGGCCCTGGCGATCCTGAGCCGTGTACCTATGCTATTGATGCTATCAAATCATTTTTAGAAACCGACACCCCCATTTTTGGTATTTGTTTGGGTCATCAGTTATTAGCGCTTGCGTCGGGTGCTAAAACAGAAAAAATGAAATTTGGCCACCATGGTGGTAACCACCCAGTTAAAGATCTTGACCGCGATGTTGTGATGATTACCGCACAAAATCATGGTTTTGCTGCTCAAGAATCAAGCTTGCCAAGCACGCTTCGTGCAACACACAAGTCATTGTTTGACGGCACGCTGCAAGGTATTCATCGTACAGATAAGCCCGCATTTAGTTTTCAGGGTCACCCTGAGGCAAGTCCAGGTCCGCACGATGCAGCCCCATTATTTGATCACTTCATCGATTTGATGCAAGCGCGTAAACACTAATTTAACTGGAGTAATAATGCCAAAACGTACCGATATAAAAAGCATTCTTATCTTAGGCGCAGGCCCAATTGTTATTGGTCAAGCTTGTGAATTTGACTACTCTGGTGCACAAGCGTGTAAAGCACTCAGAGAAGAAGGCTATAGAGTTATACTCGTTAACTCAAACCCAGCAACGATTATGACCGACCCAGAAATGGCGGATGCAACATACATCGAACCAATTCATTGGGAAGTAGTAGAAAAAATCATCGAAAAAGAAAAGCCAGATGCAGTCCTGCCCACAATGGGTGGTCAAACAGCATTAAACTGTGCACTTGATTTAGACAAGCACGGTGTATTGGCTAAGCATGGCGTTGAGCTAATTGGTGCAACGGCTGATGCAATAGACAAAGCCGAAAACCGTGAACGCTTTGACACTGCAATGAAAAACATTGGTCTTGAATGTCCTCGCGCTGAAATTGCTCATTCAATGGAAGAAGCTAAAGATACAATGAGCCGCATAGGCTTACCGTGTATCATTCGTCCTTCTTTCACCATGGGTGGCACCGGTGGCGGTGTTGCTTACAACATGGAAGAGTTTGAAGAAATATGTGAGCGCGGTTTAGATTTATCGCCTACTAACGAATTACTAATTGATGAATCACTGATTGGTTGGAAAGAGTACGAAACAGAAGTTGTTCGTGACAAAAAAGACAACTGTATCATTGTGTGTACTATTGAAAACTTTGACCCTATGGGCGTGCATACAGGCGACTCAATCACAGTTGCGCCAGCACAAACATTAACCGACAAAGAATACCAAATTATGCGTAATGCCTCAATGGCAGTACTGCGTGAAATAGGTGTTGAAACCGGTGGTTCTAACGTACAGTTTGGTATAAATCCAAAAGACGGCCGTATGGTCATCATTGAAATGAACCCACGTGTATCTCGCTCATCTGCACTAGCCTCTAAAGCAACGGGTTTCCCAATTGCTAAAATTGCAGCAAAACTGGCTGTAGGTTACACGCTTGACGAACTTCAAAATGATATTACGGGCGGAAAAACACCAGCGTCTTTTGAACCGTCAATCGATTACGTTGTTACCAAAATACCTCGTTTTAACTTTGAAAAATTTGCCGGTGCTAACGACCGTTTAACCACGCAAATGAAATCAGTGGGCGAAGTAATGGCAATTGGTCGTAACCAGCAAGAGTCATTACATAAAGCATTACGTGGCCTTGAAGTAGGCGCAACAGGTTTTAACCCAATAGTTGCCCTTGACGACCCGAAAGCGAAAGAAAAAATCATCCGTGAATTACGTGAGCCAGGTGCTGAGCGTATTTGGTACATTGCCGATGCAATGCGCCACGGTATGAGCGTTGAAGATGTTTATGAGCTAACTAAAGTTAACCGCTGGTTCTTAGTTCAAATTGAAGACATTTTAAAAGATGAGGCAAAAATTGCTGAAGGCGGAATGGCTGGTCTTAATGCAGATTTTTTACGCAAGCTTAAACGTAAAGGGTTTGCTGATCCACGCATTGCTGAAATTGCAGGTGTATCTGAAGCCGAAATTCGTAAAAAACGTCATCAACTAAACATTGTGCCAGTGTACAAACGTGTAGATACGTGTGCAGCAGAATTTAGTTCAGACACCGCTTACATGTATTCATCGTACGATGAAGAGTGTGAAGCAAACCCAACTGACAAAGATAAAATCATGGTTATTGGTGGCGGTCCTAACCGTATCGGCCAAGGTATTGAATTTGATTACTGTTGTGTACATGCAGCGCTTGCACTTCGTGACGACGGCTACGAGACCATCATGGTTAACTGTAACCCTGAAACGGTTTCTACCGATTACGATACGTCTGATCGACTTTACTTTGAACCAATTACCCTTGAAGACGTACTTGAAATTGTACGTGTTGAAAAACCAAAGGGTGTTATTGTTCAGTACGGTGGGCAAACACCACTTAAATTAGCACGTGAGCTTGAGGCGAATGGTGTACCAGTGATTGGTACTTCGCCAGATGCAATTGACCGTGCAGAAGACCGTGAGCGCTTTCAGCAACTTGTTGAGCGTTTAGATTTACTGCAGCCAGAAAACGCAACGGTTACATCGACTGAAGAAGCTATTTTAAAATCAGCTGAAATTGGTTTCCCGCTGGTTGTTCGCCCATCATACGTATTAGGTGGCCGTGCAATGGAAATTGTATACGATGAAGACGATTTACGTCGTTACATGACTGAAGCGGTTCAAGCCTCAAACGAAGCGCCTGTCCTATTAGACCATTTCCTAGATAACGCTATAGAAGTAGACGTTGATGCAATTTGTGACGGCGAGCAAGTAATCATTGGCGGTATTATGGAGCACATTGAGCAAGCCGGTGTTCACTCTGGTGACTCTGCCTGTTCATTACCAGCACATTCTTTATCGCAAGAAGTGCAAGACGTTATGCGCAAGCAAGTAACCGATATGGCACTTGAACTAGGTGTTGTGGGCTTGATGAATACACAGTTTGCAGTAAAAGATGACAAAGTGTATTTAATTGAAGTCAACCCTCGAGCTGCACGCACGGTGCCATTTGTATCTAAAGCTACCGGTGTTGCGCTTGCAAAAGTAGCGGCTCGTTGTATGGCGGGTCAATCTTTAGCAAGCCAAGGCATTACTAAAGAAATTATCCCACCATATTACAGCGTTAAGGAAGTGGTTTTACCATTTGCTAAGTTCCAAGGTGTAGACCCTATACGTGGCCCAGAAATGCGCTCAACAGGTGAAGTAATGGGTGTTGGTGATACTTTCGCCGAAGCATTCGCAAAAGCACAATTAGGTGCAAGCAATACTTTACCACGCGGTGGTCGCGCGTTATTATCTGTTCGTAATAGCGATAAGCCACGTATTGTTGAATTAGCTAAAATCATGACTGAGTTAGGTTTTGAATTAGATGCAACAGGTGGCACAGCCAAAGCGCTTGAAGAAGCGGGTATTAACGTTCGTCGCGTAAACAAAGTTTACGAAGGTCGTCCACATATTCTTGATTACATTAAGAATAAAGAATACAGCTATATCGTTAATACCACCGAAGGTCGCCAAGCGATCGAAGATTCGAAGGTGTTACGTCGTGGTGCATTGCAAAATAAAACCAACTATACGACTACCTTGAACGCGGCATTCGCTAACTGTACTGCTAATAAAGCAGATGACCGCAGTAAAGTGGCGTCAGTTCAAGAGCTACACCTGCGATTGAACTAAGGAAATGTACCAAGGCCTAATTAGGCCTTGGTGTTAAGTGAGAAAATATGCAAACAATTCCGATGACAGTTCGTGGCGCAGATTTACTGCGTAAAGAGCTTAACGAATTAAAAACTGTTACCCGTCCTAAAATCATTGCTGATATCGCTGATGCGCGTGAACACGGTGACTTAAAAGAAAACGCTGAGTACCACGCTGCGCGTGAGCAACAGGGTTTTTGTGAAGGTCGCATTCAAGAAATTGAAGCTAAACTTTCAAATGTTCAAATAATCGACGTAACTAAAATGCCTAACACAGGTAAGGTTATTTTTGGTACCACAGTAACTATTGTAAATGTAGAAACTGATGCCGAAGTTAAATACCAAATAGTTGGCGATGATGAGGCAGATATTAAAAATAACTTAATTTCTGTTAACTCACCTATAGCTCGTGGTTTGATTGGTAAACAAATGGATGATGCAGTCACCATTAAAACACCAAAGGGCGACGTTGAATACGAAATCATTGAAGTTGAGTACCTTTAATATATCCTCACTTTAGCGTTACATAAAAACCGATGTTAATACATCGGTTTTTTTATGCCTTTAATAATCTCGACTTTGTCTACTTTATTGGGTACGTTAGGTTGACTACATCCTAGTAATTGAGAGTACTGATGTCCTTAATTAATTTTCCTGAGCCACTTAAGCCTAATGATAATATTGCAATTTGTGCGTTTTCGTCAGGAGTTGATAAACACTTTCAAACACGATTAGATACGGTGCTAAATGGTTTAAAAGCGCAAGGGTATAAAATCATCGAAGGTGACAGTGTAAGGCAAAATATCAGCGCTAAAGAGCGAGCTTTAGAGCTAATGCAATTTCTTATTGACGATAATATTGCTGCAATAATGCCACCTTGGGGTGGAGAGCTCGCCCTAGACGTTTTGCAATATATTGACTTTAACATAGTGAAAACGGCTAAACCCAAGTGGTTAGTGGGGTTCTCTGATGTTAGTACATTAGCGTGTGTGCTCACTTCTCGTTGTGGTTGGGCAACTCTTCATACTGCTAACTTAATGCAGCTACATCCAAATGAAACTGAGTACAATTGTATAAATATTTTTCACACTTTAGGGCTCACAAAAGGCGAGCAATTTGAACAAGTCCCTTCAACATCATACCAAAGTAAATTAATTGATTATGCAAGCGAACCGAATGCGTTGTTCGAACTTACTGAGCCTTCGCAATGGCAATGTTTAAATTACAAAGATGCACGTAAATTAGAAATAACGGGCCGACTTTTTGGTGGTTGTTTAGATACGCTCAGCTTACTGCTTGGCTCTCCATACCTTGATTTACACCGATTTAAACAAGAGTATGCCCCCGAAGGCCTTGTGCTCTTCCTTGAAAATGCAGAGTTAAGCCCAACAGCCGTAGCACGTAGTCTCATTGCATTAAAACTAAATGGCGTACTTACTGATGTAAACGGTATTATACTTGGGCGCAGCGCCGTTATTAATAGCCCACACAAGCAGATTGATTATTACCAAGCAATTCAATTAGCACTTGGTAAATGTATATTCCCAGTTCTGTTTGATGCCGATATAGGGCATATAGCACCTAACCTTAACTTAATTAATGGGGCACGCTGTACAATTAATGCAGAGATAAATGAAGGCAAAGTGATTGAGGCATCGCTAAGCACTAAGCTGTGTTAATTATAAAGTCGCTCTTATTGATGGCTAATCATCTAAAAAGTAATGGATAAATTAAGCTCTTTAATTTACCTTAATTAATCATTAGTTTTTATACGTATTGTGTATTTGAAAAGGAATCGTTAAGTTGAAAATTAAGGACGCTCATTATAAAAATGGCTTTGCTTTTATTGCCGTTGTTATGTTTATCGCTTTTTTTATAATTTGGTATGTGAACAAAGAAATTGAAGCTGCTTTTTTGCTTTTATTTTTTGCATGCTTATCGTTTAGGTATCGATTTACCGATGAATATAAAGCTAAACATTCCCCATATAATCTTATAAAGAGAAGCGCCGACACAATAAAAATCTCAAAGCCAAAGTGGAGTCACTTTAAGTTTTTATCAGGTCAAGAGTCGATCGAAGTTAAGCGAATTTCTATTGTTAATATAAGTGATAATTGGTTATCAATAATTATTGACGGAAACGGTAAAGGTTACGATTTTCAGCTTTTAGGCTCAAAAGAAGAAATAGATCAACAATTCAACTCACTGCTAAATTCAAATGAAAAAGAGAACATTGATATCAACTACGTGTAATTTATTGAGCGATGTGTGCAGCCGAGCGGGCGAAGCAATAACTGAGCGATGCTTTCGCCTTTACTCGCATTAATGCAGTCGCAAAGGGTTAACTACCCTAGAGCAATCTAAATGGCGCCGCATGTTTGGCTATTATGCTGCATTATTACTTATTTATGATAATTAACAACATAGATCCTGCCTTAGTTAAACCCCAAATAAATTGCTCTAACTAAATCGCTAAAAATCTATGCGCACTAGTTTTAGTGGGCTTGGGTAACGTTTATTTGATGACGATTGCCCAGAAAAATGAGAATCTAATCAAAGTCGCTTTCAAAAATAAGTTAATAAGCCCTGCTGCACCTAAATAACAACAGGATAACAATGAAAATAGATGATATTAGAGTGTTTGTTCCGTGTAAAAACTATCAACAATCGTGTGCATTTTATCAGGCGCTAGGCTTTAATGTTGAGCCGGCGTCAGCTGATTTAAGCATTGCAACATCAGGTGAATGTAGTTTGTTTTTACAGCGTTACTACAACCAGGAATTTGCTGAAAATTTAATGCTTCAAGTGTGCGTAATAAACATAAACGAAGCTTTTAACACTATTAGTAAGTTAACTCACTTTGATATTCGCTTTGAAGGGATAAAACAAGAGCTGTGGGGTAAAGTAATTTATTTATGGGGACCTTCGGGCGAGCTTTTGCACATAACTGAATTTAATTAAAAAGGAATAATAATGAAAAAAAGTACATTTTTTGTCATGTTGATGGTTTTTTTACTGACCTCATGTAGTGCGCTTGTCAGTAATCACTCTAATAAAAATACGCGTTCTAGCAGTTTGGTTGACTTTCTTTATCCAAACAAGGATAGCCGTGCTGCGTATAAACCAGAAATTCCGGTGTTAAAATTACCCGTTACAGTGGGTATTTCATTTGTGCCGTCTAAAGAGTGGCGAGCAAACGGTATTGAAAGTCAAAATGAGGTAGCGTTGCTCGAAAAAGTAAAAAAGTCGTTTTTACAATATGATTACATTGACCGCATAGAAGTGATTCCAAGTACGTACCTCAAAGGTGGGGAAGGGTTTTCAGCGCTTGAACAAGTAGGCCGACTATACGATGTAGATGTAATGGCATTGGTTTCTTACGATCAAGTAACGCAAACCTATGAAAATAACGCCGCATTATTGTATTGGACCATTGTAGGTATGTATGTGATTCCAGGTAATGAAAATACTATTCAAACCTTTGTCGACACTGCTGTTTTTGATATAAAAAGTAAAAAAATGCTTTTTAGAGCACCCGGTATCAGCAAGCTTGAAAAAAGAACCACCGCTATTGGTATTGACGAAACGCTCAATGAAAAGTCACTTGAAGGGTTTAATTTAGCGGTTACCGATATGAGCCTAAATTTAGATGCAGAATTAGCCCGCTTTAAAACACGGGTAAAAGAAGAAAAAATTGCAAAAATAGAAAATAAAGATGGCTCGAGCAGCGCAGGGGCGTTTAGTGTGTTTTTTCTGTTTTTTCTGTTTTTAACATCGCTACTTGTTTTAAAGCGCAGGAACATAAACAGCTAAATATCTACATAATTAAATTATTAAATACTTAAATTTAAAACGCCACATTATCCATTTATGCGGCGTTTTTTTATGGTATTTAGCTTAATTTTTCATTAAAAAATGCTAAGGTACGCTGCCAAGCAAGTTCTGCTTTTTGCTCATCATAGCGCCCAGTAGAGTCGTTATGAAAACCATGATTAGCACCTTCGTACATGTGCATAGTGTACTCAACATTGTTAGCTTTTAGGCTTTTTTCATAATCAGGCCATGTAGCGTTAACACGTTTATCAAGCTCACCTAGTTGAATCATTAAAGGCGCTTTTATATTTTTGTGAAGAGACTCACTGGCAGGAGTGCCATAAAAAGGCACCCCAGCGCTGAGTAAATAACTGTCAACGGCTGCTAAGTAATTAACAATATAACCCCCAAAACAAAAGCCTACGGCGCCTAATTTACCGTTGCTGCTAGGGTGTGTTTTTAAAAACTGAGCGGCGGCGACAAAGTCGTTTTGAATTTTAGCTCTGTCCATGGTGCGTTGCATTGCACGGCCTTCATCGTCATTGCCCGGGTAACCACCAAGCGGGAAGAGTGCATCGGGTGCAAAGGCAATAAACCCTTTTTTGGCTAAGCGCCTTGCTACATCTTTTATGTAAGGGTTTAAACCACGGTTTTCGTGAATAACTAAAACAACAGGAAGCTTACCCTCAATTTTGCTGGGAACGGCTAAGTAACCTTTGCCTTTACCATACCCATTTGGCGAATCAAATTCTTCGTAGGTGGCTTTAATATCGTCATCGTTAAACGAGACTTGCTCTGCAAGTGCGTAGTTAGGTAAAAGTACGCTGGTGAGCACACTCATTGAAATCCCAAGTGCTGCAAGGCCACCAAGTTTTTTCATAAATGTGCGACGGTCCATTAAACCGTGGGCATATTCGTCGTACCAATCAAACGCTTCTTGAGGAATGTGTTCAGAGTGAGGTAAATTCATGGTTTTCCTTAATTGTTATACTTTTTAATATTAAGTACCTAAACGTATCAAGTATAAAAAACGAGCACTAATTTTACTATTTACTATTTAGTGTTTTTTGCTGTTAACTATTAATAAGCAGACAGGCTATGATCAATTCCCATTATAAAATCTAATCCTACAAAGGCGAACGCCACAACAATTGCACCCAATAGCATTAAATTACGATTGTTTTTTCTGTATCCAATAATAGTTAGTACTGCAAATATGATAAATAAAATAAGTTGAAGTGTAGCCATGGTTAATCCTTTAAGAATGTAAACTGAGAGTTAAAATACCAGTGAAAAAGGGAAGTTAGCAAATGGTTGAGGGTTATTTTTAATAATAAATAAAAAGCTCGGCATGTTGCCGAGCTTTTTTTGGTTGGGGGTTTACTTAATTAGCTATTGGTCGTTGTTGGTTGGCCATCGACAATAGGGTGTTTACCACGCCACTTACGAATCATTCGTTTTGTGTCCTCAAGCGCGACATACTGACACGGTATAAGAATAAGCGTAATCACGGTGGCAAATAGCACACCAAAGGCAAGCGATACTGCCATAGGTATTACAATTTGTGCCTGCAAACTCGTTTCCATAATAATCGGTAACACGCCAATAAAGGTGGTTACTGAAGTAAGCAATATAGCTCTAAAACGACGTGCACCCGCTTGCATAACAGCTTCTTTTATAGGTACGCCTTCAGCACGCGCCTTATTTACAAAATCAACCATAACAAGGGAGTCGTTTACTACAATACCGGCTACTGCAATGATGCCAAACATTGAAAGGCCGCTCATGGTCATTCCTAGTACCATGTGTCCGAACATTGCCCCGACCACACCAAATGGGATGACCGACATAATAATCAACGGTTGTGAGTATGAGCGAAGCGGAATGGCTAATAATGCAAATATAATCATTAGTGAAATTGCAAAGTCGCGCAACTGTTCATCAGCGCTTTCCATTTCCTCTTGCACTCGACCAGCTACATTACTGGTAACACCTGGGTAATTTTGTAAAAGGGTTGGTAAATACTCGTCAGTGATTTCTTTTACAATGGCAAAAGGTTCAACTTTATCAGTATTAATGGCTGCCCATACATTGACTGTTCTGTTTGCGTTTTCACGACGAATTCTGTTTACACCATCTACAATGCTGATTTGTGCCACTTCACTTAACGGCACCTCAACACCTGTTGGCGTGATAATACGTGTGCTGTGTATATTACTGATAGAGTTACGTTCGTTTTCAGGGTAGCGGATCATCACTCTGATCTCTTCCCCTTCGCGTAAAATACGTTGTGCCTCTAATCCGTAGTAACTAAAGCTAACTTGCGATGCCACATCTGCAAGGGTTAATCCCATGCTGTATGCAAGTGGTTTTAAATCAAGTTGTACTTCATCCGTAGCGCTTTGTAGTGAGTCGTTAACATCGCCTACACCTTCCATGCTTTGTAATTTAGTTTTTAATAACGCGGCAACTTCTTTTAGTTTGTCGGTATCTTTGCCTTGCAGTCTAAAACTTACGTCGCCGTCATCTCGTCCGCCGCCAAATAAGTTGTCTTCAATAGTTAGCGTTTTAACGCCCGGCAGTGGTGGCATTTTTTCACGCCATAATGAGCTAAGAGTGAAGGTATCAATAGGGCGTTTATCAGGTTCAATAAGAACAGCCATTAATTGTGCCGTTGTACGGCCACGAAGGCTTATCGATAGGTCACGAATCATTTTTTGACCGTATTGTGCTTCAAGTTCTTCATCTACACTAAGAAGTACGGCTTCAATTTTTTTAGCTGTTTCAAGTGTTGCTTGCTCTGACGATTCAAGATTCATTTCTACAACAACACGCGGAAAATCATGTTGTATTTTAGGGTTTGGTACAAATTTAACTAAACCGCCTGCAAACATGCCTGCGCTCATAATTAAAATACATATAAACCCAACAATGACGGTATAGCGGTAATGAATACAGTGCCCTATAAACGGCGTGTAGTAGTTTTGAACAAACGATTTAAGACCTTTATCAACAACCATACGCACCTTATGCAATGGATTTTTAGGGTTAGGTTTACGTGGGTTCATTGCAGCAATATGAGCCGGTAATATTAGCTTTGATTCAATTAACGAAAAAATCAAACACAAAATAATAACGACACCAATCGCTTTAGAAAACGCAGCACCAGGGCCTGATGCCATAGCTTGAGGTAAAAAAGCAGCAATGGTGGTGAGTACGCCAAATGTAGCGGGCATTGCAACACGTTTAACACCGCGGATTACGTTATCGAGAGAGTGGCCATGTTTTTCTATTTCAGCACTGGCCGATTCACCCACGACAATTGCGTCGTCCACCACAATACCGAGTACAATAATAAAGGCAAACAGCGACACCATGTTGATGGTGATGTCTAAAAAGCCTATCGGCATGAACAAAAAGGCACCCAAAAAAGACACCGGTAACCCCATCATTACCCAAAATGCTAATCTAAGCGGTAAAAACAATGCCAATACCAGCATAACTAAAACACCACCCCATACCATGTTATCGATCATCATATCGAGACGACCTTGCAGGTAGTAGGTTAAATCAACCATAGGGGAAAGTTTTACGCCTTGTGGTAATTTAGATTCTTTTTCGGCCATGTATTTTTTAAGTACCTTGGCAACGTCGGTAATGTCTTGATCTTTAGATGCTGCAATATCAAACATTAACGAGTTTTTACCATTGTACTTTGAATATAATAAGCCTTCTTCAAAACCATCGTTAATAGTGGCTACATCGCCTAAATATATTTGTGCGCCATCAGCAAGGGTAATTAAAGGTAACTGTTCAAATTCATTGCCTTTGTATGCTTGTTTTTCAACACGCATAGAAATATACCCGTTGTCTGAACGAATTTGCCCTGCCGACATATTAGTTGAGAAGTTTCTTACAGCGTTTGATACATCTCTAAAAGTAAGTCCGTATTCACGCAGTTTGTCTGGACTAATCTCAATGCCTATTTCATAATTTAAGCCGCTAAAAAAGCTGACTAAATTAACGCCAGGTAAAGCAAGTAATTCATCTTCTATATCTCGGCCGAGCTCTTTTAGTTGTGCATAGGTCATATCTCCATATAGCGCAATGAACATTACTTCTTGTTGAAATTTATCACGCTGAATAATAGGCCTTTCCATACCTGCTGGAAACGAGTTAATAGAATCTACTTGGGCTTTTATTTCATCTAAGGCTTCTTGAAGGTCGTATTTGTCTTCAATTTCAATCCACGCCTGTGCATAACCGCGATTAGAGTAGGTTATAAAGCGTTTAATGCCCTCTAATCCCTCTAGGTTTTCTTCAATTTTTATTGTAATGCCTTCTTCAACCTCTTGCGGTGCGGCGCCAGGGTAAACGGCTTGAACACTTACCCAGTTACTTTCAAATTGCGGAAATGCTTGCTTACGAATTGTTAAGGCTGTTAATAAACCGCCAACCAGAATAAAAATCATGATTAAATTTGCTGCAACAGGGTTGCGAGCAAACCAGGCAATTAAGCCCTTTTCAGAGGTACTCATAAGGTGTCCTCTTTAAGCGCAAGCTGTGTTACTTCGCCTTGTTCGTCATTTTCATCTGTTTTAACAGCCATTCCTTCGCTTGGGTATTCTAGTGCTGAGGTAATCAACTGTTCGCCAAGTTGTAATCCTTGGTCGGCTATTACCATGCCATCTTGTTCACGTACAATATTCAGTGTTTTAAAGCTTAAGGTATTGTTCGCGTTTAATATGGCAATTTGTTTATCTTTAACAAGGTGATGCGGGACAATAATTGCGTTATCAAGGGGGCGCCCTTCAATGGTTGCATTAATGTATGAACCAAAACGCAGTGGTTTAGTATTATCTGCGTATGGTGTGGGCAGTTGCGCAACTAAATAACTCATACGGCTTACTTGATCTATAACGCCTTCGCTACGCACAACTTCGGCTTTCCATGACGTTTGCTTGCCAGCAAATTCTGCATTAAGGGTCACGGTGGCACCAATGCCGCCATTGGCCAGGTATTGCATTTCGCTATCGGCTACAGGTAAACGCACTTCTGCAATCGATGTTGCACTTAATGCGCCAAAGCTACTGCCCGGGTTTACTACAGAGCCTAAGCTTATTGTACGTGCATTAATAATGGCGTCGTACGGGGCTTTTATATAAGTGCGTTCTAGGTTGCGCTTTGCACGTTTAACACTGGCTTGTGCAGAGCGGTAACGCGCTAGCTTTTCGGCTAATTGTGGTTTACGTAAATAAAGCTCTGAAGCAATAGAGTCACTTGAGTCTGATTTAATACGTTCCCATTCAGCTTTTGCTACATGTGCTTGGGCGCGTTCTATTTCAAGGGCTGAGCTTGCTTGAGCAAGGCCTGCTTGCGCTTCAATAAGGTCTGCTTCGTAATCATTTGGATCAATTCGTGCTAATATGTCGCCTTGTTTTACAAATACACCTTCAACAAATTCATCTGCTACGGAAATAACTTGGCCACTGACTTGTGCAATTAGCTCGGTACGGTCTTTAGGTTTTACAACCCCGTACGATTTTACGTCGAGTGTTATTGCGTCAATGTTGACTGTTTGTGCAGCAACCAGTGGGCGAGTATCTTGCTCTGGTTTTTCTTCAGGCGGCGTTTTCATATTTGAAAAGCCAATTGCCAGTGCAATCCCGGCAGCTAAAACTGCGATTGGAAGAACAATTTGTTTTTTAGTAGCCACAAGGCATTCCTTCATAAAAGTGGTGATAGGGCAATAATACGCAATAAAGTGTTTACAAGGCGTTTGAAGATGTAACAAAGCATTACATATGTGTATTACAAAAAAATATTTGGCTCTAAAAATGAGTCTGTATTGTTAAATATGTGGTTAATTTAAATAGAGGGTGTTATGAAAACAGAGCCAATGACGTGTCGATTAGGCTGCGGTGCATGTTGTATTGCGCCAAGTATTAGCTCGCCAATACCGGGTATGCCAAATGGCAAAAAGGCCGGAGAACGTTGTATTCAGCTAGATGAGAACAATTTATGTAAGTTATTTGGCGATGAGTCTCGACCAAAAGTATGCAGTGATTTTACTGCCACAGTTGATGTGTGTGGGTCAACTAATGCAGAGGCTCTCGTGCTTATCACAGAGCTTGAACAATTAACCTAGCTGGTGTGTTCAATACACACATAGTTACATTTATCTAAAAATATATTGCGCGATTCCGTGATTGCTAGAAGCAAAAAAGTGAAATGTTCACAAAGAGGGGAAGAGGCGCTGCGCTTTTAGAGTAGTCATTAGCTTAAAGTCTTTTGGCTTTTGTTTTCCTCATTTACTTCTCATTTACTTCTCATTCATTTCTCTTTGTGCAATATGTTTTTTTTGCCAGAATAAAACGAATACGTTTAACTTGATGGATGAAACCATTAAGTGAACGATTCACAAAGAGCGTAAGAGGCGCTTCGCTTTTAGAGCAAGGACTAATTGAATAAGTCTTAACTAACCAGTCAGATTTAATTTTTTTATTGTGATCAAATCTGACAGTCGCATACGTGCCACTTGTGGACAATCATAACGTTAGTCACTTGTTATAAGCCATCTTTAGCACCATGCGTAAACAGTAAAAATTTGGGGGCATAACCTGTAAATACAACATGCCCAGATATATATGACATGCCAAACGTCACAACACCTAAAAGCCAAATAATATGATCATATAGTTCTGCGAACGCAAAAGTTACAGTAGCTAAAATAGCAAACAATGAAAGTACAAAGATGAAACCCGCTAGAACCCTAAACGGAGTTCTAACTTTTGCTAATTGTTCCCTCGGTAAACTCATATCTTCCCTCGGCTTATAACACCCCACTTAGGGGCACAAATACGCAGGCTATAATACGGAGCGAAGCGAAGGGAGCCTGCGTGTTTGTGTCCCAACGAGCGCCAGCGAGTGACTACAGTGTTTTGTTATGCACCTAAACCACCGTATATGAAAGTGTAACTGGTGAGCCAATAGAAAAAGAAGCTTTCGTGATAATGTTTGGCAATTCTATGATTCTTGAATCGTACTCAGTAGTAAATGATACGAAAATATCAGTACTTTCTATATCAACATCATGGGAGCTTACAAAGCTTTCAATAAATTCCAGTGAAGTTGGTGTCAGAGGCACACACACGACAAAACCACCTAATTTCCTATTAGGTCGATAAGATGAAGCTTTAACAAGGGGTTTGATCTCGTTGGCTAAAGTTTCTGAAAGCGATAAGAACCTGAAGCTTATATCTAATTCAATGTCTGAGTCCATTCAATGTGTCCGTAGGTGCATAACGCCGCAAGTAAACGGCTAAAAATAGTTGGCTATAATTTGTGAGGCACGAACAAAGCCAACTGTTTTTTGTCCGCACTTTTAATTTGCTTTGTTATATGCCGTTTACAACATGTATTTCCCAAAGTTTGTCAAACTCTCGCTGAGTAATAACCTTAGCGACAAATAAAGGATCTGAGTTTATTTCCTCGATACTAGGGACTACATCAGTTCCAAGTAATGTTGTTTTCGAACCTTGATTACCTGTAGCAAAGCCCGCAGTGCCGTCAGAGAAAAACTCAAGTTTCCTAGTTTCGAAGTTATCAGCACCAATCTCTGAAACCAGCCTTATAGGGTATACGCTCCATTCATGGTTCCAATTTACATCTATGTATTTCAAGTGCTCGATTTCCCCTAGGCATATAACGCCCCAATAAGGGGAAATTTATTAGTTGGTTAAAATTGTTGAACGCAGTGAAAACAGCCAACTGTAAATTTTCCTGCTTTATTGCCTTGTATGGATAATAAACCCATAAATTAATTAATACTTTAACCTAGTTCGGGTAATGTGAGGCCCAAGCTTTGGCTGCAACCAAAGCCTTTTATACAGTAGTTCGATTGAGCGTAGGCTCCTCTATTGAGAGACCGGTAACAAGTTAGAACGCTGTATAAACTCCAAGCATTAAACTCGGATAGTCAACGGGGCCTCGAGCCCGAATAGCAAGGCAGAGTCAGCTTATTATGAAAACAATAAATAATCAAAATGAAATTAACGTCGGTGTCGATACAGGTAAAACACAACTCGATATTTATATCAGGCCTTTAGACATTTACTTTACTGTAGAAAATAATCAAAGTGGCATTAAACACGCTATTCAAATCTTAAAAAAACACCCAGTAACACGCGTTACTATTGAGGCGACTGGTCGTCTTGAACAGCCTTTTATCATAGCCTGCGCTGAGGTGAATATTCCCTTCGTTATTGC
>NZ_PNDY01000034.1:0-58615 GCF_005886645.1 Pseudoalteromonas sp. S408 | reverse complement strand
CAACCCTTTTTTGAAGAAAACGTGAAAAAACATGTTGTTCGCTGGGAATTTAGGCTAAACGGTCAAAAAGGCAACTAAACCTACTCATATTTGACCTTTAAAGCTATTAAAGCTGATTGTTTGAAAGAAGCTTTTTATAATTGCTGCTTAGATTATCCAGAAAACTAATTGTTTAATTAAACATGGCCATTTAGATTTGTGGCAAATAAGTTCATCAGTCAGAAATTCAAGTGTGTAAAGTTAATACGCTATTACTACATATAATCTGTTATGGCTTTTTTCTGTTTATACCAATCAACCATCTCAGTCGTTACGATGTTATGGCGCTATTGAATAAATAACTTTTTCAGTAAGTAAAAAGTAACAATTCTCAATACAATTGCACTATTGTTTTCTATTCTAATCAGGCTGATTTACAAGATGAAAGGAAGGAGAGTTAATTTACTAATAATATCGAGCAAACGGTATATCCGGTTTGAGTGAAATTTAGACATTAAAAAAGCCGAGCATATGCTCGGCTTTTAGGTTTCTTTAAGACTTACTCTGCAGACTGTGCGTCTTCTTGAACTTCTTCGCTAGTCGCTGGGCGACCAACTAGTTCAATATAAGCCATTGGTGCATTATCACCAGTACGGAAGCCACACTTAAGAATACGAGTGTAACCACCTGGACGATCCGCATTACGTGGACCGATTTCACTGAATAATTTACCAACAACTTCATTGTCGCGCGTGCGAGCAAACGCTAAACGGCGGTTTGCTACACTGTCAGTCTTAGCCAGTGTGATTAAAGGTTCAATTACACGACGTAACTCTTTCGCTTTTGGCAAAGTTGTTTTGATGATTTCATGTTTCACCAAAGAACCTGCCATATTGCTGAACATCGCTTTACGATGGCTACTGTTACGGTTTAATTGACGACCACTCTTACGATGGCGCATGACCCTATCCTTCTAACTAAACTAATATAGTGATTTAGATTATTCAGCTAAACTTGCAGGTGGCCAATTTTCTAGGCGCATACCTAGAGAAAGACCACGTGAAGCTAGCACGTCTTTAATTTCAGTTAGAGACTTCTTACCTAAATTAGGCGTTTTAAGAAGCTCAACTTCAGTGCGCTGAACTAAATCACCGATATATTGAATTTGCTCGGCTTTCAAACAATTTGCTGAGCGTACTGTTAGTTCAAGATCATCGACTGGACGAAGCAGAATAGGATCGAATTCTGGTTTCTCTTCTTTCTCTTCTGGCTCAGTTACATCACGTAAATCTACGAATGCATCTAATTGCTCAGCTAAGATAGTAGACGCACGGCGGATCGCTTCTTCAGGATCTAATGTACCGTTTGTTTCCATATCAATGATTAATTTGTCTAAATCTGTACGTTGCTCAACTCGAGCTGATTCAACCGAGTACGCAATACGTTCAACTGGGCTGAATGATGCATCAAGCAACAATCTACCAATTGGACGCTCATCGTCATCAGAGGATAAACGACTAGATGCCGGCACATAACCACGACCGCGCTCAACACGAATACGCATGCTGATCTCGCTGTTACCTGTAGTTAAATTACAGATAACGTGATCTGGATTAGCAATTGTTACATCGCCATCGTGCTGAATATCAGCCGCAGTAACAGGGCCTACACCAGATTTAGTCAGGGTCAGAAAAACTTCATCTTTGCCTTCTAACGTTACTGCTAAACCTTTAAGGTTTAATAGTATTTCAATGATGTCTTCTTGAACGCCTTCTTTCGCGCTGTACTCATGTAATACACCGTCGATTTCTACTTCAGTTACTGCACATCCAGGCATAGATGAAAGTAATATACGGCGTAAAGCATTACCCAGAGTGTGACCAAAGCCACGCTCTAATGGTTCTAAAACTATTTTAGAACGCGTTGGGTTTATAGCGTCGATGTCGACTAACCTTGGTTTTAGAAATTCTGTAACAGAACCCTGCATTTTATCCTCTCTTAACTCTTAACTTTACTTAGAGTAAAGTTCGACGATTAGTTGTTCATTAATGTCCGCAGACAGGTCTGAACGCTCAGGTAGACGCTTAAAGCTGCCTTCCAATTTCTTACCGTCAACTTCAACCCAAGTCGGCTTTTCACGTTGCTCAGCCAACTCTAGAGCAGCGATGATACGTGCTTGTGTCTTAGACTTCTCACGGATTACTACAGTATCTTCTGGAGTAATTACGTATGAAGGAATGTTCACAACACGACCATTAACTAGAATCGCTTTGTGGCTTACTAACTGACGTGCTTCAGCGCGTGTGCTAGCAAAACCCATGCGATATACAACATTGTCTAAACGTTGCTCTAAAAGCTGTAACAAGTTTTCACCTGTATTACCTTTAAGGCGAGCAGCTTCTTTATAGTAGTTACGGAACTGCTTTTCTAGTACACCGTAGATACGACGAACTTTTTGCTTTTCACGTAATTGTAAACCGTAATCAGATAGACGACCTTTACGAGCGCCGTGCTGACCAGGTGCAGTCTCAAGTTTACACTTAGAGTCGATAGCTCTTACGCCGCTCTTAAGGAACAGGTCAGTACCTTCACGACGACTCAGCTTGAGCTTAGGGCCCAAATATCTTGCCATGTTATTTCTCCTAACCTATTGTTAAACGCGACGTTTCTTCGGTGGACGACAACCATTATGTGGTATTGGCGTCACGTCAGTAATGTTGGTAATACGGTAACCAGCAGCATTCAAAGCACGTACAGCAGATTCACGACCTGGACCTGGACCTTTGATGAAAACTTCTAGATTTTTTAAACCGTATTCTTGAGCAGCAGTACCTGCACGCTCTGCAGCAACCTGAGCAGCAAATGGTGTAGATTTACGTGAACCACGGAAACCTGAACCACCGGCAGTAGCCCATGATAGTGCATTACCTTGACGGTCGGTAATCGTTACAATAGTGTTGTTGAAAGAAGCATGAACATGAGCCATACCATCAGCAACTTGTTTTTTAACCTTTTTACGACGAATTGGTGTCTTAGCCATAATACTATCCCCTTATCGCTTAATAGGCTTACGAGGACCCTTACGGGTACGCGCGTTAGTCTTAGTTCTTTGACCACGAAGTGGTAAAGAGCGACGGTGACGTAGGCCACGGTAACAACCAAGGTCCATAAGGCGCTTGATATTTAATGTAACTTCACGACGAAGGTCACCTTCAACAGTGTACTTGCCAACTGCATCACGCAGTACGTCAAGTGTTTCGTCAGAAAGTTCACCGATTTTTGTGGTTTCGGCGATACCAGTCGCTGCTAAGATAGCCTTAGAGCGAGTCTTACCTATGCCATAAATAGCTGTTAAACCAATAACTGCATGTTTATGATCAGGGACGTTAATGCCAGCAATACGGGCCACTAACACATCTCCTATATTCGAATTTGGTAATCAAAAGTTTGAAAAGCCCGTAAGGATACTCAAACGAAGACCAAATCACTACTAAAAACACAGGCCGAGAAATCTCAGCCTGCACGACTGTTTACTTAGCCTTGCCTTTGCTTATGCTTAGGCTCACTGCAAATTACGCGTACTACACCAGCACGTTTAATAACTTTACAGTTACGGCATATTTTCTTAACGGAAGCACGTACTTTCATTGCTCAACTCCGTAAACTGACCTTATCGACCGTAGCCTTTAAGGTTCGCTTTTTTCAGCACAGAATCATACTGATGAGACATCAGGTGAGTCTGTACTTGTGCCATAAAGTCCATGATTACAACAACGATAATCAAAATTGATGTACCGCCGAAATAGAATGGCGTTTGCCATGCCATAGTCATGAATTCGGGCACCAGACAGATAAAGGTTATATACAAAGCACCTGCCAATGTCAGGCGTGTCATCACTTTATCAATGTATTTAGATGTCTGCTCACCTGGACGAATACCTGGGATAAATGCGCCAGATTTCTTAAGGTTATCTGCAGTTTCACGCGGATTAAATACCAACGCTGTATAGAAAAAGCAGAAGAAGATAATAGCCGCAGCTAAAACAAGTGAGTACAAAGGTTGACCTGGAGTCAACGTTGTAGCTACAGCTTGTAATGCATCAGCGACAGGACCTTCACCTTGGCCGAACCAGCTAGCAATTGTACCAGGGAACAGAATTATACTACTAGCAAAGATTGGTGGAATAACACCCGCCATGTTTACTTTTAGTGGTAAATGCGTGCTTTGAGCAGCAAATACTTGACGACCTTGTTGGCGTTTAGCGTAGTTAACAACAATACGTCGTTGTCCACGTTCGAAAAACACTACAAGATAAGTAACAGCGAATACTATAACCGCAACCATAAGTAGTACAAAAACATTCAAATCACCTTGGCGCGCCATTTCGACTGTCGAACCAATAGCAGACGGCAAGTTAGCTACAATACCAACAAATATTAGAACTGAAATACCGTTACCGATACCACGTTCTGTTATTTGTTCACCCAACCACATAAGGAACATAGTACCTGTTACTAAACTCACCACAGCGGTGAAATAGAAACCCATACCCGGGTTAACAACTAACCCGTTCATCATGCCCGGTAAGCTAGTAGCAATACCGATAGATTGAATAGTAGCTAGCACAAGCGTGCCGTAGCGTGTGTACTGGCTAATTTTTTTACGCCCTTGCTCACCTTCTTTCTTAAGCTCTATAAACGGAGGATACATATGCGTTAATAGTTGCGTAATAATCGAAGCCGAGATATACGGCATAATACCCAGTGCTAACACTGAAGCTCGCTCAAGTGCACCACCACTGAACATGTTGAACATTTCAACAATGGTGCCCTTTTGTTGCTCGAAGAAATCGGCAAGTACAGCGGCGTCAATCCCAGGGATCGGCACAAATGAACCTAGACGGTAAATTATGATAGCGCCCAATACGAAGAGTAATCGACGCTTCAATTCCGAAAGCCCACTTTGTGCACTTTGTGTATCTTGACCTGGTTTAGCCATTTGTACTTCCTTAGTCTTCTACCTTGCCTCCGGCAGCTTCAATAGCTTCGCGTGCACCCTTAGAGGCTTTAAGGCCTTTAAGTGTAACAGCGCGTGAAACTTCACCAGATTTAACAACTTTAACGAAAAGAACGTTCTTTTTAACTAGACCAGCTGCTTGTAACGCGCTTAGGTCTACCACATCGCCTTCAACTTTAGCGATTTCAAAAAGGTTAACTTCTGCAGATACTAAAGATTTGCGTGAAGTAAAACCAAATTTAGGTAGACGACGTTGCATAGGCATTTGACCGCCTTCAAAACCAACGCGTACTTTACCGCCAGAACGTGACTTTTGACCTTTGTGACCACGGCCACCAGTCTTACCAAGACCAGAACCGATACCACGACCAACACGTTTAGGGGCAGTTTTTGAACCTGCAGCAGGTGAAAGTGTATTCAAATGCATGAAATTAACCCTCTACCTTAACCATGTAAGAAACCTTGTTTATCATACCACGTACACATGCTGTGTCTTCTAACTCAACAGTGTGATTGATACGACGTAAACCAAGACCGCGTAATGTAGCTTTATGCTTCGGTAAACGACCGATAGAGCTTTTTACTTGTGTTACTTTTACAGTTTGATTAGCCATGGTTACCCCAGTATTTCTTCTACGCGAAGGCCACGTTTTGCAGCGATAGACTGTGGAGAATTCATATTCTCAAGAGCCGAAATCGTTGCACGTACTACGTTGATTGGGTTAGTAGAACCGTAACATTTAGATAGTACGTTCTGAACACCAGTCACTTCTAGTACTGCACGCATAGCGCCACCTGCGATGATACCAGTACCTTCAGAGGCTGGTTTCATGAACACTAGTGAGCCAGCATGACGTCCCTTAACAGGATGCTGTAATGTATTGCCATTTAGGTCTACATTGATCATGTTGCGACGTGCTTTTTCCATTGCTTTTTGAATAGCAGCTGGAACTTCACGTGCTTTACCATAACCAAAACCTACTTTACCTGCGCCGTCACCAACTACAGTTAGTGCAGTAAAGCTAAAGATACGACCACCTTTAACTACTTTAGACACACGGTTTACCGCGATTAGCTTTTCAGCTAGATCAGGCTGTTGTTGCTTTGCTTCTACGTTAGCCATTGTCTACTCCTAGAATTGCAAACCGGCTTCACGCGCAGCATCAGCTAGCGCCTTCACACGGCCGTGATATTTAAAGCCACTGCGATCAAAAGCAATCTTTTCGATGCCTTTGTCAGCCGCACGTTCAGCAACCGCTTTGCCAACTGCTTGCGCAGCTTCAACGTTACCGGTGCCTTTAACTGTTTCGCTAATAGCCTTCTCAACAGTAGAAGCAGCAGCCAGTACATTACCCTCAGCATTAATTACTTGAGCGTAAATGTGACGTGGCGTGCGGTGGATAACAAGACGCGTTGTGCCTTGTTCAATATAATTTCTACGAGTGCGTTTAGCACGACGTAGACGAGCTGTTTTTTTATCCATCGTCTTACCTTACTTCTTCTTAGCCTCTTTACGGCGTACATTCTCATCTGAATAGCGAACACCTTTACCTTTATAAGGCTCAGGTTTACGGTATGCACGAATGTTAGCAGCTGTTTGACCAACTAACTGCTTATCTACGCCCTTAACTAGAACTTCTGTTTGGCTTGGAGTTTCAATCGTAATCCCTTCAGGAACTGCGAAATTAACTGGGTGTGAGAAACCAAGTGTTAAGTCTAAAACTTTACCCTTAGCTGCAGCACGGTAACCAACGCCTACTAACTGAAGTTTCTTCTCGTAACCTTCATGCGTACCAACAACCATGTTGTTGATTAGAGCGCGAGCAGTACCTGCTTGTGCCCATGCATTTGCTACGCCTTCACGAGGTAAAGTTGTAATAACGTTGTCGTTAACTTGTACTTCAACTGCGTCGTTGATAGTACGAGTAAGTTCACCGTTTTTGCCTTTAACTGTGATTTCCTGGCCTTTCAATGTAACTTCTACACCGGCAGGAACATTAATTGGTGCCTTTGCTATGCGAGACATAGTTCCCCTCCGATTAAGCTACAAAGCCAATGATTTCACCACCAACACCAGCACTACGTGCTGCGCGGTCTGTCATTAGGCCTTTAGAAGTTGATACGATAGCGATACCAAGACCACCCATTACCTTAGGTAATTCGTCACGTTTCTTATAGATACGTAAACCAGGGCGACTTACACGCTGGATATTTTCAATTACAGCTTTGCCTTCGAAGTACTTCAACTCGATAGAAAGCTCAGGTTTAACTTCACCGTTAACTGCGTAGTCTACGATGTAACCTTCGTCTTTTAGTACTTTAGCTAATGCTACTTTCAGCTTTGAAGTTGGCATCGTTACAGATACTTTCTTCGCTGATTGACCGTTACGGATACGTGTGAACAAATCCGCGATAGGATCTTGCAAGCTCATAGTCTTACTCCCATGATTCTATTACCAGCTAGCCTTTTTAAGGCCAGGAATTTCACCGCGCATAGCTGCTTCGCGAACTTTAATACGGCTCATGCCGAATTTGCGAAGGAAACCATGTGGGCGGCCCGTAATGTTACAACGATTACGTTGACGTGCAGGGCTAGAATCACGTGGTAAAGCTTGTAGCTTAAGTACCGCGTCCCAACGATCATCTTCAGATGTATTAACATCACTGATGATAGCTTTTAGTGCAGCACGCTTTTCAGCATACTGAGCAACTAGTTTTGTGCGCTTTGCTTCGCGCGCTTTCATAGAATTCTTTGCCATAACCCTACCCTTATTTCTTAAATGGGAAGTTAAACGCTTCTAACAACGCACGGCCTTCCTCATCAGATTTCGCAGAAGTAGTGATAGTGATATCCATACCGCGTACACGGTCTACTTTATCGTAATCGATTTCTGGGAAGATGATTTGTTCACGTACGCCCATGCTGTAGTTACCACGTCCATCAAAAGACTTAGCACTTACGCCACGGAAGTCACGAATACGTGGGATAGCGATTGATACCAAACGCTCAAAAAAGTCCCACATACGCTCGCCGCGTAGGGTTACTTTACAACCAATTGGGTAGCCTTCACGCACTTTAAAGCCAGCAACAGATTTGCGTGCTTTAGTGATTAAAGGTTTCTGACCAGAGATTGCAGTTAAATCAGCTACAGCGTGATCTAAAATTTTCTTGTCAGCTAGGGCTTCGCCCACGCCCATATTTAATGTGATCTTTTCGATCTGAGGGACTTGCATGACAGAGCTGAAACCAAACTTCTCTTGAAGTTCAGCTACTACTTTGTCTTTATATACTTCATGCAGTTTCGCCATCATTCTACTCCAACTATTAGATAGTTTTACCAGTAGATTTAAAGATACGTAATTTCTTACCATCTTCAATCTTGAAACCTACACGATCTGCTTTACTCGTTTCCGAGTTGAAGATCGCAACGTTTGATGCGTCCATAGACGCTTCTTTCTCAACAATGCCGCCAGCTTGGTTCAATTGTGGAACCGGCTTTTGGTGTTTCTTGATCAAGTTTATGCCTTCGACAAAGATTCGACCAGATTCAGTAACAACTGAAAGCACTTTACCGCGCTTACCTTTGTCTTTACCTGCTAGTACGATTACTTCGTCACCACGACGGATTTTTGCTGCCATGATTGGCTCCTTACAGTACTTCTGGGGCTAGTGAAACGATTTTCATGAACTTGTCATTACGAAGTTCGCGAGTCACAGGGCCGAAAATACGTGTACCAATTGGCTGCAAGTTATCATTTAAGATAACAGCCGCGTTGCTGTCGAAACGGATCAGAGAACCATCTGGACGGCGAACACCTTTTCTGGTACGCACAACTACCGCGTTTTTAACATCACCTTTCTTCACTTTACCGCGAGGAATAGCTTCTTTTACAGAAACTTTAATGATGTCGCCAATCGCTGCGTAGCGACGGTGTGAACCACCAAGGACTTTTATACACTGCACTTTGCGAGCGCCGCTGTTATCAGCAACTTCCAGCTGAGTTTGCATTTGGATCATGTTAATGACCTCCGGTGTAGTAATTACAACGTGTCTTAAAATTGTTTAAAATCAAGACATTTCGATTAAATCCCACTCAAAAACAAACGAGTTGTCTCTTAAGGGCGGGCAATTGTACCAGCATTGAGCATGCAGCGATAGGTTATTTTTTAATTAATTTAAGGACTGAAGAAATTTTATTAACCTTGGTAAAGCTATGTGACTATTTTTTAAATGGTTATAAAATAAACAAGGCACTTAAAAAGTGCCTTGTTTATTTTACTAGTGGTTATTTAGCCAAATAGCCCTTTTAATTTGTCTTTTACTTTATCTTTGGCCTTCTCTTTCGCTTTTTCTTTTGCGTCATCGAGTTTCTTTTTAGCTTCATCTTTCAGGGCATTACTTACATCTAAATTTATACCCACATCGTGAAATGGTCCTTTTATACGCAATGGTATTTTAAAGCCTGTACTGTCATCGGTTGTGCCTTGACCTTCAATTGAATCCACAATGCCCGTTACCAAGCGGTAATCTACTTTAGTGAGGGGTAAATCCACATCCCCTTCACCGGAAATACGAATTAAAGGACTTATTAGCGACAGGTCTTTATTCTTACCCACGCCGTTTATAAAATTAAAGCTACCAGTAAGCGCAGAAAAGTCTGTTTGTTCAGCCTCTTCAAAACCAGTATCTAATCCCTCTGAAGCTGCGCCAAAGTTCCCTGATATAATTTCTTTACCTTTACGAACCATTTCAGCGACATTTGCTCCTTTTACCGCACCATCTGCAAATTTAAATCCTAATTGGCCATTAAGTGCACTTATAAACGATTTTTGACTTTGCCCAACTGTAGATAAATTCCAATTTAAAGAGCCTTTACCGAGTAACTTGTCAAAACCAGTTGCATCAGTTAATAACGGCTGTGCATCAATATCTGTTAAATTAAAGTTTGTAGCTATCTTATAAGGTACAATTTGAGCATCAATAGTAATTACACCTTTACCAGCGCCTTCATACGCTGAAAAGCTATCAAGGCTTAATTTAGCCACGCTATTTTTGAGAGCCACTGTAAATTGGTTTGCACCAAGCTCAATATCGTTAACTTTTAACCCGCTTGAACGAATAACTACATTAGCATCAAGTGCATTTAATGCGCTTAAATCAATTTGAGTGTCATCCCAAACAATTGGCTCTGCCGGTTTGCTATCGTCTTCAGTCGGCTGTTCTTTTTTAGCAACGGCATCTGGCAAATAGGGATTAAGATCGAGCATCCCCAAATCTACATTTGCATTAATGGCTAAACGGTTACCTAAACTAATTTCGCTTTTACCTTTAATTTGAAGTTCATCAAGCGTTGCAGTTAACTCTTCAAGATTGAATTTTTCACCCAGTAAATGCATTTTACCATTTACACTAAATGCATTAAACGCATTATCTTTCGCATTTAGGTCAACCCCCTGCCATTTAGCAATATTTTTTACCGACTCGCCATTGAGTGCTAATTGACCTTTTATGTCTTGCCCTTGTTTTGCGATTGAGCCATTAAATGTCAATTCAACCAAGCGCGAATCTAAATTTTGCGATACATTAAAAGCCTGACCTTCAATCGCTTTGGCAGGAGTATCGAGTTTTAAATCTAGTTCAAATCGCTCCTGCATATAGGTAATCCCCCCTTTAACTTCAAGGGTTTTACGTAATGAAGGAAGTAAAATAGCCAGCTCTAAATCGCTAATTTGCTGCTTGGCGCCCGTTTGACCATCTAGATATGTAAATGTACCGCCATAAATAGCGACCTCACCCAGCTCAATATCAAAGCTAGCAGGTAGCTTAATTGCCTCACCAGGCTCAGTTTGCTCTGTTGGTTGCTCTGCTACAGCATCAAACAACTGCCAGTTAGCTTTACCATTTTTATCTGTCTCTAATAAAATATCGGGTTCGTTAATAACAAACTTATCAAGCTTAAACTCACCGCCAAATAACGAGAACCAAGGTATATGTATCGCTAACTGCTGCATACTTGCCATATCATTTCGCGAACCTGTTTGCATATTAGCAAAGTGGACATCATTCAACTCTAACTTTAGTGCAGGAAATACACTAAGCGTTTTGTCACCCTTAATTGTTAGCGTTCTTCCCGTCGTTTTTTGAACTTCCTCTGATACTTTATTAAAAATGGTATCGGTAGGAATTAAAAAAGGCGCTGCCACAATTAAAGCAATACAGAGTAAGAGTATTACACCAAAAATTTTGAGTAAGGTTTTCATGTTCGTCCTTTAAGCGGTCAAATTATGTTTTTATCATAGCGAGTGTTAAGCCTAAAAGCATTGCTATAGATACAAAAAAGCTCATAAAAGCAGTTTACTTATTTCATATGAATCGTTCCTGAAACATTTTGATACCTTTAGGTTACAAAAAATAATTGACTCATTGATACCTCAAGGTTACATTGACACCCAGAGGTTACATCATGTTAAATTTTAAAAGGAAATGATATATGTCAAATCATGATATTAAAAATGAAGAAAAGTTTATGGGCCAAAATGCTTGGTTCTCATTATTCATGGGAGTCACTTTATTAATCATCAGTGTTTACCCACTGCTTACTCAAACATCAGCCCCACTGTTGTTTTTTGGCACTGCTGCTTTTTTAGGTTCATTCTGTATGTTTGTGATCAGAGGCGGGTTTACATGGAAAATGAAATACCACCTTACCTACAAAGATGAGTACTTAAACACCATCGACACCATTGCCTATAAACATGTAGTCCTTGGCTTACTTTTTAGCATGGGTGGCGTTTACTTATTCTCAGATGATTTGGCTTTAGAAGTGTCTCACACCATGATGGCCTCGTTTTATCTTGCTGTAATGTGTTTAATATATGGCGTATCAATTCTTTGGCAAAGCAAAGATTAGGAACAAAAGTGCAAAATAACATAGCAAAATTTCGTAAAGAGGCAGGGCTTTCGCAGCAAGAACTTGCCGATGCTATAAGCGTATCGCGTAAAACAATAAGCACTGTAGAAACAAATCGATTTACGCCGTCGGTGATTATAGCGCTTAAAATTGCAGCTAACTTTAACGTGCCCGTTGAGAGCCTCTTTATATTAGATGAGGCTGATTAATAACCGAGCAGATTAGATTAACCCCAATTTTAAACACCATAATATTGCAGCGCGCAGGACAGCGCTGTTGTTATTAGCGTATTTGAGCTAAAATAAACAATGCTAATACATATATATAAATCCGGAGTATCTACAAGGCATGAAAAAACTGCTAATTTCACCGTCAAAAATGACACTAGGCGAGCAAGAAAATCAAATCTATCAGAACATTCTGAAACAATCTTCAGAATTAAGCCTTAACCTTATGGCCGTGAAAGTAGAAAACCATCCTGATGATTTTTTACCTTGGTGTTACGAGCTATTAAACGCAAGCAGAGATCGTATTAACTACGATCTACTTGAGCCGCAACAGCTACCTGTTCTTAAAAAATTGCATGATCAGCTTATTTCGGCTATCAGCTTTTTACAAGTTAAAACGCTTCGTGTAGCCCCTTGGCCTGTGGTAAGTGTATTTATAGAGCAACATAAAGACGTTATTGCACTTGATGAGCAACTTCGTTTAGCAAGTTACGTAAAAAGTATTCGTGAGCAATCATTAAAAGACATGATCCCTGAAGACCTTCTTGCTTTTACTGGCAAGCATATGGCTTCACTTGATCCAAGCACATACGACTTTGATGTTGAGTGGTTTGCATCGACTAAAAGCGCTAAAGCTTTTCATCAACTCATTGGTGATTTACCGGGTGCGTTTGATGAAGCACTGGCTAATATTCCTCTTGAAGGTGACATTACCCATTACGAGTACCAACAATTCGTAGCCGCTTACACCAAAGTATTTACTGATAGCAGTGAAAAACCAACACTTGCTCCGGCAACACGACTACTTGCAATGCGTCGTCCTGATATTTTTACGCCAATTACAAATAGCCGTTTAGACGCATTATGCTCAGCGCTTGCGGTTACTAAACTCAAAAATAGTGATTTTGAGCGTTACTGGCAAGATATTGTAAAAGGCATTCAAGCTATGTCATGGTACAAAATGGCAAATGCTTCAAATGAACTAGAAGAGCAACTAGTGTCAATTAAAGCGCTTATTCCGTGCTTTTTTTACTACGCGGATAACAAAACACCAGATAGCTCTAACTATATTAAATTACTTAATAAACCAAAGCGTAGCACCACTAAAACGGGTAAAACACAACGCAGAGGTAAAGAGTCGGCTGAAATTTTAGTTGACCGCGCTTTAGCTGCTGATGATATTCCTGAGCACATTCGTAGCAAACGTGATTCAATAATCAGCGAAGTTCAAAAAGGTCGCAGTGTAAACGAAACAATTAGTCTAATGCGCACCATATTTGGCTAAATAATTCTAAACAAGCTGTACTTTCATGGTGCAGCTTGATTATTTTATGCACCAGCGATGTGCGAAGAAACATTCCCTCCTTGTAATTAAAAATACACAACTCAAACACAACCTACTGTTAATAAACAATAAAATTTAAATTTCAAACAAAATAAATCAAGCTGGCATACACAGTGCAATTCTATTCTCAGTTAAACAATAAAAACGCATAAATCAAAAGGCTACGGTACTTCATAATAAAAAGCCTTCCTATGCAAAAAATCATATAACGGGAAATGGAACATGTTAAAACTAAAAAAAACAATCGCTTTTAGCGCCGTAGCATTAATGGCTGCCACATCACTAACATCAACAGCAGTAAATGCTGAAGTGTCTGCTAATGTAGCCGCTACCTCAAACTACTTATGGCGTGGACAAGAACAATCTGGTGGCGACGCAGCTATTTCTGGTGGTATTGATTACGCTGACGAATCTGGGTTTTATGCTGGTACATGGGTATCTAATGCATCTTGGGCTGACGAAATGACCTACGAGCTAGATTTTTACGCAGGCTTTGGTGGCGATATTAGCGAAGGTGTTAGCTACGATGTAGGTTACATTTATTATGCTTACCCAGACGCGGCATCAAGTGCAGATGCTGATTTTTCAGAAATTTACGGTAGCATCAGTGTTGAAGGGTTTACCTTTGGTGCATCAGTGCTTGCTACGTCAGCGGCAAGTGGTGACGGTACAGACTTTGGTGACTCACTTTATTTAACAGCTGATTACGGCTTTGCTGTTGGCAGTAATGGTACAGAAATGGCTTTACATATAGGCCATTACTCGGGTGATTTCATTGGTGACGAAGACATCATTGATTACGGTATCTCTGTATCAAAAGATGGGTTTACGTTTGGCGTATCAGACACTGATATGGACGAGTCAGATGTGAAAGTCTACGTTGCTTACGCTGTAGACTTCAGCCTATAAACAAACATGTGTTACTTGCTGCAACTGAAGGGCCTTTTGGCCCTTTTTTTATACTAAGGCAAATTTGTTTAAGTATTCATGATTGTATAACTAGAAGGTAGGTTCTTACTATGTTAAGTGAATTGGACTTTTCAAAGCTTAGGCTTTTGATTACTAAGGACAGTAAAAATGAAACATAAAGTGTTAATTACTATTTCTGTTATTGCAGTTAGTTTTGCGATTATCCTCACATTACATTACTCACCAGAGCCTAATCTATCGGTTCAACAATCAGCTATCGAATCCAACAAAAACATCCCAGTAATTGATATGAAGCCCATACAAACTTTATCGACAGGTAAAAACGTGTTGCCCATCACCGATAAAAGCAATTCAATAACACAAGAACAGTTAGATAAACCAGAGCAACAAGTCTTAACTGCTGAAGTATTTTCTGATGAGTTTGTCTCTACCGAAAATGGCAAAGAGTTTGTGTCAAAAAAAGCATTAGATGACGTATTTAAAAATGACACCTCACTATTGCTGCAACGCATGTCTGATATTGAATACTCTGAAGTTGCCCAGATACGTAAAGATAAGTTAAACGAATTTATTATAAATGAATTAAAAGACGTTACCATTTTACAACAAGACCTAGAGTGTGCAGGAAAGGTTTGCGCGATAGAACTTACTTATACGCAAAGTAGTAACCAAGCATCTATTGACACCCTTTCAAGCTTTTCTAAAAACTATTCTTTTCAGCAATTTACTGAAACCGAAAGTGGTGATAAAAAACTAAAAGCATTGTATATCGCAACAGATAACCCTAGCGGTTTAAGCTTATCTGATAGCTAATTAAATGAATGGCTGTATTTGCATTAGATACAGCCATAATAACGTGATTATTAAGCTCTACTCCTGATTAGGTCAATCATATTAAAACCACATAGCAACAATAGGACTTAGTAATACGGCTATTACTTTTACAATGCCCACCTTTGTTAACAATCGGTTACAATTGAATAAAATTAGTACATACTTTTTCCTATATTATTAATCTATCCATTGGTATCACGTGTTTACCAAATCACATATAGGTTATTAAGGAATAATAATGAAATCACCTAACGCATTTAGCGCCCTACTCGATATTTACATTAGCCCAAGTAAAGCTTTCAATGGTGTTGAACACGCCAAAGGTTGGTCATGGCTTGCTTTTATAGCAATCTCTTTAGTTTCAATGGCGAGTATTTATATTTTTTATTCTACCGTTGATATGCAGTTTTTGATTAACGAGCAAGTTGCAGCTGCAAGTGTTGATGCAACAATTGGCGAGCAAAAAATGATTCGCCAAAGCATTGAACAAAACGCCGAAATACAAGTATGGATTAGCATGATATCAATCGTATTAGGTACTGCAATCATAGCCGCGATAATGGCTGTGTATTATATGCTCATTGCTAAATTAGACCCAGAATCAGAGCACAGCTATGGTGCTTGGTATGGTTTTACTATTTGGACAATAATGCCAAATATTGTTTTAAGTCTAGGTACGCTAGCGCTTGTACTTAGTGCAAGTACCGATCAAATATCTCAAACAGCAGTATTTAACTTTGATTCAATTAATCAGCTTGTTGTTGGGTTAGAACCCGGCAGCCCATTTTATACATTACTAGAATCATTAAAGCTAAGTAGTCTTTGGGGGATTGGACTAGGAATGGTTGGCTTAAAATGTTGGACAAACTTTTCAACAAATAAAGCGTTACTTTTCTCGGCGCTTCCAACATTGGTTATTTTTGGTGTTTGGGCAATTATTGCTGCAATGTAATTAATAAGCAGAGGTATTTTACCTCTGCGCTACTTATTCACGGACAGATGTATATATGAAAAAAGCAATAATAATAACGATAGCTGTAGTCGCGTTTATAGGCCTAATAGTTTCTAAGCAAGTAACAGATGATAAAAAGCAAGCACTAGTAAATATTGCACAGGTTGAGCAAGGAAGTATTGCTGATTCAATCATGGCGTCGGGCAATCTAGTTTTTAATACCCAAGTGCAATTGCGCTCTGAGGTAACTGGTCGTGTCGATAAGGTTTTTGTAGAAGAAGGGCAAAGCGTTAAGCAAGGGGATATTTTAATGCGCCTTGATACAACGGCCTTCGAATCAGAAGTAAACCGAAACCAAGCTGTTCTTCGTGCAACCGAAATTGAAATAAAACATAGCCAAACTCGTCTTGCTAATTTAGAGCGTCAATTAAAAAGGCAAAAAGAGCTATACGATGTTGGATTAGGAAATCAAGAAAGCTTTGAAAATATAAAAAGCGCTCGCGATCTAGCAAAAATAGATATCGAATCACGCAAAGAGTCATATAACCAAGCACAAGCGTCGCTTCAAATAGCACAAGATCGCCTAAGTAAAAGTGTATTTAGAGCGCCAATGAGTGGCTTACTAGCCTCGGTTAATATTAAAGAAGGCGAAACGGTTATTGCAGGCACAACTAATATTATTGGTTCAGACCTTATGCTTGTTGCCGACCCTAGCGCTATTTTAGCAGAGCTTCGAGTTGATGAAACAGATATAGCCAGCATAAAACTAAATCAACAAGCTGATATTTATGCCGCAGCTTACCCTAACAAACCTTTTAGCGGCAAAGTCATTAATATTGGTACATCAGCTAAAAACCAACCAGGGTCGCAAGGGCTTTCTTTTAGAGTTAAAGTACTATTAGACCCAACAGATCGCCAGCTTTATGCAGGTATGAGTTGCCGAGCAGAAATTGCTACAAGCATTGCCGAAAACGGTTTAAAGCTCCCTATTGAAGCAATACAAAAAGAAGAGGGTAAAACCTTTGTATGGCGCTTAAATAGCGATAATACCGTGAGTAAAGTAATAGTAAGTGTTGGTATTTCGTCTGACATTGAGCAAGCCATAACAGAAGGGCTAAGCAAAGGCGATAATGTGGTTATTGGCCCTGCTCGACCAATTAGTAAGCTGCGAGAAGGCGATGTTGTTTCACTTAAAAATGATGCAGACGAGGAAGCAATATAATGTCTGCGGTAATTAAGTTAGAACACATCAACAAACAATATGTAATGGGCGAGCAGGTATTTAAAGCGTTAGATGATGTAAATATCGTCATGAATGAAAATGAATATGTAGCCATTATTGGCCCTTCAGGCTCAGGTAAATCAACTTTAATGAACTTACTTGGCTGCTTAGATACCCCCACTAGTGGCGATTACTTTTTAAAAGATAAACTTGTAAAAAGTATGACCGAAACCGAACTTGCGCATCAACGTAATGAAAGCGTCGGATTTATTTTTCAAAGCTTTAACTTATTGCCTAGGGCAACTGCACTTGAAAATGTAATGCAACCTTTGGTTTATCGTTTTATACCCGCAAAACAACGCAAACAAAAAGCACTTGAAGCATTGCAACGGGTTGGTCTTGGCGACAAGGTTGATCACCTATCCAGTCAGCTTTCAGGTGGGCAACGTCAACGTGTAGCTATTGCTCGCGCATTAGTAACTAAACCACATATTTTACTAGGAGATGAACCCACGGGGAATCTTGATAGTAAGACCACAGCAGAAATAATGACCTTGTTTGATGAACTACATAATGAGGGGCACACTATTATTTTAGTGACCCACGAGCAAGAAATTGCAGACCATTGCCAACGGGTTATCCGCTTGGTAGATGGTAAGGTAGTGAGTGATGTAAAAAAAGGCGAAGGAGAAAAACAACATGTTTAAATCTGCCATTGCCATTATGGAAGGAACAAAAGCAGCATTAATGGCTATTAAGGCCAACGCAATGCGCAGCGCATTAACCTGTTTAGGTATTATTATTGGTGTTGCAGCCGTTATAACTGTGGTTGCAGTTATGCAGGGCTTTACTAAACAAATTAACGATCAACTTGCTGACATGGCACCCGATGTAACCTCAATCAAACCATTCACAAGCATTGAGCAAGAAATGGTTGGTAAAAACGCAAAGCTGACTTACTCCGACTTTTTAACACTAAAAGCACGCATAAAAGAAGCCGAAACACTAACCGCGCTTATGTTTACATGGCGTTTTTCTGGTGGCGCTGAATACGGAAATAAAAGTCATTCATCACGGGTAATGGGAACCGAACAAGATTATCAAAAAGCATACCGTACGTTTCCAGAATTAGGCCGCTTTATTCGCGCGGAAGATGACGAAAAACGCCGTCGGGTTGCGTTTATTGGTCCTTCTATTATTGAAAAGTTAAATTTACCCGACAACCCCGTAGGAGAATATATCAAACTTGGTGGCGAATGGTTTAGGATCATTGGAGTAGCCGAAAAACAAGGTAGCTTATTTGGCTTTGATCAAGATGATTATATAAATATTCCAATCAGTACTATGAGCGCGCTAGAGGGCGCTAGCAGCACGAGTAACGTACAAATAATGTTTAGACTTAAAGAAGGGGTCGATGAAGAGCTTACTTTAGCCAAAATAACACGTATTTTACGCCAATTACATAAATTAAAAGACGGTGAAGAAAACGACTTTGAATTTGAAACCGCAGAAAAAGCCCGTGCTAATGTTGATAAGTTTACGGGGAGCGCTACGGCGATCACTGCCGGTATTGTTGGTATAAGCCTTGTTGTAGGAGGTATTGGCGTAATGAATATCATGTTGGTATCGGTGACTGAGCGCACCCGAGTAATAGGTACACTTAAAGCATTGGGCGCAACACCCGGCTTTATTATGCTACAGTTTTTGGTGGAAGCAGTGGTACTGTCGTTGTTTGGCGGATTAATTGGCCTAGCTATAGGCTATGGTGCTGCCACATTTATTTCGTTTATTGTTCCCAGTATGCCCGATGCTTACATACCTGGTTGGGCTGTGATGTTATCGTTCGGTTTTACGTCTCTCATTGGTATTGTATTTGGCTTAGCCCCCGCTATTAAAGCAGCAAGGCTAAACCCTATTGAAGCATTACGATACGAATAGTTGGCATCAATCGCTACTCAGCTTTAAAAGGTACCTTAGTGCAGCTTACTTCAACTGTTTTAGGGTACCAAGCTGGGCCTACCTGATTAACTACAATCTCCGCCACTCCATTACTAAATGACTTATAAGTATGCACCGTCTGCCATTGTCCTTGCGGGCAATGCTCACTCAAATCAACCGCATCAGATCCCTCATACAAAGCTAAAGCAAAATTATGATGCCACTGAGAGCTATTATGTGATTGATTGTTAACTTTTTCAGGTACACCATTATCAAAATAAATATTTGTGCAACCAGTTAACATAGCAAATGTAATACTGCCTAAAATTAATTTAAGATTCATAACGCCTCCTGCGTATTTTGCTCTTCACACCATACTTTTACTGTGTGTGGTGAATAAATACCAAGCGTAATTAAACTCAACGCACCATCGCTAAATGTTTGCTGCGACTGCATTTGAGCAGCTTGTGTATCTGTACAAATCTGTTTTACATCCACGCGTTCCTCCCCTACTAACCCCCATAAGTAAAATGGACGGCTATCCTCGTAGGTTGCTTTACTTGTAATTTTTGCGATAGCGTGTGGCTGTATGGTAACGGCAGAACAGGCGCTTAAGCCTAATACTACAAACCCCATTATTAATGATTTCATGTTTGTCCTTGCTTGGTACTCACTTTCAGTAAATAAACTTTACAGTAACCCAGTAACTTAATGCGTAAGAAGCTGTGTGAAAAATGTAGCCAACCTTACAGATTTCAAACAGTTTTTTACACAAAAAAAAGGCCACAAAATTGCGGCCTTTGAGTAAGTTTAGTTTCAGCTATTAAAACTTAGCCAAATTATTTACATTGTCTTTATCAACCAGTTTTACGTACGGATCGACTCCTGCAAATAAAGGTTTTTCTTTTACCTTTAACTCAATGATATTAGTGCCCGTTACTATTTGGTGTTTTTGTGAGTAAATCACAAAATCTTCAGCGAGTAGGTTTTCAGGATCATCGCTAAACAACACAATATCAATTAACTCGTCGAGTGGCTGTTCTGTTTCTTCACCTTGACCATCAGCACGTTGCTTAACAGCTTCAACGTTTAACGTAACGCTATAAAAGCCATCACTGTCGGCTTCGTCTGAAATTGAAACCTCTTTCATTTCTAGCTCATACAAAGTGATATATTTAAACTGATCATCAATAAAGCTTTGCTCAGCTTGCGTTGCATCTTGTTTTAAATAACTGAGTAAATCAAGCGTTGTTGGGTATGGCGTTGACTGGTATCTAAACTCATTTAAAAATGCCTTAAGGGCAGCGTTTAAACGTTTTTCACCTAAGCGATCATAAATCGCCATCATCACCACAGATCCTTTATTGTAATGAAGGTATTGCTGGGCTTGTGTTTTATATAGCGGCATTTCTTCAAACGCTTCTCCAGTGCGGCCCATTAAATACCTATCTAATTCGTATTTTAAAAACTTACGTAGCTTTTCTGGGCCAAAGCGCTTTTCAAGCACCATAAGGGCACTGTATTGTGAAAGCGTCTCCGACATAACGGCGGCGCCTTCTACATTGGCGCCTGATACTTGATGACCCCACCACTGATGCGCCACTTCATGTGCGGTTACATAGTAAGGTAGGTCAATTTTACTTTCATCCCTTGAGTCTGTAACAAAACCAATGCTTTCTGAATAAGGAACAGTATTAGCAAAACTTTGCGCAAATGAGCGATAGCGAGGGAATTCAATAATACGTAATTGCTTATGCTGATAGGGGCCAAATGCTTGTGTAAAATAATCTATCGAGTCTTGAACCGATTCAATCATGCGGTCAACATTCCACGCATGACTTTTATGGAAATAAACCTCAATATTTACACCATTATGCTCAACCTTTTTACTTTCCAGTTCGGCCGACTGCACCGCATAAAAGTTTATAATAGGTGCATCCATTTCATAAACAAAGGTTCGGCGCCCATCTTTTACGCTTTCACTTTGTAAATAACCAGGCGTAATCGCAAATTGCGATTCATCGGTCGTTACCGTTGCTTTAAAGTTAATAAACCCCGTGGCTTGACCAAAATCACTTTGTGTATAGTACTGGCTATCTTCAAGTTTATTTGCTCGTTCTAGCTCAGGTAAATCATGTTTACGGCGCTCAAATTTATCAGCCACCTGTAAACGACGGTTGTAACCAAAATTGGGAAACAGCTCCCAGTTATTAATAAACGTGCCATTAGCCACTAACTGTGTATCAGAGCCACTATCGGTAAAGCCTGTATGATCGCGAGTGACAGACAGCTGCCCTTCTCTTATTTCATTTGGCATAAGGGGCTGATCAAATTCAAACCATGCAGAATAAAGCGCTGGTAATTTTTCAACAATTTTACCGCCAGCCATCGTTACATCCCAGCTTTTGGCGTGTTGCGGTGAACTTATTAGCACTCGCGAAATTGGCTCATTAGATGTATTAGTAAACTTTATTTTTGCAACTGCACTCAAAGCACGCTTTTTAGGATAAATATCAACAGTTAAGTCTACATCTGTCACCATAGGCACGGCTAAATCTTTGTATTGTGCAAACTGTTTTTCATAGCTTACTTGCTTGTCTTGAAACGCATCACTTGTGGTAAATTCGTTTAAAACACGCGTATTGTAATAAATGTTATAACCTGCACCAACAAACACCAGTGCACTAACACAAACAATTACTTGCCCCTTTAACGACATATTATAACGAAGCATAGACAGGCGTGTACGCAGCGTTTGTGAAGGTCCTCTATGCCATAACGCAAATCCTACGATAGCCAAAACAAGACTTAATGCACCCCAATACAATGTGTACCAATGCGCTGCTTGTAAAAAGTGTCCATAGCCGTTTATATCAGAGTACGGTACACTACTGCTTTTCGAAAAATGATACATATTGTGTTCAAATCCATACGAATCCATTACCATTTGCACTATGTAGTACAAAATAAATAACCCCATTCCTACGTATTTATTTGGGCTAATAATTTGTAAAAAGAAGGCAAGCACCGTAAGCATAATTAACGGTAAAAGCGATAAATAAACAATCCTGAATAAATACTGCCCTAACTCTAAATTAAATTGCCCTTTAAATAGCTGCACTGTAATTGTTAGCACCATCCCAACAAGAAACAAGCCTGAAATAGCTGTTATTAACGCCAGTATTTTTGATACCCAAAAAACGCTGTTGTGTACTGGAAAGCTGTCAACAATATCGCCCATACCACTTTGACGTTCTCGCCAAACAAGCTCAGCGCTATAAAAAGCGATAATAACAAACAAAAATAAACCCGAAATACCGCTAATAATATTGACCATATTCGCGGTAATTGGCCAGTTAGTTGTACCGTAAGCGCCAATGGGAGCAAACAGCGGAATCATAAGCGTTACAATACTTACACCCGCTAAAATCATAAATGGCGCGCTAAATATTACTTGTTTAAGTTCAAATATACTGCGCATTATTAACTGCGATTGCGTACTTGCTCCTGCAGACTTGTAATTTTTAGCATTATTAATCAGTGCAGCTTGTTTATTTTGCACAAATGCAGAGACTTTAAATTGCTTTTTCTGTTTTTTAGCTACTATGCGGTTACTTAATCTTCCAAGGCTAAAAAACATAGCTAAGCCCAGTACAACCCACAAAATACGGTTAACTAACAAATCACCGCTGAGGGTAAGCACTTCTGTATTTTTATCACTCACAGTCCAGTAACGCGTCAAATCAATTAAAGACCCCAAGCCAAATGGGTCGGCGTAAACAACTATATTTCTAAATGCTAAATCATCAAAATAAGCACTGGCGATTTGATAAGCGATAAAAATAACAACGGCTGCTACATACACCGACATCATGGTTTTAAAATAGACAGCTACGCTGTTAAAAATAGCCGAAAGCACCAGTAAACTTGGTACTGCAATATAAAAATAAGGTGCGGCGTAATACACAAACTTATTTGGACCTACTAGCTCACTATCGAGCCACCCAACTGATAAGCCAAATTGCGCCCCTAAAAGCACGCCTAACGGCACGGTTAAAAATACAACCAGCACCACTAAGTAAGCACCAAAAAAACGCCCTGTTTGATAAGGAATAGGATTAACAGGCTTACTAAAAACCAGTTCGTCCATTTTACTTTCACTATTTCTAATGGCGGAGCTGGCAACAAAGTTAACTACCAAAAACATCGCAAATACACAAAATGTAATGGTTAACATCATAATTGAGAAAGGCGAATTCATATGTACATTAGCGCCGCCTAGCGGAAATTTGCTAGAAGAGCTGATAAAAAACGCCATAAAAAAGAACATTAATGAAACAATATAAAACGAAGGCTGGCGCACAAAATAGCGCAGCTCAAACGCGAGCATATTAAAAAACATAGCGCCCCCTTATGCTTCTTGGCTATTACGATGATTGAGCAAAGTAGAAAAGTACACGTCTTCTAGGTTTGCATGGCTTGGTTGAAAACCTTCAGGAGCTTGTTCGGCTAATACATGCAATATGGTTTGCCCAGCAAATAAGCGTTTAGAAATAACAGGTAGCTGTGGCTCAAGCTCTTGCGCTTCTTCTTGGCTCATGGCTTTGCGCCAAATTTGGCCTTGCAGTTTATCGGTAAGCGCAATCGGGTTGCCCTCTAATAAAATTTTACCGCCAGCCAGTACGGCCATATTAGGGCATAGCTCTGCCACGTCTTCTACTATATGGGTTGATAATATAACGACTTTTTGCTCGCCTAAGCTTACCAATAAGTTATGAAAACGGTTACGCTCTTCAGGATCTAAACCTGCAGTTGGTTCATCAACGATGAGTAAATCTGGGTCGCCCAGCAATGCTTGTGCTATACCAAAACGCTGGCGCATCCCGCCCGAAAAACCACTAACCGCTTTTGAGCGATGTTGATATAAATTAGTGTGAGCCAGTAGGCCTTCAACCGACTCTTTTCGCTCAGCTTTGTTATGAATGCCCTTTAAAACAGCCATATGATCCAACAAGTCGTAAGCACTAACACGTGGGTAAACACCAAAATCTTGTGGAAGGTAACCTAAGCGTTGGCGCAGTGCTTGTGGGTCTTTAAACACATCAATACCATCAAAGATAATTGAACCCGCGTCGGCAGATTGTAACGTTGCAATGGTGCGCATTAATGATGACTTACCGGCACCATTTGGCCCAAGTAGTCCAAACATACCTTTACCTATCGATAAATCAACGCCTTGCAATGCGTGTACGCCGTTGTCGTAGGTTTTTGATAACCCTGTTATTGATAGCATTTTTTACTTCCTTGAATTGTAAGTATTATTTTTTATACCGTTTTATACCACATTAAAAACGGGAACATAAGTTAGTAACCAGTTAACTTTGTAACAATAAATAAACAACAATTCATTCTAATAACACTTGCTTAGCAGTGAGCCTCTCGGTATAAAAACCACACATTACTGATAAGAAGCGAAAAGCCATGCAAGAACATAAAAACCAGCCATTGACCGATTTCATAGAATATCCACAGGATGAAATGTTGGCCCGTGCAAATGAATTCTTACAAACAAGCCAACGTCGTCATAGTATTCGCAGCTTTAGCAACCGCCCAGTGCCAAAAGAGATTATCGAAACCTGCATAAAAGCAGCAGGTACAGCACCCAGTGGCGCAAACCACCAGCCTTGGCATTTTGTGGCTATTAATAGTGCAGATGTTAAAAAGCAAATACGCGACGCGGCTGAAAAGCTAGAGCGATCTTTTTACGAAGGGCGAGCAGGCGAGGAATGGTTAGATGCATTAAAGCCTTTAGGCACCGATGCTAACAAACCCTACTTAGAGCATGCACCTTGGCTTATTGCTGTATTTAGTCAAAAAAAGGGCGGTGTGAGTACCGATGATAAAAATACAAATTATTATGTGCATGAGTCTGTTGGGCTAGCAACGGGGTTTTTAATACAAGCTCTGCACCGTGCAGGCCTTGCGACACTGACCCACACCCCAAAACCGATGAGCTTTTTAACGGACATTTGTGACCGAGATAAAGACAACGAACGCCCTTACATGCTATTAATTACAGGCTACCCCGATGAACATGCAACAGTACCAATGCATGCCCTAGATAAAAAAACGATTGATGAAATAGCCAGTTTTATTTAATACTTTGCAAGGGGACATAATCTATAGCCAGTACATCCCCTTCTTTCAGGCCAGCAACCACATGCTGCTTATTATTTACTCTGGCGCCTAAACGGACGAAACGTTTAACTAGCGTTTCGTTTTCCAATACATACACCATGCTTAATTGACCAAACTCATGCACCCAGCTTGGCTCAATTAAAATACCTTGAGCGTTTTTTGTGGGCAATTGTAGCTGTGCGTAAAGCCCAGGGATCAAGCCTAATTGTGTATTCGTGTCTAAACGAATAAGTAAGCTGCGCGCGCTATTGTCCGCAACAGGGACTATTTCACTCACTGTAGCCGAAATAGTTAAATTGAGCGATGGCAGTACTACGTTTAAGTTATCCCCTAGTTTTAATTTTACTGCTTGTTGTTCACGTACATTAAATTCAACCTGTAATTGCAATGGGTTATATACAGTAATGAGTGGCTTACCCGGTGTTGCGGTATCGCCAGGCTCTGTTAAGCGCTCAACCACCACACCCGAAATGGGTGCCGTTATTTGAGTATAATTTAATGCCACTTTGGCTTGTGCTTGTTGCTGCTTAGCGGCGGCTAAATTAGCCGTGAGGTTATCAAATTTAGCTTTAGCGTCATCTACTTCGCTAACAGATACTAACCCTTTAGCATTTAAGTTAGTCAGTCTGGCTAATTGCTTTTGAGCTTGCGTCAACGATGCTTGCACGGCGTTAATATTAGCGTCGCTTTGTGCCAACGCCGCTTTAAAATCATCTTGCTTGAGGGTAATAAGTAAATCGCCCTTAGTGACTTTATCGCCCGCTCGTACTTTTAACTGCTCAACCTGCGCCATCACATTTGATGAAATTTGCGTATTTTGTTTTGCTATTACACTACCCGGCACTTGCTCACTACCGGTAATGCTTTGCAGGGCAATGGTGACGCGCTCGCCCTGATAATTACTGTGTTGTGATTCTTTTAAACCAGCAGTTTGTTGATCAGAAAAGCTGCCTGCCATGTAAAGCACAGCCATAATAATTACCAATAAAGCGATTAAAGCGCCGATTAGTTTTGATTTACCCTGCATGCGCTTCACCCTCTGAACTTGCAAACACTAAATAATAAACAAGTGGCACTACAAATAACGAAAATACAGTAGACGCCACAATACCAAAAATTATCGCAATCGCGAGCCCGCTAAATACCGGGTCTAGTGTGATTACTAAGTTACCCAATAAGGTCGTGCCTGCGGTTAATAATACAGGACGCATACGCACTGTTCCTGCAGCAACCAGCGCATCTTTTATAGCCATGCCTTGGCCTCGTGCTTGATTAATAAATTCAACTAAAATAAGCGAATTACGAACCACAATACCAGCAAGGGCAATCATCCCAATCATCGCTGTAGCGGTAAATAGTACCGGCTCAGGAGCGCCGGCTATAACACGCTCTCCAAACTGATTTAAAAACCAAAAGCCTGGCATAATACCTATAACAGTGAGCGGAATAGCCGACATAATAATTAACGACAAGCTCGCAGATTGTGTTTGTACACGTAAAATAATAAATATGGCACTAAGTGCGAAGGCAAATGCAATTCCCATATCTCTAAACACATCTATGGTAATGCGCCACTCCCCCTCGCCACTAAAATTGGCATAAGTGCCTTTAGGTAACTGCCATGGCACAGTACCGCCATTATTAAAAAAGTGGCGGTTTATCCACGGTGTTTTTTCAAAATAGTTAGGCTCGGCGTTAAAGTCAGCATTTACGTCTGCAATAACTTCTGCGGGCGTTCGCCCGTTTAGCTCAGCCATAACATAAATTACATCGCGTTGATCTTTACGAACCCGAATGTCAGCAACCTGATGTTGCGTAAATTTACCTAATTCTGAAAGCGACACTAATGGCCTTGGTGCACTTTGTAAGCCAAATTCATTGCTGGTTTTAGCTAAATCTCTATCCCCCCTGACTTGCAGTGCAAGTAATTGCGAAATTTGATTACGCTCGCTATATGGTAACTGTAATTTAATATCAACAGGCTCTGTTTCGTTACTTACGTAAAGCACACCCACGGTTTCACCTTGTGTGGCAACACTTAACGATTGAGCAATATTTTGAGTGGAAATGGCACTGAGTGCTGCTTTGCTCTTATCGGTTACAAAACGCTGCAAAAGTGAAGGTGCAACCAAAGAGGTATCCACTTCAACTACGTGTGGCTCTTGCTTTAAACGTTCAGCTAATTGTTTAGCTGCTTGGTAATGAGTTTGCTGATCAACAAAATCATCTCGGTAAACCTCAGCAACTAAAGTACTTAATACCGGCGGCCCAGGAGGCACCTCAACAACTTTTATTACTATGCCTTGTTTTGCTAAAGGTGCGAGCTGTTTGCGTAAGCGCATAACCACAGCATGTGATTGATGCTCGCGTTCAGACTTATCAATCAATAACACTCTTAGCTCTGCTAAATGTGCAGCTTCACGCCGATAATAGCCACGTACCATCGCATTAAAATCCATACTTGAAGGCTTACCAACGTACGCCGCTATTTCACTTACTTCGTTTAATTGCCATGTGAGTGTTTGCACCTGTTGAGTAAAGGCAGCCGTTCGTTCTAAATGTGTTCCCTCTGGCATATCTATTAATACTTGTAGCTCGTTTTTATTATCAAATGGTAATAGCTTTAAAGGCACCAAACGCATAACAGGTAGCATGGCGCTAATAATAAATAAAATTAATGTGCCCCATAATACCCATTTTGCGCGCTGCCTTGAGACAAGCAATGGGCTTAATAACGTTTGATAAATACTTATTTTTGGCTCAACTTCTGTGTGGGTATCTGTATTGGGCTTGAGTAACTTCATCGCAAGCCAAGGCGTTACAAAAAACGCCACAATGGTAGACACCATCACGCTGATTGGAACATTAAATGCCATCGGTGCCATGTATGGCCCCATCATGCCGGTAATATATGCCAGCGGAATAAATGCCATCATAATAGTTAAAGTAGACATAAGTAACGCACCGCGAATTTCGCTCATTGCGCCAACTATTTGCTGTTTTTTATTGCCTTTTTTATCTAAAAAACGGCTTATATTATCAATGCCTGTAATTGGGTCATCGACCAATAACCCTAACGATAAAATAAGTGCAAATAACGTTACTCGGTTAATGGTATAACCAAACGCAAAATCCAGTGACAGTGTAATGCCATAGCAAATAGGCACAGCTAACCCAACAACAATGGCGGGTCGCCAACCCAAAAATACCCCAACAAAAATCACTACCGTAAATACAGCAAACACCAAGCTTGATGTTAAATTATTTACTTTTTCATTGGCGGTCTGCCCGTAATCTCTTAATACCGAATAACTCACCTCGGGCGGTAAAAGCGTGCGTGATAACTCAGCCATCATTTGATGAACATCGTTTGCAACCGCCACAGCATTCGTGCCTGTTTGCTTAGCCACACTTAATGTGACCATAGGTGAGTGTTGCTCATTAGAAGATTGTGCAAGCCATTGGTAATGTTCAATCTCGCCAGGGCCGCCAATCACATTTGCAATATCAAGTAAGTAAACACTTTTACCATTTACTACATTAACTACAAGCTGCTCTACTGCAGACTTATTACGTAAAACGTCACCTGCTTGCAGGGCTATTTTTTGCTGGCCATTTATAACACTGCCCACCTGTGTGAGCTGATTAGATATATTTAATGCATAAAGTACATCGTATATAGTCGTTTGGTGAGCAGCCAACGCGCTGGCATTTAAATTGACGGTGAGCGTGCGTTTACGCCCAGCAATCACTTTTACCTCGCTAGTGTTTTCAATACGTTGTAAACCATTAGCAATTTCGTTTGCAAATCGCGTTAATTCGTAATCGCCATACAGCTGCGGATCTTTGCTGTATAGCCCAAGCATAACAATGGGAACATCATCGACTTCAATGGGCCGAATTTGCCAGTGTTCAATAACAGAAGGCATTGTATGCTGGTAACTATTAAGCTTGGCGTAGGTATCTAAAATAGCTTGTTCACGATCATGGCCCACCTCAAACCTAAGTGTCACCACGCTAGCGCCAGTTTGTGTGGTTGAGTAAATATGTTCAACACCGCCAAGCTGGGCAAGTAACTTTTCAAGTGGTTGAGTCACCAACCGTGTCACTTCGGGCGCTTCAACGTTAGGAGCCGATACATATATATCAAGCATAGGCACCACTATTTGCGGTTCTTCCTCGCGAGGTGTTTGTTTTAAAGCAAACAGACCTAACAAAATTGATAACACAAAAATAATAACTGGAATACGACCCGTTAAACTGCTTTTTACTGCATCATCAATCATATTCATGGGCACTACCCCTTACAAAACAAACCATACAATGTGCCTAAAAGATGAATAGCATTTTGATCAATCACACGGTAATAAATAGTTTGTCCTTCACGGCGAGTAGCAACAACATTCGTTTTTCTAAGGGCAGCCAAATGCTGAGAAAGTGCCGACTGTGCTAACGGTACCGCTTCATTAAGCTGCGTTACACTCATTTCGGTATCTTGCAATGAACATAAAATCATTAAACGATTTTTATTAGCTAAAATTTTTAATAGCTGCTCTGCTTGCTCAACGTTCCCCGCCATAGCAGTAAAATCAATATTCATATAAAGCTCTAATAATCTAATGTGATAGCAGTATAAATTGTTACATTAGAAAAGTCTAATATTAGGATTTACTAATATATAAAATACGATTATAGTAATTATGTATTTAACTGGATAAGTGACCGACTATAATGAAACTCAATAATGCGCTTCGTCTGATCGCAGGCATAATGATTGTGATCTCAATTTTATTACAAACCTATCACGATCCTAGGTGGGTATATTTTACTGTGTTTATTGCCCTAAACTTAATGCAATCGGCTTTCACTAGCTGGTGCCCTATGATTACACTACTACGCAAATTTGGCGTTAAGGAATAAATATAATGCTTACTTCTATCCCCGATTTACTAAAAGTTATTACACCTAACCAACGACGTATCGACGCTGAGCAAGCAAAACAAGAGATTAGCGAAAACAAGGGCTTACTTATTGATGTGCGCGAACCCGCAGAACATGCCACCAATCCTGCTGTAGGCGCAATTAATATTCCGCGCGGATTACTAGAAATGAAGTTAATGGAAATAGAAAAAGACGCTTCCCGTCCTATTTACTTACATTGCGCTAGTGGCGCGCGTGCAACATTAAGTGCTGAAGCAATCACACGTATAGGATACGAAAACGTCACCGTTATTACTTGTAACGCAGCACAGGTGTGTGACGCTTTTTAATTATTATACACCCAAATAATTAGAGCCTTAGTTAGTAGACTCGACGATAAAAAATTGTCGAGCTGACTTATTCAGGTTGGACTTAATTTGTTTGAAAATAAAAGTGCGTTTCTGATATTTTTTCAATAATGTCATATTCTAAGCCCATGTGGTTATACTCACCTTGAGTTGGCATTCTTGAACTGTAATTAACAACAACACCCCAATGGTTATCACTCACTCCTCCAAAAATTATGCTCATGCTTTTGTCATCATTTTTAGTGATAGCAGCAACATTATAAGCATTCATTAACTCCCTAACTTGCTTAGTTTCTGCTGATAACGTCATTAACTCTTCATTTTCACCTAACTCAAAAACTTTATAATTAGCTGAGGGAACAAATCCCGCATACTTAGATGGATAATAAGTAACAAGTTGAGCTGGCGTGAAAAATGTATTATTTATTCGATAAACAAACATGTCTGTTTGCTGAATAAGATTTAAATCTTTTGACTGATTGAATTTAAGTAGCTCATTCATCGTTACTTTTAAAAAGTCGTCAATTAAGCCTAACCGTTCTTCTTTGCATGCTTGTTTTTTACATATCGTAACAGCAGGTAATTTGGAGAGTTGTGCCTTATTTATATTTAAAAAATTACGACCCAAAACACCTAAATTAAAGTTTGCAAACGCTTGTTTATCTTTATCACTTTTAAACTTAGTCGGATGAATATCAAGAAAACTAAAAGGATAAAATAACGGCAGATACGCGAGAGGTAAATCACTGTTAGGTAATATATCTCCAGCATGCTTTAGCAATGCTCTATATTCTGCGTCTATATCCTCATTAAAATAAGGTGGCATGCCACTGGCCTTAATCGTAACCGTATTAATCAATAAACATAAAAACAGTCCATATCTCAGCATACTTTTTTAAGTTCCTTAGTAAGTGCTTTTTTGTGTAGCAAAAGCTATTTTTTTTCATCAAGTAGCGTAACAAGCATATTCTCTATGTTTTTTACGCTATAGGTAAGTGCACGTATTAACTCTAGTTGGCTTTGCGGGGTTTCTTCATTTGATGATTTTACTGGTGTGTTTGCAGTTAAGTTATCTTTTTGCTCAAGTATGGCTTCTCTGAATTCACTGGCATTTTCAACACCAAGTAATGACACTAATGCACCGTGGCCAGACTGCCCTGCTGTTTCAAAACTTAACCGATACAGACCAAACATGCGCATTATTGGGCCTTGACTTAGGCCTACATCGGTTATTTTTTCTAGCGGTATTGATTTTTCTTCTTTAAAAAATATCCCGCGTTTTACAACGAGCTTTTGCGTGAGTAATTGTGCCGACATAGCCGCCAATATTCGCCCTCCCACCAGCCACACAATCGCTAAAACAATGGGTAATAACGGAATGGCCACCAGTGCTAACACACTAAAAAAAGTGGCCATTAGCATCCAGTATTGCTGAACTTTGGGGTCGAAAGATGCGCTTTTTAAAACGAGGTTATTCATAAATTTATCCTTAATTTCATGAGAGCGTATACCCTGAACTAGGTCGCTTTACGCCTTTAGATACTTAAGTTACGTGAACAGTAACTTTAATGCAATTTAACTTCTTGCATTGAAATAAATTGTCACACTTCCTTTTATAACCTCCTTTTAAACAAAAAATATCTTCAACCTATGCTCTGAACTGGCTTCACTTTACATAAAGTTTATTTTCACATTGGAACGCGAATACCATGGGTTAACACCCGTTTTTAATATGCATTTAATAAGGCATTAAAAAAGCCGAGCATACAAAGGTATGCTCGGCTTAGGTCTGGGAAAATATAACTGCTACTGTTTATCTATAAGTATGCTCACATTTTCTCTATCTGGACCTATTACCTTAAAGGTGTAATTACCTTGTTCGGTAATATTGAGTGCTATATTAGCGCCTATGGCTTCGAGTGAAGTAAGCTGACCAACAGTGGCTAAAGGTGCTTCACCTGTACCGCCATAATCAACGGTGCTCCAATCTTCAGACGCTACTTTAAACTCATAGTCGCCCGCTTCTAACTCTATGGATGTAGAGTAAACCGCATTACCTTCGTACATCAGTGGGTTGTCTGTACCCCACCCATTTAAACTGCCGCGAATAAACACCGGTGTTTGTGCAAACATTTCAGCGTTAAGTACTTTCAGTGATACGTTATTTAAATCACTGGCGTCAAATATAAACTGGTATTCACCTTCTTCTGCAATATCCATGGTCATATTTGCGCCTGCAACCGATAACTGCTCTGCAGTGCCTATCATTACAATTGCATCACTCTCGCCAGAGCCATAATCAACCGTGCTCCAATCTTCAGACGCTATTTTAAATTCATAGCTTGCAGCACTCAGTGTTTTAGTAAAAGTATAAATACCTTTACCTTGATAGCTCAGCTCATCGGTTATTCCCCACCCATTAAGCGTCCCACGCACATAGATGGCAGTGCCTACAAATGGCTCTTCATTATATAAAGTAAGCGTTGGATTTTCTGGGTTTGAAGCATCAAGCGAAAATACATAAGTTGCATCAATAGCAGCACTAAAGGTCATGTTTGCACCTGAGCGCGTTAATGGCTCGCTTTGATTTTCAACAACGTCTTTATCGGCATCAGAAAGCGCGCCAAAATCAACCGTTGACCAATCTTCAGAGGCAATTTTAAATTCGTAGTCGCCAGCGCTTAGCGCAATTGCTATACGGTATTCACCTTCGCCAATATAGTCGAATGCATCGCGTGTGCCCCAGTCGTTTAACGTACCACGAACAAACACTGCGGTGCTGCCATAAGGTACAACATCAGGTGCACCTACGGTTGCATTTGCACTTAAACCAGTACCTTGGCTCTTACCTTGGTTTTTAGTAAAAACAGCTAACGTGTAAGGCGGTACAGTAAATGTGCCTTCGTTTTCGCCAGCAGCAAAATTAGCACTGATCATGCTTGTATCAACACTGTTTTTTAATACATCGTGTAATTCAAAGCCCGCTGCGGTAGCAATAGTATGGCTAAGAGTTTGCTCGGTTGCGTTAATCACGACAACAAGCGCATCAAGTGCTGGGTCTAAGTCTGTTAGCCCTTCGCCATCATCAATGCTCATTACAATTAAGCCATGTTGCTGGTTTTTACCCACATTATGAAAACCCACTCGCTCAATAACATCTTGCTCCGTGGTTAATCTAAATAGTGGGCTGCTGCTACGTATTTGTAAAAACTCGTTAAATACATCACCTGCATAGGCTATGTCTTGCGGCATTGCCTGTGCATCTGGATTAGCAGAGATAGGCATAATTTCAGACCATTTTTCTTGGTTCTTCTCTGCGTTTGGTAAACCAATGTTCCAGTTATTATTTTCCTTGGTTAAATCAACAGCATTAAACCAATCACCGGCATTATAGCTATCACGATCCATTGACTTAGAACGCAGTAAATCAGCGCCCAATTGCATAAATGGAATGCCTTGGCTAATAAGTGGAATAGACAATGCCATGTTGTGCGCGCGCACACGTTGCTCAATACTCATGCTTGATGCATGTTTGTATTGCAACTGATCCCACAGTGTTTCGTTATCATGCTTAGACACGTAGTTAATGCTATCTGCTGGGTCTAATGCATACGCTGTTGGTTGCGTATTCCAAGTAAAGCTATTTCCTTTAGATGAATTACCTTTAAAGTCTTTAAGAATGTAATTTTGTAAGTTGCCCGTCAGCGATAACCGTAACGTATCTTGTTCGGCTAGGTTGCCATCTGTCGGGTTATTACTAAACATTGCACCACCACGCACAGCTTCACGAATACGGTCGTTAAATGTACCGACTTCTGAGCCTGCCATATCAGCCTGTTTAGCTTGTGTGAATAAACGATTGTTAGCTACTTCACCAAAATCCCAGCCTTCACCGTAAAAATAGTTATCAGGGTCGACTGCTTGCACTGCTTCACGCGCAGCTAATATTGATGATTTAGGCATATGGCCCATTACATCAAAACGAAAGCTGTCATAACCAAAGTCACGAGCAAGAATAACCATTGAATCTGCAACAAACTTATCCATCATCACATGTTCAGTTGCTGTGTTTTCACAACAGGTTGAGCGCTCTATTTCACCGCTTACTTCGTTATAACGGTGGTAATAACCCGGTACCAACTTATCAAACACTGATTTTTCCCAGATACCCGACGACGTTGTATGGTTATAAACCACATCAAGTACAACACGAAGTCCTACTTCTTGCAGTGATTGCACCATAGCGCGAGTCTCAACTACGCGAGCAATGCCATCGCTGCTTGATGCATACGAGCCCTCAGGCGCAATAAAGTGATGAGGGTCATAACCCCAGTTAAAGCCGTCTAAATCACGCATCGCACTGGCTAGTGCTTGTGCATCATCTGAGCCAGGTAGGTAACTTTGCATAATATCGACAATGGTGCTGCTTTTATCTTCGATTTTACACGCATCCGCTTCATCGTTAATACGCTCACATAATTTACCTAAGGTGTCTGTAATTTCCACACGCTGTGAGGCATCTTCTTCAATGGTGCCAATATCAGTTACTGGGAGTAAATGAAAGTGTGTTAAGCCCTTATCTGCTAATTGCTTAAGGTGCTGCATTGGCACGCTTTCAAGCTCAGTGAATGCAAGGTATTTACCGCGGTTTGCTTCGCTTACTGACTGGTCGCGAATACTAAAGTCACGTACATGGCCTTCATAAATAACCGCATCTTCTGGGTTAGTAATAGTAGGCACGATACGCTCATCCCAGCCTTCGGGTTTAGTGTCGTCGTCGCTTAAGTTGATTAGTTGCGAATAAAGCCCATTACTCGATACATTGAGTGAGTATGGGTCGGTACTCCATAAGCTTTCAATTGCTTTAGTGGTTGGGTGATAAACATCAAATGCAAAACGGAAATAATGACGATCGTATTTGCTATCTAAACTGATAGACCAAATACCTGTGTTGCTATCAAAAGTCATCGCACTGCTATCAACTTGCGTTTTATCAGCATCGAAAACCGTGATCATCATATTATTTGCAGTGGGTGCCCAAACCGATACATCGATTGCATTGTTATTATAATGCACACCTAGCATGGCTTCATTCGCGTCGCTTTCACCTTGAGTGTAAAGTGCGTCTAATGCTTTTGCTGATTGTACAAAGGTCGCTTCTAGTAGCTTGCCATCGGCATCGTAGCCTGCAACAACAAGCTGTTGCTTTATAAGCTGCTTTGCAGCATCTGCATCCCAATTTCCCTGATAAGCAGTCCAATCCATTAAATGCGGTACTTTTACAGCTTGCTCATCACTTAACTCGGTTGCAGTCAGCTCAACAGTTTCACCATTTAGTCCAGTGTCTAAATCAACCACCAAGTCAGCGGTTGCTGAAGAATGCAACTTAATAATTTGTGTAAGCTCATTACTTGGCTTATACAATACTGTATTTAAATCAATCCAATGTGCTGATGCACCATCTATCGCTACCGGACGTTCGCCCAAGCTTAGAATAGGGTATTCAAACACCGAAGGCTCACCATGGATGGTAAAGTTCATACGCTGAAACTTTTCATCGTCCTGCATAAGCGGCATGGTTAAATCAACATCACCAAACGCTTTACCCGATCCTTCGGTACCAATGTGCACAATAAAATTAGCACACTCGTTATAACCTTCTTTGAGGTTAATTATCCAGTAGGCACCGTAGTTTGGGTCAATGCCATCATATTCATGGCCGTTAGCCCAATCGCTCGTGTCAAATGGAGGTGCATAAGCATCACACACATCATTATTCCACGAATGTAATCGGTAACCTTCGTAGTTATCGTCAGCTAAACGGTTATAAAATAAAACCGCCTCACCTTCACCTGCAAATACAATAGGATCAGGCAATGTTGGGTCGGCGCCCACAACACAGCTTTCGTTTTTTTCATCTGGTACAGTCGGCGCTGCACACGTTATAGGCTCAGGGTCCACACATTGCGAACCTGCTTCATTTGGTACTTGTGGCACATTGCAGGTTAAAAGCTGCTGTCCTGACTCAACCTCATCTGTCCCACCACATCCTGCTAATATCATTAACCCTAAGGCTATTAGCAAATATTTAGACATTGTTATAATTTTCATTTTTAAACGCTCCGTTTGCTAATTAATGACTGTATGTAAAACCAAGATAAAACTGACGACCAAAGTACTGAGTAGTCCCTGTTCGTTGCTGCGACCCAAAGTAACTTTGGGTTGGTTCATCGGTTAAGTTATTAACTTGCAAAAGCATGGTGAGTGAATCGCTAAAGCGATAAGACGTTTGAAAATCAATGACGGTTTCAGCATCAAAATTAACCACCTGTTCGTTAATGGCAACCTGTTCTGATACAAACTCATCGCGGTAACGCACATTAAGGCGCGTTTCGAAATCGTCTAAGGCATAAAATAACGTGGCATTTAGCACATTATTAGACAACCCAGGTAAAGATTGAACGAGAGTATCGCCCCCTAAACTGGTGATCGATTCAATTTCACTTTCTGTGTATGAGTAGCTTGCGTTAGCGCCCAAACCATTAAATGGTTCAGGTAAAAAGGTAAACACTTGCGTATAAGCAAGCTCTAGCCCTCTAATGTAGCCACCCTCGCCATTATTAACTGCCGTGGTATAAATACCGTTGGTCGTTGCAACTTGCTCGCCACTGACTGGATCTTCTATTGAGTCAGGTACGTTAAAGCCATTTCCTTTAAAATCGAAGTTTTCGATTGATAAGATTTCTACAAACGAGTCTATATTTTTATAAAATAGCGCCGCAGCGATAGTACCGTTACCTTCTTCAAAATAATATTCGTAAGATAAGTCGTACTGGTCAGCATAAAAGGGTTTTAAAAATGGGTTGTTATTACTTGAACCGTTAATAACACCATCGTCACTTACGTTTGCGCTGGCATCGCCCGCTAAGCGGTTTATTGGTGCACGCGACATGACTTTAGCCGCAGCAAAACGAACTAGCGAGTTGTCGTTAAGTTGCAGGTTTAAATTTAGCGAAGGCAGGTAATCGGTGTATTTAGTGCCTAATACATTAGGCGCGTATAAATCATTTACAATGCCATTCTCATCAACAATATTTTGCGCACCTAAGCGCGCATCGCCTGCTACGTTTTCAAGTACGGTTGCCGATTGATCGGTTTCGATACGGCGCACACCCACATTACCCGATAGGTCAAGTCCGGCAATTTGCGTGTTAATGTTTACCATAACGTACGCGGCTAACACATCTTCAAATACCGAGCCGCTTTGCAACACTGACCACGAGTAGTTCGTTGTGTAACCTTGCGCGTCGTCTACGCCATCGGCGTTGCCCCAGGTTTGAACGGGCTGTGGCGTGCCATCTGGAAACCACGCATTAAGCGCTTTATTTAAATCAATGGCTAAATACGATGGAAAATAACTAAAGTCGCCCTGCCAATCAACCACTGATGCCATATCGTCGGTTAAACGCAAAGGGGGCTGCGTTGATGAAAATGCCCCGTCGTTACCGTACTCAAATACCGAACGCTTTCGGCTGTATTCTCTATCTGAATAGCGCGCACCAAACTCAACTGAGCTAAATATGTCGCTTTCTAGCTCGTATTTAAAATCGAGTCTAAATGCCGTTACTTCATCTTCGGTTTGATCAGGGTAAATACCATATTTACTGACCATTACTCGGTCTATATCACTAAAGGCGGCCGCCTGATTAAACCCAACGTCAGGTAAATTTAAGCCATTTAACTGATAGTTAATTGCAACGTTGTTATCAAATACTGGCGTTTCTGCATTGGCATCTTCTGCTACTAAGCTCCACAGTAAGCCATTTCTAAAATTACTTTTTGCGCGAGAAAGCGCTACATCGGCATTAACATTTAGTCTATCGGTTACTTGCCAGTCGGCATTAACGCCAAAGCTGTCTACTTCGTCAAAATCTTGGTTGTCGTCATTCACTATTTCAACACGGGTATAACTTTGCGAAGTACGATTAACCGCTGCACCAATTACAGCATTGCCATCAAGTTGTGCATTTGCGTATGCTGCCGAGGGGCCGCCTAATTTAACCCTAAAACCACGGGCAAATGACTCTTTATCAAAGCGAGATAAAAACGCATCACCTTTTAATTTAAAATTATCTACCGGTGCCCACTCTATGGCAGCTAAATAACCATTTCGGGTTTCTTCACCGCCTAAATGCTGTAACTCAAAGCCTTCGCTAATGTATTCACTTTCTGGGCTATCTATGGGGCCATTTGTGTCGTTTGGTGCGCCATCAACATCTTTTCTATCGTTGTATGCAAGGCCAATAAACTGTGTTGCTACACTTGGTTGAAATAAACGCGCAAACCCCAGTGCCACACCTAATGTATCGTCTAAATATTTACCTTGATACGAAAAGCTAATACGGTCGCCAAATTCAGTGGCATCCGATACCTCAGATGCACGGTCGTTATACATACCGCGCACATTAGCTACAAATTTATGTTTTTGATCATTATTAAGCGGGCTGGCAGTTTCAAGCTCTACCGTACCGGCCACACCACCTTCTATAAGCGATGCCTTTGGCGATTTATATACCGCCGCAGAGCTAATTAATTCTGATGGGTATTGGTCAAACTCAATACTGCGGCTACCACTTGTAGATACCTGCTCACGACCGTTAAGTGTTGAAAATACAAAGCCGCCCGAAAGCCCGCGTATATTAATTTGTGCAGCCTGCCCACCAGTACGCACAGCTGAAATACCCGGTAAACGAGTCAATGCATCGGCCATTGAAATATCAGGCAAGGCGCCTAAGTCATCAGCAGAAATTTGCTCCGAAACGGTATCGCTAAATCGCTTTTGGTTAAGCGATTGAATTAAGCTGCGACTAAAGCCGCGCACTTCAATCACTTCTACATCGGTTTGAACTTGAGCGGGTTTACTCGTGTCTTCAGGTGGCTCTTCAGTAGCTGCAATAGCACTATTGGCGGCAAATAATGCCAGCATGAGCGCATTTAATTTAAACTTTTGCATGTGTGTGCCTTTTGGTTATTGTTTTGTGTGGTGTGTCAGTGCAGTAAAAACACACCCAACAAATTGTAACCAAAAGGTGAATATTTTGTGATGAATACGTATGCAGTATAGCCCACTTAGGCTGTAGCTATTTTGAGCAATTTAGTTAGCAATAGCTTAAATACTCACTACCACCCTAATGGCTAAGGCAACAAATACAAAACCCAGTACTTTGTCTAACCATGGATTGTGTTTAGTAAACCCAAAACGGTTTTTAGAAAGCTCTGTTAGGGCGGCAACAAGTAAGTACCAACCGGTATCAATCACAAATACAGTTAAACACATCACCATTGCAATGCTTAGGGTAAGATTTTCTGGATCAATAAACTGTGAAAACAAGGCTAAAAAGAAAATAGCAAGTTTGGGATTTAAAAAGGCAATGGCAAACCCATCTTGTAATGCTTTAATGCTACTTACTTCGCTATTTTGTATTTTAAGTTCATCATTGTTGGGTTTAGACAATAAAATTTTAATTCCTAGGTAAGCTAAATAGGCAGCGCCTAAATACACTAACACCTGATACACAGTAGGAAACTGCAGCATTAACGCACCCAAACCAAGTAATGAGGCTCCCGCATATAATCCCACTCCAATCCCGTGACTTAGCGCCGCTAGCATGCCGTTTTTCATACTGCCGTTAAGCGAATGCTTTAATACAACCGCAAGGCTTGGACCCGGCGACATTGCGCCCATCATACAAATAGCCACTAGGCCTAACCACATAGAAAGAGTCATTTACAGCTCGTCAATTTCAATAAATAATGTATAACCATGCACTTGCCCATAAAAACCGGTTATTGGCACTGCGCTAATTACCTTCCAGCCATCTTGATTTAATTCCTGTATGCGAACATTCAGCGCCGCTATGTCTACCCCACCCATAAAGCGGGTCTTTCTAAATTCGATTACTTTTTGCATTTAAATCCCTGTGTACCTTATAACGTGTATTGAAAATCGTAGTAGTGAACACCGTTTTCAATGCGTATTTTCATACTACCCGCTAATCCTTCTAGCTCATCAGTGCCTGAGTCGGGAATTACATTTAAAATTAGGCTGTCTTGGCCTTTATCCATAGTGCCAAAATGCTGTAATACAAAGCTGCCTTTTTTGCCTTCAAGCTCGCCTATTACTTGCTCAATTGCTACATAACCGGCACTGCCTTGCACTGGCGTCATCGCGCTTAACATTTCGCCTTGGCTAGTAGCATTAAGTGCACCTTTAAATGTTTTATCAATAGACATACGTCCTAAATTAATGCCGTTTTGACCTTTGGCATAGCCATCTATTGGGGCTAATGCTACCGTAAATTGGCCTGTTATTATGTTGCTTGTCATAACGATTCCTTATTGATGAGTTTTAAAGCTATTGATTTTTAATTCAATGATGCCATATCTATACCTCAACTTATAAAAAGAATCCACTATGCCAAACAGTACCCCCGCAACCGAAAAAGCTGCATTTAGCAGTTTATTGCCTATTTTTGCATTTATTAAACCCTATAAATGGATGGTCGTAGCAGCCCTTGGCGCTTTATTAGTAACGGCTGGTGTTAATTTATCGTTAGGCCAAGGGGTTAAATTTGTCATAGATCATGGCTTTATTGCGGGATCTCAAGCGCAACTTAAACAAGCTGTATTGGTACTTATTGGTTTAATTAGCTTATTGGCTGTAGGCACCTTTAGCCGATTTTATCTAATGTCGTGGATTGGCGAGCGAGTGAGTAACGATATTCGTAAGGCCGTGTTTAACCGTATTGTGACATTGCATCCAAGCTACTTCGAAGAAAACCGCAGTGGCGAGCTTATGTCGCGTTTAACAACCGACACCACTTTACTGCAATCTATTATTGGCTCCTCGTTTTCAATGGCGCTGCGCAGTGCATTAATGCTGGTTGGCGGTTTGGTCATGTTATTAATAACTAACCTAAAACTCACGCTAGTTGTGGTTGCGTGTGTGCCACTAGTATTAGTGCCGATGATGGTATTTGGCAAAAAGGTGCGTAGGCTTGCAAGCTCTAGCCAAGACGCCATTGCCGATATAAGCACCTATGCCGGCGAGATCATTCAAAATATTAAAGTGGTACAAAGTTATAGCCACGAAACGCAAGAGCAACATGCTTTTGCACTTGAAACCGAAAAAGCCTTTAACGTTGCCAAAAGCCGCATTAAACAGCGCTCGTTTTTAATTGCTGCTGTAATATTTTTAACCTTTAGTGCCATCAGCGCAATGCTGTGGGTTGGCGGCAGTGATGTACTGGCAGGCACTATGACCGGGGGTGAACTGGGTGCATTCGTGTTTTACGCTATTATGGTGGCAATGTCGGTGGCTACGGTTGCAGAAGTGTACGGCGAATTGCAAAGAGCGGCAGGTGCAGCCGCCCGCTTACTTGAATTACTTGCGGTTAAAAGTGAAATTGAAAACCCTGAAAACCCGCAAGACGCTCAGCTACAAAATAACGCAAGTTTACCTGCAATCTCGCTTGAAAATATCAGCTTTAATTATCCGTCTCGCCCGGATGTCAGTGCACTTAACAAAATAAGCTTAAGCATTTCGCAAGGTCAAACAGTGGCTATTGTTGGCCCATCTGGCGCAGGTAAAACAACCTTATTTGAGCTACTACAGCGTTTTTACGACCCAGCTAGTGGCGCAATAAAATTTCACGATATTGATATTAAGTCGCTCTCTTTAAACACCCTGCGTGACAAAATGGGCATGGTGGCACAAAACCCTATTTTATTTAGCTCAGATGTAATGCATAACATTCGTTACGGCAACCCAAACGCCACTGATGAACAAGTATACGCTGCTGCAAAACATGCTCATGCCGATGAATTTATTAAACAATTACCACAAGGTTACAACAGCTTTTTAGGCGAGCAAGGCGTTAGGTTATCGGGTGGTCAAAAGCAACGTATTGTACTTGCTAGGGCTATTTTAAAAGACCCTGAAATACTCCTTCTTGATGAAGCAACCAGCGCACTCGATGCGCAAAGTGAGCACCATGTACAAGCCGCGCTTGAGCACTTAATGCAAAATAGAACCACGCTTATTATTGCACATAGGCTAGCAACAGTTATCCACGCAGATATGATTGTAGTGATGGAAAATGGAGAAATTATTGCAACGGGTACTCACCAAGAGTTAGTGGCAAGCAACCCGCTGTATCAAAAGCTGTGTGAATTACAGTTTAATAAGGATTAACCTTCTGTATTTGGCACTATTTGAATTTCTACACGACGGTTTTGAGCTCGCCCGTTTGCAGTGTCGTTAGTGGCAATTGGGCGTGTTTCACCAAAGCCGCTAGTGCTAATGCGCGCTGCCATAATATCTTGGTTGGCTAAGTAAGCTTTTACACTTTGAGCACGTTCGCGCGATAAGTTCATGTTGTAGCTATCTTGCCCTGTGCTATCTGTATGCCCTTCTACGCTTAGGTAGGTTTTCTCATACTTGTTCATAACTTTAGCAATGGCGTTTAGGGTATCGTTAAACCCTGTTGAAATATATGATTGGTCGGTTGCAAACGTAATGTTAGAGGGCATAACCAAACGCAAGTTATCGCCTTCACGTACTACTTCAACGCCCGATCCTGCTAATTCATCACGAAACGCTTCTTCTTGCTTATCCATGTAATCACCCACAGCTGCACCTGCTAATGCGCCAATAGCAGCACCAATAAATATACGCTTGTCTTTGTGGTTACCCGTTGCTTTACCTAACACGCCACCAGCAGCTGCACCAATTGCTGCGCCTTTGCCGGTATTATTCATTTCACAACCTGAAAGTAATACGGCTACCACTGTAACGCTTAAAAGTGATTTTGTTAATGTCATGATGATGTCCTATTCATTTAGAAATTAGCAACAGTATGTAATTACCTGTATGAACAAACTATGAAGTACGTAACAATCACCTTATAATTTTGTTATTAACCCTACAAAATTGAGTTTTAATAAATATGTCATATTCCTTTGTGACAATTTAATGAATTCAAAAAAGGATAAAAGCGCAATGCTGATTGCTATTTTTAGACAATTTTTTTTACTTGGCTGCATGAGCTTTGGTGGCCCAGCGGCACACTTAGGCTATTTTAAGCGCCACTTTGTAGATGCATTAAATTGGATCACCAACACACGCTACGCGCAATTAATTAGTTTAAGCCAAGCGTTGCCGGGGCCTGGTTCGAGCCAAGTAAGCTTTGCTATTGGCGTTGAACGCGCAGGGATATTAGGCGGTATTACCGCGTTTGTTGGTTTTACGCTGCCATCTTTTTTAATTATGGTGATACTGGCCATTAGTGCACACCAATTTGATGCCGTTTATTATGCCATTATTGCGGGTTTGAAACTATTTGCCGTGGTCATCGTAGCTGATGCCACACTGTCTATGGCTAAAAGCTTTTGCACAAGTGCGGTGCTTAAGTTACTTGCACTATTTAGCACCTTAGCGCTTGTACTACTCCCGGTGTTAAGCACGCAAATTGCAGTTTTAGTTATTGCTGCAACTATTGGTGCTATATGGCCTTTATTAAAATTAGGCGAGGCAAATCAAAATACGAATACCGACACAAAAAGTAATATTAACTGGGTTGCTCTGAGCTTATTTGCATTGTTACTGGCTATTAGCTTTGCCCCGCTTGGAAAAGAATTTGCGTTATTTGCTCCTTTTTACCAAGCAGGCGCTATGGTGTTTGGTGGTGGGCACGTTGTATTACCTGTATTGCAAGCTGGTGTACCCGCGCTGAGTGATGACCAATTTTTAAGTGCTTATGCCAGCGCTCAAGCAATCCCTGGCCCTATGTTTACTATTGCTACTTATTTAGGTGCACAACTTAATACTGCGCAGCCTTTATTTGGCGCACTGGTTGCTACGTTATTAATTTTTTCACCCGGCTTTTTATTAATGTTAGCATTTCAAAAAAGCTGGCTTAACTTGGCTAATAAACCGCGTTTTGCTAGTTCAATTGCCGCACTTAATGCTGCCGTTGTGGGCTTTTTGGCCGCAGCTTTATATTCACCTATTTGGACATCGGCAGTGCACAGCTGGTTACATGTTGGGTTAGTTGTTGTGGCTTTTGCATGGCTACGATTTAAAAAGCCACCTATTTGGTGGCTATTAATAGTCTTTATTAGCGTGGGTCTTGCACAGCATTATTGGGCACTTTAATACTGGGCTTTTCAGTTTGCCCCGCATTGGTTGGTGGGCTTAACTGCCCACTCACACTTTGATAAGCACGTAATCCAAAAATAGGCAGCACGGCAAGTAAGTGATCCATTATTTCGGCTTGCAAATGTTCGTAAGAGATCCAGCGCTTATCTTCACTGAAACAGTAAAACTCAATAGGTAAACCGTGGTTTAACGGTTGAAGCTCCCGCACCATTAAAGTAAGCGAAGAGTTTATTTTACTATGCTGCTTTAAATACCCTTCAGCATAACGACGAAACAACCCTAAATTAGACACAGGCTCTGGTAATGCCGACACTCGAATATACTCATGTAGCGGAATAGCCGCATCAATTTGCGCTCTAAACTCGTCGTTTACTAGGCAAATACTGTTCATATCAATATTGAGTGAGCGCTTAATCCGCCTCCCACCCGACTCTTGCATACCTCGCCAGTTTTTAAACGAGCCTGCCACCAGCATGTACGTAGGAATCGTCGTAATGGTGTTATCCCAGTTACGTACTTTTACCGTATTTAAGCCTAAGTCTATTACCTCACCATCGGCGCCGTAATTATCAACTTGGATCCAATCACCATAAGTAACTAATCGGTTAGCCGCAATTTGTATACTGGCAACAAACCCTAAAATCGTATCTTTAAATACTAATAAAGTGACGGCGGCAATAGCACCAAAACCCGAAAGAATATATGTCGGTGATTTTTCAAGCACAATACTAACAATTAAAATGCCACACACAATAAAGGTAATTAGTTTTACAACTTGAACAAGGCCTTGAATGGGAACTTCTCGGGCAAAGTCTAATTGGTTATAAATAGCAGCAGCGATACTAACAATACTGCTGATAATAAAACCAGTGTAAATAATTAATAAGGCTTGGCCTATGGTTTTAAGTATTTCAGCCGCTAACTCACCAACCGGATAAAAACTGTCAAAGGTGGCTAAAAACAATACACAACACAGGAGCCCAGCAATACGCTTATTAAGCTTAGTTAACATTGGGGAAAGCGCGCCAATACGCTCAGGCGATAACTTAGTAACCACCTTTTGAATACCTGGCAGCATAAGCCTGCGAGTAAATAAATACACAACAAGTAACGAGCAAATGCCAATGGCGGTAGCCGTTAGTGCACTAAAAAAAGCAGCGTCGGGGACATTTTCAAACCAAGGAGCAATTAGCTCTTGTATATGGGTGTTGGTCATAGTGTTTTGGCTTCCTTACTAATTTGTGCATCTGGCATTGCCTGCTGGGCATAAATACCTGCCAATTGCTTATCTTTTGCAACCCATAAGTCGTTCACATATTGTTGAAAGTTAGCTTTGAACGCTTCATCTGTTTGATAACTACCTAACATAGTGTCGGTAATAGCCATTACATCAATTGATACGTGAATAGAGTCTAGCTCACCTTTTAATAAGTTGCGGCACACATGATCTGACTTACCGCTATAGACCAAACTGGTATTTAACATAGCATCAAACTGGGTTCCGAGTACTTCCAGTGCAAAGGCAATTCCGCCAGCCTTTGGCTTTAGTAAGTGCTTAAACGGGCTTTGCTGTTGTGCATGTTTAGCGGGGGTATAACGCGTTCCTTCAACAAAGTTGATAATAGTTGTTGGGTGGTTACGAAAGTTACGACAGCTGTTTTTGGTCCGCTCTATGTCTAACCCTTTCAACTTTGGGTTTTTAGCTATTTGCGCTTTGCTTACACGCTTCATAAATGGCATTCCCATCGCCCATGCGCCAGTGCCAATAAATGGCACATACTTTAAATCGTCTTTTAAAAAAAACTTAGGGGCGGGTAACGCATGCATCGAACTAAGTACCGTAATATCTAACCAACTCATATGATTACAAATTAGTAAGTACCAACTTTTTGAGTTTAAATCACCTTTTACATCAATTTTAATATCTGGGCAGCCTAGCCATAAACCCAATCGATTACCGTTACACCACCCCCGATAAGCGCTATGTAATAAACGATTAACAGCATGAATAGGGAGTAATAACTTCACTAATCCTAAAACTAATACCAATACGCCAAAAATTATAAGGTTAGTAAATAATACGCAGCCTACAATTAGGCCATTTAGCCAATTTGGTAACCATTTTTTTAGCATAACTGTAAGCTCACCGTGTTATTTTGTACTTGTTGGGGCGTCAAGTGATTGCAATGTTTGTTCTTTTTCTTCCCATAAACGGTTTAACTCGCCTTGAAAACGAACTCTAAATTCAGAATCGCCCGTGTAATCACCAATTAGCTCGTCACTTACCGGCATAACATTCACGTGTATATTAATATTTTTTACTTTTCCGCCAGCAAAATCCATAAACGTAGGAATACCGTCAGGGTAATGCAATGTAACGTTCACAACTTGAGAAATTTGCTCACCCATTGCTTGCATAACAAAGGCAATACCACCGGCTTTTGGTTTTAATAAATGCGGAAACGGACTTTGCTGTTTTGCATGTTTACTTTGCGTAAAGCGCGTACCTTCAACAAAGTTAACTACCGTTACAGGCATTTCTTTAAATTTTTCGCATGCTTTACGTGTTGTTTCTAAGTCTTTACCACGTAGTTTAGGGTTCTTTTTAAGCTGGCTTTTACTGGTGCGCGTCATAAATGGAAAGTCGAGTGCCCACCAACATAATCCCAACACAGGCACATAAATGAGCTCTTTCTTTAAAAAGAAATTTAAAAACGGAATTTTACGATTAAATACACGCTGTAATACTAAAATGTCTACCCAGCTTTGATGATTGGCAATCACCAAGTACCAATCTTTTAGTTTAAGAGAGTCTAAGCCCGTTACGTTAAGTTTTGTTGGTGTAAGTAACAACTGGTTTAAAGTGTTGAACGACACCCAAATAGTGGCGCACTGTTTAGCAACCCAACTCAATAACTTTTGTAATGGTTTGATAGGAATAAGCTTTAATAAGCCACAAATAAAAATAGGTATAAACCAAAAAAGTGTGTTTAATGCATAAAAAATAAGACTAAAAACACTACGAATAACTGACATTACTTCTATTCCTTTAACGGTGCGCAGCATTAAACACTGCGCTTTTATACTTAAAAATTAATCTTCAAAATAGGTGTAGCCTTCAAGGCCCGCATTGAGCTCGGCTAAATAACCCGCTTTACACTGCTCTGAGGCGTCTAGTTTATTAATTTGATAAGCAAAATTTTCAGCTAAAATAGCACTATCGTAATCAACAAACTTTAATACATCCTTAACGCTATCACCTTTTATGGCATTGGTTAATACATAGCCGTCGTCGTTTAGCTCAACATGCACTGAATCGGTATCACCAAAGAGGTTATGTAGGTCACCTAAAATTTCTTGATACGCGCCAACCATAAACATAGCAAGGTGGTATTGTTCGCCATGCTTATATTCAGGGATTGGTAAGCTGGTTTCAATACCTGCACCTTCAACGTATTCGCGTATTTGCCCATCCGAGTCACAAGTAATATCTTGGATAATGGCGCGCTGAGTAAGCGGTTGCGTTAAGTTTTCGATTGGCATAACCGGAAACAACTGCTGTATGCCCCACACATCAGGTAACGATTGAAACAGTGAAAAATTAACAAACAGTTTATCGGCTAATTTTTCATTTAAATCGTCAAGTACTTCTCGGTGTGCGCGGGCGTTATTACTAAGCGATGCACGCACGCGGTGTAAAATAGTAAAATAAAGCTGCTCTATTTTCGCCCACTCTAACATGCTTACTAAACCATGTACGTACTGATCGTGAGCTTCGCTAAATAAGTGCATCGCATCGTGGTAAATTTCTAGCGCCATGCGCGGATTTAAACGCTGTAAGCATTGCCACATTTCATCAAGCACTAACACGCTGTTTTCAAGCGGTGGTTCTGGATTTAAATGATTGGGTGCTTTTTCAACGTCAATCACATCGGTGATGAGTACCGCATGATGCGCGGTTAAAGCACGGCCTGATTCTGTAATAATAGCCGGATGGGTTAAATCGTGTTGGTCGCACACCTCAGCAAACGCGTTGACTACGTTACGAGCATACTCTTCCACTGTGTAGTTCATTGAGCACGCACTACGAGAGCCCGACCCTTCATAATCTACGCCTAAACCGCCCCCAACATCTACGGTATTGAGCGGCACACCTAACTGTGTTAATTCTGCAAAGTGACGCGCACATTCACGAAGTGCGCGGTGTATATCACGTATATTGGCAATTTGAGAGCCAATATGAAAATGCACCATTTGCATCAAGTGTAATTTATTGTGTTTTTTAAGCACTTCTACCGCACTTAATACTTGCCCTGCAGTTAAACCAAACTTACCTTTTTCGCCACCGGTATTTTGCCACTTACCTTTACCCACCGAATTTAAACGAATTCGAATACCTATTGCAGGTTCAATACCCAAATTATCGATTTCTTCAAGTAAAGTAGTTAGCTCAGATAGCTTTTCTACTACTATTTTTACGCTGTGCCCCATAGCTTGGCCAATGCACGCTAAACGTAAAAACTCACTGTCTTTATAGCCATTACATACAATAGTGATTGGCTCTTTTGCCATACCTAAAATAGCCATTAACTCTGGTTTTGAGCCCGCTTCAAGGCCAACTAACCCGCTTGGATGCGCCAATAATTTACTAACAACAGAGCGCTGCTGATTTACTTTGATAGGATAAACACAGGTGTATTTACCATTGTACTCACGACTGCTGCGCGCTTTAGTAAAGGCATTAGTAAGCGTATCGACACGGTTTTTTAAAATGTCGGTAAAGCGCACTAAAACAGGCAGTGTTAACCCTTGCTGTTTAAACTGCTCAGTTAAATCGGTTAAAGAGATTGCAGCTTTGCTTTGATCGCCGTCGGGGTAGGCAACCAATTCGCCTTGTGCATTAATATCAAAATAGCCATCACTCCAATGAGCAACATTATAAGTGGCACGTGCTGTTTCTAAACCCCAGGTCATGGCAACTCTTCTTTCGTCAATTAGGTATAAAGGCGCATTTTAATACGTCGCTATCTCCTAGGCTAACAAAAATTGAACTTTCACTCACTCCTAACTAACTTTATTCGCTAAATCAGTTAAAATGTCATTGAGCAAACTGCCAAGCACTGGCAGAATTGCCCTTTTTTTACCTCAACCTAAAAAGTGTATCAGCAACTATGGCAAACTTAGATCAAAGTAAGTGGTTTACTGAAATTAGCGATCGTGACGGCAGCGCATTTTCATTACGTATTAACAAAAAGTTAGATGAAAAACAGTCTCCTTTTCAAAAAGTAGAAATGTTCGAAACCACAGACTTTGGTAATTTAATGATCATCGACGGTTGTACCATGGTATCAACCCGCGAAAACTTTTTTTATCATGAAATGATCAGCCATCCTGCACTTTTGGCACACCCAAATCCTAAAAATGTGGTTATTATTGGCGGCGGCGACTGCGGCACGTTACGTGAAGTATTAAAACACCCTGGCTTAGAAAGCGTAACGCAAATTGACATAGACGAAGTAGTCACACAAATGTCGTTAAAATACTTCCCAGAGCTTTGCGAATCTAATAACGATGCACGCGCTACAGTTATGTTTGACGATGGTATTAAGTACATGCGCGAAGCAGCTAGTGAGTCTATCGACGTGGTTATTGTTGACGGCACAGACCCGGTAGGACCTGGCGAAGGTCTATTTAACCATGCATTTTACACAAGCTGCTTAAATGCACTTCGCCCTGGTGGTATTTTAGTACAGCAAAGTGAATCGCCACTTATGCATATGCCACTACTGGTTGAAATGCGTGAAGCGATGCTAAGTGTTGGCTTTAACGATTTACAAACATTACCATTCCCACAACCAATTTACCCAAGCGGTTTATGGTCGGTAACTCTTGCTCGTAAGTCTGAAACCTTTAACGGCTTCAGAGAAGATGGCGCAGCACAAATAGCCGAGCAAAGTGAATACTACAACAGCGGTATTCACCATGGTGCATTAGCAACACCTAACTTTATGAAACGCGCGTTTGATAAAAAATAATAAATGTTAATACGCCAAAAAGGGAGCTCTACAGGCTCCCTTTTTGTTATATTAAACCTTAAACCGGTTAACTAATCGATTAAGCTCATCTGTTAGCTGCTCCATTTTATTTGATACATCTTGCGTTGTGCGCGCCAGCGACCCACCTTCTAAGGTTTGATCGTTAAGTGACGATAAGTTATGGCTTATTTCATCAGAAACCGTTGTTTGCTCTTCCGTAGCTTGCGCAGTTTGCATCGCCATATCGTTTACTTTAGTCGATGAGCTTTGCATAGCATTGAGTATATCGTTAGTTTGTGAAAACGACTCCACAGCATCATCTGCAAATTGCTTACTTTCATCGATGGCTTTAATTGACTGCGATACACTCGATGCAAACAGCTCAATCATTTGTTGAATATCGTTGGTACTATCTTGTGTGCGCGTAGCAAGCGTTCTTACTTCGTCAGCCACAACCGCAAAGCCTCGCCCGTATTCACCAGCGCGTGCCGCCTCTATTGCCGCATTAAGTGCTAATAAGTTTGTTTGCTCTGCTATGGCGCGAATGACCTCTAAAACTTTAGCGATATTGTCAGAGCTTTGCTGTAGCTCTGTAGAGCGAGCCATTGCTTGCTCCATATTGTTAGAAAGGGAAGTTATACGCGAACTAGAGTTAGCCACTGCACTAAGTCCTTGTTGAGCCAGTTTTAACGAGTTATCGGCTTCGCTTGATGACTGCTGCGCAACACCTGCCACCTCCTTGCTGGCAGTGCTCATTTCATGTACTGCGCTTACAATAGACTCTGACGCTTGCCCCAAGGCTTGGTTTACATTGTTATTTTGTGTGGCCACTTTACTTAGCTCAACACCTAAGCCATTTAACTCTTTAGATTGCTCTAATATATCGCGTATCAATTGCTGTAAGTTATCTAAAAAAGTATTAAATTCGGTGGCTAAGTCAGAAAACTCATCTTTAGACGTAACTTGTATGCGCCCAGTTAAGTCGCCATCCCCGGAGGCAATATCACTAATGCGCTTAGTTACATAATTGATTTGGCGAGTGAGTTGTTTAGGCACACTGTAACTAAACCAACTCGCTGCAATTAAAATAATAACAACGATGACTAACATCATAATTTTGGTTGAAATAATATTAGATGAAAGCGTGATGATTTCTTGCTCAGAGGTTTTTTCAGCTAGCTCGCCGGCTTTATCAAGCTTAATCCTTAAAGTGGCAAATGCTTGCTCTGAATTCGCTTGTTTGGCTTGGTTTTTCTTATCGGCTATGTAGCTTTTTGACGCTGCTAGCCACGTATTAAAATCGTTTTCAAAGCCATTTAGCTCTTTAACTATACTGGGGTAATCTTTCATTAAAGATAAATACTGATTAAGTTTATCAGTAACTTGCATTGCATTTTCTTCGTGCTCTGCCTGGTACTTTTCTGTATTTTTTGAATGGGTTACTAAATTTAATTCGGCAACTTTAGCTTGGTATAGGTCGCGGTCTGCGTTTAAAGCAAGAGACAGCGCCTTAATAAACTTTTCAGACTGCACATCAAGTGCATTTTTTTGTAAAGTTATTAAGTAGGTATACCCCACAATTAACGAGAGTATGGCAAGTCCTAATACAACAATAGGAAACGACACTTTAACGCGAATACTATGCAAATTCATTTTATCATCCTACAAGGCACTAAACGCCTATTACAAATTAAACCTAAAATTGCAGTAGGTTGATAAAACCTAAAACTTCCATTGCGTGTTAATCATTACTTGCTGCTGCGAAACTCGCTGCTGTAACCCCATTGCAGCTCTATTGTCTATAAAGCTTTTTAGTGCTGAGCCTTCAATACCTAGTTGACCATGTTTGCTAAACGCGTAACGCCATGAAGCTGTTAACCCTTTGCCATCGCTTGCATTTGGGTCAAATACCGTCGTGTCGTTATCGGTTACCTTAAAGTAGTCGTACCGTACCGATACTCTATGTTTACCTTCTTTATGGCTTAACATTAAATAATGACTATAAAAGGCGTTATCTATTAATTTGTTATGCCCCATTTCGGTTTTACCCGTTAATACCTGCGTTATAAAACGCGTTTTATTATTAAATTTATATAACCAAGCAGCGCTGGTGAAGCGTGTATGCCATGCATATTGCCCAGAACTAATGTTTAGTTTAGTCGGATCACCGTTATTGTCGTAATAATAAATCCTAAATTGTGACTGTTTTAAAAAATCCCAGTGTGCACCTAGGTAATAGCCAAAGCGCCCATCAACTTCTTCAAACGGTAAAACCTGGTTTGCCTGCCAACGCAGTGAAAAGTCATCAAGTGCCGCAACGGGTGCAAACCTAATACCTTCGTTAAATGTAGTTTGCCTATCGTGCATGGCAAAACCGCGCCAAGACAGCAGCGTGCCTGTAGGGTCGTTACCTTTAAATGTTGCCCCCACTAAACTAAAACTATGCGGGCTGTTAAAACGTTTAGCTGGGCGTTTTATTGTTACCTCTGCGCCAACGGTTCTAAGCTCTTCACCAATCCAACTATTAATTGCTGAATTGGTATAGTTGTAAGGAGATGTCCAGCCAATATCTGGGTTCTCTAGCGACATTAGCGGATAAAAACCACCCACTCGCACATGCCACTTATAAGCGCTACTGATTAATGGTTTATATGTAAAATAGGCTTGTGTTAAACCTAATCCTACATCAGGGTCCTGATTAACGTTTAACACACCATGAGCAGACCAACTTGTTGCTAAATCGGCGCGCACATCAATAATACCTTGCGATAACAACACGCTATCGCTTTTAGTATCGTGCCGGTATAAGCCAGTGCCTCCGTCTTGAAAGCTTTTTAGCGTGTCGCCTTGAACTGCACGTACTTGTAGCAGCCCCTTAACCTGTGCACTAATTGATGCACTAAATAAAAACACACCACTTACAACCGCATATTTAAGCATGTGGTTAATAATCATCAAATTCATCCGTAGCAAAATCAAACTGCTCGGTTATGGCTTGTTTCACTTTATAAATAAATGAAGCTTGCCCTATGGTGACTTTTTTAGACTCAACATGGCTTATATCGCCAAACCCTGAATGCCACACATTAAGGGTGTACTCGCCTGGCTCTGCGCTTAAATTTACATGTCCGCTGTTATCGGTAATAGCAAAAATAGGGCTATCAACAACCACAATATAACCAAGCATCCAGTCATGAATGTTACAGCCCAACTCAACAACACCTGTTTGATCAAACACTAATGGCGCCTTGGATTGTTCCTTATATAACTTTAATTCGAACGTTTTTGCCTCAGAAAACGAATACACATGATGCAAAATTGAATCGGCGTTCGGAAATTCCACTTTTGCATTTTGTGGTACAACTAAAATGCGCGGCGTAAACTCCCTATCCTTTTGCACCATAGAATAAAGTGTATCTGCTTGGCTGGGTTGACTAGAAAGCACATCAGAAGTCAGCCACACCACGGCGTTAGCCATAGGCTCATTTTTATTATTGTTAATCGTGATAGAAACTGCTTGTACCTGCCACGTTAACAGCATGGCAGTCATTAACGTTAAATATTTGAACATCATCTTACTATTCTTATTTTTCAAATTATTTACAGTATAGACCTATTAGGTGACTTATTTCTTTCTATTTTATTTGATAATGAATACGTATGTAGACATTCGTATTTGCTAACAACAGCCTTTATTCTGATAAGTCACACTGACACAGTAAGGATCTCTTAAATGAGAACATCAGCACTTCTGCTTTTCGCTTTTTCGGGCAGCTGTTTTGCACAAACAGCCACATTACAATCGCCCAACGGCAATATTAAAATAACTATTTCTGACGAATTAACGACCCCCAGCTATTCAATCGACTTTAAAAACAAACCGGTAATTAATCACTCCGCACTGGGGTTTAAATTTAAACAACAAGCCCCTTTTAGCGAAGGTTTTAAAATAACCCATACACAAAAAAACACACAAAACACCCAGTGGCAACAACCTTGGGGCGAACGACAAATCGTTACCGACAACCATAACGAAGTTGCTGTTACATTTAAAAAACCACAAGGCGGCGTATTTACCGTTAAATTTAGAGCCTTTAACAACGGCGTGGGCTTTAGATACGAAGTACCCAAGCAACCCGGTTTTGAAAATATAGAAATCACAAAAGAACTTACCGAATTTGCCATTACCGACAGCCAAAGTGCAACAGCGTGGTGGATCCCAGCCCGAGGCTGGAACCGTTACGAATATGTTTATAACACCACCCCTGTTAACGACGCGCCCTTAGTACACACCCCTTTTACATTTAAAAACAAAGAGGGCGTACACGTTAGCATTCACGAAGCAGCCCTTGTCGATTATGCAGGTATGACCCTTAACCAGCGTCGACCAGGTGTTTTTCAAGCTGATTTAACACCGTGGTCTGACGGCATTGCAGTAAAAAAGCAAGGCGCATTTAATACACCGTGGCGTACTATTCAAATAGGCAGTAAAGCGGTCGACCTGATTAACTCCGATATTATTTTAAACCTTAATGAGCCAAATAAATTGGGCGATGTATCGTGGGTAAAACCCGGTAAATACGTCGGTATTTGGTGGGGTATGCACATAAATACGCAAACATGGGGCAGTGGTGAAAAACACGGTGCTACAACTCAAACAACCAAATACTACATGGACTTTGCCGCAGAATATGGCTTTGACGGCGTATTAGTAGAAGGGTGGAACATAGGCTGGGATGGCGACTGGTTTTTTAATGGCGATGTGTTTAGTTTTACACAACCCTACGACGACTTTGATATTGAGGAGCTTACCCGCTACGGTAAACAAAAAGGGGTGCAGTTAATTGGCCACCACGAAACCTCGGGCAATGTAACTAACTATCGCAATCAAATGGAAGATGCCTTTGCCCTTTACGAAAAGTCAAACGTAAGCCAAGTTAAAACGGGCTATGTGGCCGATGGCGGTAACATAAAACGCATAGATGAAAACGATATTGCCCGCCATGAGTGGCACGACGGCCAATTTATGGTTTACGAATACCTTTATAACGTAAAGCTCGCTGCTAAACATAAAATTAGTATTAACACTCACGAACCTATAAAAGACACTGGCCTGCGCCGTACCTACCCCAACTGGATTGCGCGCGAAGGCGCACGTGGGCAAGAGTTTAATGCATGGGGCACACCGCCTAACCCGCCAGAGCATATCCCTATGCTTGCGTTTACCCGTATGCTGGCAGGGCCAATGGACTTTACTCCCGGTATATTTGATATGGGCTTTAATGGCTTAGGCGATGATACAAACCGCCCACAAACAACGCTTGCCAAGCAACTTGCACTTTATGTTGTGCTGTATAGCCCGATTCAAATGGCTGCCGACCTACCTAAAAACTACTTAGCTAAACCTGATGCATTTCAATTTATTCAAGATGTACCAACCGATTGGCAGCAGAGTATTGCGCTAGATGGCGAGGTGGGCGACTTTATTGTATTCGCTCGTAAAGAACGAAAACGCGATAAATATTCAGGAAACGATTGGTACTTAGGTGCAGTGACTGACGAAAAAGCCCGCACCATTGAGGTAAAACTCGACTTTTTAGAAAAAGGTAAAAAGTTTGAAGCGCATATATACCAAGACGGTAAAAACGCAGAATGGAAAAACAACCCGTACGATTTAAACATCGAAAACCGCATGGTGACCGCAAACGACAAGCTAACACTAACACTTGCCACCAGCGGCGGCACTGCCATCCGCTTTAAAGCACTTTAGGCTTCACGGTTATATCAGTGTTACAGATATTTAAGTGTTACAAATAGCAAACTCTGCACAGGTTACTGTGCAGAGTTTTGTATTTTTATAGGCAGATAAATTTGTGCACTTAAGCCACTTTCTTCGCTCATTCCCTCGCGACGTAACATGATACAAAGCACCTTCGAACTCTAATATTAACGGCCTAGCCACCTTTTTACCTATCTATGTTAGTAAATTAATAACTAAAGATTAAGCACTAGTCGGCTAAAAAGCAAAAAACAAGACCTGACCCCATAAGTGACCCCATAAGCAATTAGCTGTAAACTATAAATCTAGACCTTTGATGTCTGAAGTCAAGATTTGACCCTAATCACTTTTGACCGTTGCGTTGTGCTGACATGGCGCGTGATAACTTTTTATCGTAATCGTTATCACCTTGCAATGCCAACACATGCCAGCTTTGACCTTCTAACTGAATAAACACTTTTTCAGCCGTTGGTCTCAACATCTGTATTTTCGCTTCTGGGCATTTGACTGCCGCTAGCGCTTGTGTGCTTGATAACAAAACACAGGTGAGGAGTAGTTTTTTAAGCATGGTTATTCCCTTTATGACTTGGTTAATTTTAGAGAAAACTTACTAAGAAAGTTTTCTAATTTCTCAATATAACCTTCAGGAATATTTCCTTCACGGTACTCTTTATTACCAAAAAAACGAATGCCATATTTAAACACTATTCCATCGATATCAGTTTGTTTACCACTCTTAATTTTAAAGGATATAGCTGGTAAATTAGCCTTATAATCATTAATAATTGTTCTTAGAAATTTTTCGCTTTGCTTTGATTCTTTATTTTCCAACTCACTTTCAGCCCACGCTATACGCGAGCTGAATTCATCTACTTGAACCTTATCAACTTCAGGAAATATTTCCCGTAAGTTTAAAAAGACAACTTCTGGTTCAAAGGTAAGTCCTTGTAGTTTATCGAAACCACCTTCTTTAATATTAAGTTGTATTGATTTCATAACTATCCTTTATAAGTCTTCTTTTTTAAACACATCAGGGCCAACTTTATCAAAATCATCCCTCGATATTTTCGACTCATTGGCATTATCATATGTCTCACCAGCTTTTGCATTCGCAGAAGTTTTCATATTTGGTAAGTCACTCTTATTTGCAGAAACAACAGCAGGTTTCAAATCTGTTCTATTTTGATCTGCATTCCTCATAGCTGTTTTTCCTTCGGCCATATCCATAGCTTCTTGTTTATCTGAAGTAACGGAAAAGCCTGATTCATCAGCTAGATGATCTGCATTTTGATTTCTACTTACGCTCAATCCTTCATTTGTAATGCTATTTGCAGAGTCACTATCAGTGCCATGATAAACAGTTTCTGTATTACTATTTGCACCAATCTCAGTCGTTGATTCAGGCTTATTACTACTAGCTGACTGAGAGTTTTCAGCACCGTTACTTTTTCCATTAACTAAGTTATCTACCTTATCAGTTAATGATTTTGGAGCCAATTTAGCTAATTTAGCGCCCGTTGCTGACATTGCTGCATCTACAGCTAAACTTTTACCAGCACTGACTAAAACGTCTGAAGTGGATTGTGTGCCACTAGATATATCATTTATGGCATTACCAATTGTTTGTCCACCTTCCCATGCTCCATATAAAGCGAGAGCACCACCACCTATTTCAACAATCGCTGGAATTAGGAAAAATAGGTAGCCCGTAGGATCTGTCCCAGCTAAGGGGTTATTCATA
>NZ_PNDY01000033.1:0-41617 GCF_005886645.1 Pseudoalteromonas sp. S408 | reverse complement strand
ACTACTTTGTTTGCCTCGTTACTTGATCAATAAAGAACGAAGTAGTTTGGCTGTTAGAACTCAATCTGTACGAGTGCCCACACAGATGATTGCTTTATATTGTTAAAGAACGTTTGAGTTGCCTTAGCGACTCAAGGGAAGCGAATCTTACGCTTTCCTGTGTTTTTGTCAACACTTAATTTTAAACTTTATAAAAATCTAAACCTAAGTTTCACTCGACTCACTAAGTGGTTTGCTTGGCTCGCTAAGCGTTGCCTGCTCTGCCGTCTCAGTGGGGTCGCATTATAGGGAGCCGCGAATTTAACGCAAGCCTTTTTTTACTAAAAAGTGATTTAAATTACACCCCAAGCAAGCGCACACCCTAAACACAAGTTACCCACAACCCACTGTTGATAACTCCACTTTTATGGCCGTTTATCCTAAACACTTGGTCATTCCTATGGTAAGTTGCGGTCACTTTTTTAACACATGTCTTTAGGTAGTAGTTATGGCAGATATAATAAATAGTATTAGTGGCCTTTTATGGGGTCACGTTCTCGTATACTTATTAATAGCAGCGGGTTTATTCTTTACCTTTAAATTGGGTTTTATTCAATTCGTACAATTTCCACATATGTTCAAGGTTATGTTTGGCTCTCGAAAGTGCGGTAATAACGAGATCTCTTCATTTCAGGCTTTTTGTACTTCACTAGCAGCCCGAGTGGGCACTGGCAATATGGCAGGTGTCGCTGTTGCATTATACCTTGGTGGCCCAGGTGCTATTTTTTGGATGTGGTTAATTGCTTTGATTGGTATGGCAACAAGTTTTGCTGAAAGTACACTTGCTCAGGCATACAAGACTAAAGATAGTGATGGTAATTTTAGAGGTGGTCCTGCGTACTATATGCAAACCGGCTTAGGTAAGCGTTGGATGGGAGTTTTGTTCTCACTGTGTTTAATTTTAGCTTTTGGTCTGGTATTTAATGCTGTGCAATCAAACTCTATTGCAGCCGCTTTTGAAGTAGCATTTGATATTCCAAAATATATTGTGGGTCTTTGTTTAGTTATTGGCTCTGGGATCATAATTTTTGGCGGCCTTAAAACAATTTCTCGATTTGCTGAAATGGTTGTTCCTTTTATGGCTCTAGCCTATTTGTGTGTTGCGCTTTATGTTTGTGCTGTTAACTTAAGCGCACTTCCTGATGTATTTATGCTGGTAATAGATAGTGCTTTTGGAATAGAACAAGCCGGTGCTGGCGCAATAGGTTATGGTGTAATACAAGCCATGATCCAAGGAATTAAACGGGGATTGTTTTCTAATGAAGCGGGTATGGGTAGTGCTGCTAATGCTGCAGCAACTGCAACCCCTTATCCCCCTCACCCAGCATCACAGGGGTATGTGCAAATGCTTGGGGTTTTTATTGATACAATTGTAATTTGTACTGCGACTGCTGCACTTATTTTATTATCTCAACAATTAATACCTGAATCAGGAGTGTTGGGTATAGAACTTACTCAGGCCGCATTAACAGAGCATGTTGGAAGTTGGGGCACCTACTTTATTGCTATCGCAATTTTATTTTTTGCTTTCACATCTATTGTTGCGAATTACTCTTATGCAGAAACCAATCTTATGTTTTTAGAACACAACTCTAAGAAAGGAATGTTTATATTTCGCTTGATTGTTTTAGGAATGGTTATGTTCGGGGCAGTAGGTGAGCTTGGGTTAATTTGGACATTAGCCGATATATCAATGGGTTTAATGGCTATTGTTAATGTTATTGCACTTTTTATGTTGTCAGGTGTTGTGATATGGCTTTCAAAAGATTACAACGAACAACGCAAAAGAGGCCTAACTCCTACATTTGATAAGAGCAAACACCCAAAGCTAAATAAAGAGGTCGACCCTCTGGCCTGGAAATAAAAATTAAATCGCGAGCTCCGGCTCGCTTTTTTAGATTTATTTTTACTACTACTTTATATTTATTGACGTATAGGAATGCATTAAAAAGTTATCTGTAAAAAAAGGAGACCTAATGGATGACGTAACAAAAAAGTACAGTATCGACACGACTGATTATCAAGTTGGACAAGATAATGTGCAAAAATGGGGGTTCGACATCCATAACCCTGTATATGGAATAAGCGCATTTTTAGTTGTTTTATTTGTAATACTTACCTTAGTTTTTGACCCCACACTTACCCGTGATGCACTAACTTCAACTAAAGACGCTATTATTAATCAATTCGATAGTTACTTTATGCTATTAGCCAACGCCTTTGTGATTTTTTGCGGTGTTTTAGCATTTTCCCCTTTAGGTAAAATTCGTTTAGGAGGTATAAAAGCTCGTCCAGAACATGGTTACATGTCGTGGCTTTCCATGCTCTTTGCAGCAGGAATGGGAATTGGATTACTATTTTGGGGAGTTGCAGAGCCAACAGCCTATTATACCGGTTGGTATCATATGCCCATGGGAGTTGAGGCAAATTCAGCACAAGCACATTCATTAGCTTTAGGTGCAACTATGTACCACTGGGGCTTACACGGATGGGCGATTTACGCCGTGGTTGGGCTAAGTCTGGCTTTTGTTGCATTCAACAAAGGTCTTCCTTTATCTATACGTTCTGTTTTTTACCCTTTATTTGGTGATCGTGCTTGGGGTTGGCTTGGACATATCATAGATATACTTGCGGTACTGTCTACCTTATTTGGTTTAGCTACATCGTTAGGGCTTGGTGCACAACAAGCAACCAGTGGAATAAATTACCTATTAGGTACAGATTTCGGCACAGCTTTTCAAATATCAGTTATTGGATTAGTAACTTGTATTGCTATTTTTTCTGTTATTAGAGGTATTGAAGGCGGTGTAAAAGTACTAAGCAATGTTAATTTAATCTGCGCGTTTATTTTATTGTTAGCTGTTATCGTACTTACAGTCTCTGATTCAATTCCTGCCGTGTGGTTTACCCTTAAAGCATACGCAGAACACTTCGTGCCATTGAGTAATCCTTTTAATAGACCCGATGAAGACTGGATGCATTCTTGGACTGTATTTTATTGGGCTTGGTGGATATCTTGGTCACCATTTGTAGGAATGTTTATTGCTAGGGTTTCTAAAGGGCGAACTGTACGAGAATTCTTACTTGTTGTAATAGGCCTACCAACTCTGCTTAGCTTAGTATGGATGGGTGTATTTGGTAATATGGCAATTACACAAGTTATAGAGAAAGTTGGGCCACTTGGTCAAAATGGTTTAACTGATATTTCAGTTACTTTATTTCAAGTTTACGAACAGCTTCCGTTTTCTAGCTTTATCTCTATTATTTCTATCGCTTTGGTTTTAGTCTTTTTTATTACTTCATCTGACTCGGGATCGCTTGTAATAGACGGTATAACTGCTGGCGGTAAAATAGATGCACCAGTGCCACAACGTATATTTTGGGCAACTGTAGAAGGTATGATAGCAGCAGTATTACTTTGGGTTGGAGGCTCGCAAGCATTAGAAGCACTTCAATCAGGAGTCGTTACAACTGCCCTACCGTTTTCAATAATACTAATTTTAATGTGCGTTGCGCTTATACAGGGCTTACTAAGTGAATACCCGTTTTACAAAGCCCAAAGTAAACTGCAATAACAGTTCATCTTTTGTAAGTGGCCCTGATGGGTCGCTTACACATCGACTTTAAAATTTACCTTAGACACGCCTTACATATATTCATATTCATTAACATCAGATCCCAATGTTACTTCATCATTTAGATAAGGCAAATTTTTCGCGCACACCGTTAAAAATATCTGATTTACTTAAGTGTACATGCAGGTGTAATTGCCAATAGTAATTAAATCATCATCGTTCTTATTTTTTTCAGTCACAGTAAAAAATATATTAGAGGTAAGTTGGTGTTAAAAATAAAATGTGGGAACTTAAACTAGCAAACTTTAGGTGTTTTAAAGTGAGGGGTGGCTTTAAATTAAGACTATTTAATTTAGTTTTTAGTAAAGATGGTGCCCGAGGCCGGACTTGAACCGGCACGACTTGTTAGTCGAGGGATTTTAAATCCCTTGTGTCTACCAATTCCACCACTCGGGCATCGAGTTTGCTAATTAAAGCGTGTGGAGTAAATTATGTGGAGGCGGAACCCGGAGTCGAACCGGGGTAAACGGATTTGCAATCCGGTGCATGGCCACTCTGCCATTCCGCCTTAACCTTCCAAATAATTTGGAGCGGCACACGAGGCTCGAACTCGTGACCTCGACCTTGGCAAGGTCGCGCTCTACCAACTGAGCTAGTGCCGCATATAATAAATTTTTATCAAACTTTTAATTAAATTGGTCAGTAATTAAAAGTGGTGCCCGAGGCCGGACTTGAACCGGCACGACTTGTTAGTCGAGGGATTTTAAATCCCTTGTGTCTACCAATTCCACCACTCGGGCATCGAGTTTGCTACTTAAAGCAAGTGGATAAAACTAATATGGAGCGGCACACGAGGCTCGAACTCGTGACCTCGACCTTGGCAAGGTCGCGCTCTACCAACTGAGCTAGTGCCGCATCATATTAATTCTAAAGTTTCTTTTTAAAAGGTATATGTTGGTGCATATAACTAAACCACAAAGTGGTGCCCGAGGCCGGACTTGAACCGGCACACTCTAAGAGCGAGGGATTTTAAATCCCTTGTGTCTACCAATTCCACCACTCGGGCATCGAGTTTGCTATTTAAAGCATGTGGAGCGTTGATTGGAGGCGGAACCCGGAGTCGAACCGGGGTAAACGGATTTGCAATCCGGTGCATGGCCACTCTGCCATTCCGCCCCAGTACTGGGGTACAACCTTAGATAACGTGGAGCGGCACACGAGGCTCGAACTCGTGACCTCGACCTTGGCAAGGTCGCGCTCTACCAACTGAGCTAGTGCCGCATTTCGTTATCTTGGGGGCTATGCCCTCTCAACACGGACGCATTCTACAGAGATTATTAAACGCGTCAATACAAAAAATGCTAGTTTTGAACTGTTTGCTTGTTTTTTATCTAAAACGGTGCGTTATTATACATTTACAGTTAATTTTTGGTCAATTCACTCCATGCTGCATTCAAATATTGCAGCATAGAACTCAAGGTCAAAAACGTTGCTATATAGAGTAGTCCAAAACTTAAATAATTCATCCATGTATCATATTGCCAAATCAATCCAATGATGGCTAACATTTGCGCAGCAGTTTTTATTTTGCCCATATTTGAAACAGCCACGTTGCCACGCTTGCCCTGCTCAGCCATCCATTCTCTTAATGCTGATATAACAATTTCACGACTAATAATAATAAGTGCAGGAATAGTCATGTACATTGACTGATATTGATCTGAGAGAGCAACAAGTGCCGCACACACCATTACTTTGTCAGCAACAGGATCTAAAAAAGCGCCAAATGGTGTTGATTGTTCTAGTTTTCTTGCAAGGTAACCGTCAAGTATGTCGGTAATTGATGCTAGCCAAAAAATAAAAGCGGCAGCAAAAAAAGCCCAGCTATAAGGCAAATAAAATATCACCAAAAAAATGGGGATAAGAAAAAGTCTAAATGTTGTGAGTGTGTTTGGAATATTCCACATAACTACTTGGATATGTCTTTTCTTTTATATTCGCATGAAGGGCTAGCCCTTGTCATGTAAATGGTTAAATATCTTCTCAGCCATGTCAGGGCTGATCCCGGGAACTTTCTTTAATTGTTCTATATTAGCAGCTTTTACCCCCTGCATGCCCCCTAAATATTTTAATAATGTTTGGCGACGCTTAGAACCTACTCCATTTATTTCTTCTAGCAAGGATTGTGTACGTTGTTTTTGACGCTTATTTCGATGCCCTGCTATTGCAAAACGGTGAGACTCATCACGGATATGTTGAATAAGATGAAGTGCAGGTGCATCAGAATCCATTGGGATTGTTTTACGCCCTCCATCTATAAGTAAGGTTTCAAGACCAGGTTTACGACTTGTGCCTTTTGCAACCCCTACTAAAAGAGGCATTTTAGTATGAGACCAATTAGCAAAATATTGCTCTGCCCGTCCTAACTGTCCTTTACCACCATCTATAAATATAACATCGGGAATTTTGTCTTCATCAACGAGTTTGTTGTAACGTTTATTTAAAGCAAACTCCATGGCTGCATAATCATCACCACCAGTTATGCCGGTTACATTGTAGCGCCTGTATTCTTTTGTATTTGGTCCTTGCGAATCGAACACAACACAACTTGCTACCGTGTTTTCTCCCATGGTATGACTGATATCAAAACATTCCATCCGTGCTATATCATCTAAACGTAATGTTGCTTTTAATTGGGCATAGCGTTTATTAATAGAGTCTTGTGTACTTTGTTTGACAGCAATACTGTTTAACGCATTTTTATTTGCTAGTTGAAGATATTGCGCCCGCTCTCCACGCGTAACCACTTTAAGCGCCACTTTGCGATCACTGATTTGCGTAAGTGCTTCGCTTAGCGCGCTACTTTCTTCTATTTCAAACGGAAGTATAATTTCTTTAGCAATACGCCCTGTTGCACCTGGCGCTAAATAATACTGCCCTAAAAATGAGGTTAAAATCTCTTGCTCGCTTGAATCTTTCGGTACTTTAGGAAAATACGTTTTACTGCCTAATACTTTGTGATCGCGGATCATGAGTAAATGTATGCCGTTTAACCCATTTAAATGTGCGAAGCCCACCACATCCATTTCTGCGAAATTACCCGAAATAGACTGTTGCTCCTGCATTTTTCGTAGTAGCATTATTTGGTCACGTACCTTTGCTGCAAGCTCAAAATTGAGTTCCATGCTAGCCGCTTCCATTTTTTTTATTAGCTCAGCAATCACTTCATCCGATTTACCCGTTAAAAATTTACGGACATAATCAACTTGTTCGCTGTAATCGTCTTCGGTAACTTTATTAACACACGGTGCAGAACATCGCTTGAGCTGATACTGCAAACAAGGGCGGCTTCGGGCGCGATAATAGGCATCCTCACACTGGCGAACTGGAAATATCTTTTGCATTAAACGCAAACTTTCCGAAACAGCACCTGCACTCGGAAATGGACCAAAGTACTCGCCTTTTATCTTGCGGCTACCCCTATGAAACGCTAAACGAGGATGTTTGTGGTGCGTTAATAAAATATAAGGGTACGACTTATCGTCTCGCAATAGAATATTGTAACGAGGTTGATATTTTTTTATGAGGTTATTTTCGAGCAATAGCGCTTCGGTTTCGGTATTAGTCAGTGTAACTTCAATATCACTGATGTTACTGACTAAAACACGGGTTTTGCTATCAGTGATGTTGGATCTAAAGTAACTGCTTACGCGTTTTTTTAGTTGTTTAGCCTTCCCAACATAAATAACTTGGTTGTCACTATCAAGCATGCGGTATACACCAGGCTCGCTTGATAGCGTTTTTAAAAAGTGTACGTGATCAAATTCAGACATATAAATAGATTAGTACGAAATGTCTATGTCAATCATCTTATGACGAATAGCTAAATGTGTAAGTTCAACGTCGCCACCTACGTTTAATTTTTCAAACATACGGTAACGATAGCTATTAACTGTTTTAGAGCTTAGATTTAAGCGTTCTGCAATATCTTGTGCTTTTTCACCTTTGGTGATCATAAGCATTATTTGAAGTTCGCGCTCGGATAAACTCTGAAACGGATTTTCGTCTGTGCGACCAGTAACCTGTGCAAGTGCTATTTGTTGTGCAATTTCAGGCGCAATGTAGCGCTGACCTGCATGGACTGAACGAATGGCACGAACCATTTCATCAGAGCCGGCTCCTTTGGTAAGAAAACCATGTGCACCAATTTGCATTACTTTAGACGGAAATGGATCTTCGCAATTAACGGTAAGAACAATAATTTTTACATCAGGGCAATAGCGACAAATCTTTTTAGTTGCCTCCAATCCACCCATGCCAGGCATATTCATATCCATAAGTACGATGTTAGGTGTGTGCTGTCGACAAAACTGAACGGCTGCCTCACCGTCTTTTGCTTCACCTACAACTTTAAACCCACGCACATCATCTAAAATGCGTCTGATCCCGGTTCGTACTAGTTCATGATCATCAACTAAAAGTACATTAATCAATGCAATACCCTCATTAACTCAACAATACGCGTCTAAATAATTCAATTTGTCACATTAACACAGTTAAAGCGAAACAATAACTAATATTATCGCTCTCATTTTGGCACATTAACTAAAGTTATAACTACTGGAGTCAATGTGCCCAGCACTTTAAGACGCTGATTTTTCACTAAAACGGTCAACCCACAGTGCAATAATGCCATCGCCTGTTACATTACATGCCGTACCAAAGCTGTCTTGTGCTAAGTACAATGCAATCATTAACGCTACTGCCCCTTCATTAAATCCAAGCATGCTGGTTAAAAGGCCAAGAGCCGACATTACCGCGCCCCCCGGTGCGCCTGGAGCAGCTATCATCACAACACCTAACATGAAAATAAATGGCAACATACCCATTAACGATGGAACTTCCATACCTGGCGATAAAAACATAACAGCCATAGCACACGTAACAATGGTAATAGTTGAACCCGACAAATGAATGGTGGCACATAAAGGTACTGTAAAGTTTGCAACATCTTCTTTTACATTATTTGCTTTACTTGATTGCAGAGATACTGGGATTGTTGCCGCGCTCGACATAGTACCTAATGCAGTAAAGTAAGCAGGTAACATATTTTTAACTAACTCAAGTGGATTACGCTTTAACAAAATTCCCGTAGCAATATATAAAACGCTTAACCATAACCAGTGCATAACAAGAGCCGCAATTAATACCACTCCAAATGTTTGCAGCGTATCAACCACTGTGCCCGCTACAGTCATTTCAGCAAACACACCTGCAATATAAAATGGTAATGCAGGAATAATCACTTTTGACAATAAGGCATCTATTACATCACGACCCTGATCTGATACCTTTTTAAGTGTGTCTAATTCAAGCTGGCTCATACCAATGCCAAATATAAAAGCCGTCGCAAGCGCAGTCATCACACCCATTAGTGGTGGGATTTCTATATCAATAAAACTGCCTATCTCGGTGGCCACTTCGGCTTCGAACGTAATACCACCACTTAAAAATGGAATAACAGCACTGACTAACAAAAAGGCAAGCGTGCCGGCAATAACGGTAGAGCTATAAGCAAATCCAACCGTTTTACCAAGTAAGTGGCCAGACCCTTTAGGAAGCCCGGCAATACCCGAAGCAATAAAAAATAAAATAATGAGAGGAATAGTGAAGGAAATAATTTGACCAATTAACTCTTTAACCGTGAATAAGAGTTCAACACCTGTTAAAGGCACGTAAAAGCCCACCAATATACCAGCCACAATACCGGCAATTAACTTTAAGATTAACTTCATTTTTATTACTCAATTATTATTAGATAAACGTTTTTATCATGTTTTGATTAGCTTGTGTCATAAAACCGCTGAACTAAGGTTTATTTGCATAAATAACCATCAATATAAAAGTACATCTGCGCTCAGTAAATTATCGAACGCCAAATTCATTCAATTTATTGGTTGTTAGTGCATACAGCATTTAACCTATTAAGCCAATTAAAAGCGCGTAAAGTATTGCGTATTACTGTGTTGGTATATAAAGGCTACGCCTTTAGTATTTACACTTTTCTTTAGTTTATTTATGAGTAAAAAATCGCCATGACTAATAAAAGCGTCTTATCATTAAAGTTAATATGCGCACCTAATAACAAAAGGCACTGCTAATATAGATTTTTATTTCACTTAGTTATAAGCTCAATCGATATATCTTATAGCCAAACTTTACTTTTATTTTTTTAAACTCTCAGTAAAGTGTCAACATATAGTTAGTAGCAAAGGCTATTAGCACGTTGATCAGATTGTATCCAAAGGAACATTATGTCTACTATTTTTGAAGATAACTCACTAAGTATCGGTAATACACCACTGGTAAAACTTAAACGTGTTACAGGTGGGAATGTATTCGCTAAAGTGGAAGCGCGTAACCCAAGCTTTAGTATAAAATGCCGTATTGGTGCATCGATGATTTGGGAGGCTGAAAAAGCAGGTCAGCTAACTGAAGGTAAAGAACTTATCGAGCCTACATCTGGTAACACAGGTATTGCACTGGCTTTCGTTGCCGCAGCACGTGGTTATAAACTAACGCTTACAATGCCAAATACAATGAGTTTAGAACGTCGTAAACTACTTAAAGCACTGGGTGCAAACCTTGTACTTACAGACGGTGCTAAAGGCATGAATGGTGCAATACAAAAAGCAAAAGAAATTCAAGCAACAGACCCAGAAAAATACATTTTGCTACAGCAGTTCGAAAACCCAGCAAACCCAAAAATACACTTTGAGACTACAGGTCCTGAAATTTTTGACGCGCTTGACGGCAAAGTAGATTACTTCGTAGCGGGGGTAGGTACAGGTGGAACTATCACAGGTGTTAGTCGTTACCTTAAAACAGAAAAAGGTTTAAACGTTAAGTCTATTGCTGTTGAGCCAACTAACTCTCCAGTAATCAGCCAAACACTTGCCAGTGAAGACGTTAAGCCAGGGCCACACAAAATACAAGGTATTGGTGCAGGATTTATTCCTGGCAACCTAGACCTGAGCTTAATTGATGCTGCAGAGCAAGTATCTAACGAAGATGCGATTTCAATGGCACACGAGCTAATGAAAAAAGAAGGCATACTAGTAGGTATTTCTTCAGGCGCTGCAGTAGTAGCAGCAAAACGAATTGCTGAAAAACCAGAAAATGCTGACAAAAACATTGTTGTTATTTTGCCAAGTGCTACTGAACGTTACTTATCAAGCCCACTCTTTGATGAAGAGTTTAGTGACCAAGAGCTTGTTCAATAAGCATTACTTACCACTTTTTAAAAGGATGCCTAGGCATCCTTTTTTATTATTTACTCTGTAATATCTTTTTATTTACCTTCCATGTCTTTACATATTAGCTAATTCACCACACACTTAAATAAAACTAACTAACAAAAATTAACATGAAAAAAATAACCTATTTAGTCAGCCTTATTCTGTGTTTGTTTTTAGTTGCCTGTAGCGATGATGTGAAAAAACTTGGTGATTCACCCGGCGACACCGCAACAGCTTACTTTGACGCCTTGTACAATCAGCAAGATCTTCAAAAAGCAACAACCATGGCTACACCCAACCTTACGCGAATTATGAAGTCGTACGGTACAGCCAAACAATTTACGCGTAACTTAGTTAACATGCAGTACGATGAGGTTGTTATTGAAGTTGATATGACCAACATGAGTGTGCGCGAGCAATATGGCGATAATGCTAAAATAAATCTTATTTTTACTGGTTATTTAAACGGTAACAAAATAGATGATATGCGAAGCGTAAAAATGCTACGTAAAAAAGGTAAATGGTATATCGATAAAATAGTCGCCGACCCATACGCACGTTAAAGTAATTAATAAAGAGGCCTTACACATGTAAGGCCTTTTTATTTGCTCAATAATTAATTAGTTATACCAACTCCGAAATAATACTTAATCATTTTGCGGGGCTAAAGTAGATCATTTAATTAAGCGAACGGAGATTACAACTCGCCTTGCTGAAAATTATCAACAGCTATTGCTTGTTTACGTAGCTTATTGGCATGGTGCATAGCATCAGCATCGGTTTGCGTTACTAAGTCATTATTTAATGCAAAATTAATTGCCCCCTCAATATCGAGTGTTGCAGGAATATTGCCTTTGCGCTGCCATTGTTTTAAATCTTTAAACTGGGCTTGCATATCGTGCATAGCTAAAAATGCACTTTCCATTATTCCAGTACCCGCGTTTTCATCTACATAGCACAAATGCGTTAAACGATTTCTAAACACACCGGGTTGAGTCATATGTTCACAAATACGTTGTGCAATTTCATCACTCGGTTTTTCATAATGATTACCAATTGGAAATACAATACGTTTAAGCACAAAATTAATAACTGGGTTTGAGAAATTTTTGAAAAAGCCATCAAACGCTTGGCCTATTTCAAATAATGATGTTTCTATCGCATATTTAACAAAAGGTAAGTCGGCTTGTTGACGGCCCTCGTCTTCGTAACGCTTTAGAACCGTAGAGGCTAAATACAAGTGGCTCAACACATCACCTAATCGGGCTGATATCATCTCTTTGCGTTTTAGCTCACCGCCTAACATTAACATTGCCACGTCCGTACAAATCGCCAAGCTTCTGCTCATTCTGCTTAAATGCTTGTAATAAATGGCAGTTTCGCCGCCAACTGGCGCTTTTGCAAAATAACTAAGTGTTAAACCATGTATAAATGCCATGCTGGCATTACTTACTGCAAATAATATATGGTTCATTAATAAACCATCAAATTGATTCAGAGCAGCATCGTCATCTTCAAGAGCAGCGGCTTCCATTTCTTTTAAAACAAATGGATGACAGCGGGTAGCTCCTTGGCCAAATATCATTAAATTTCGGGTTAAAATATTTGCGCCCTCTACCGTAATTGAAACCGGTATTCCCATATAACCATGTGCTAAATAGTTGTTAGGACCGACCTGAATACCTTTGCCCGAATGAATATCCATTGCATCGTTCATAACAGTACGGCCCATCTCAGTCATATGATATTTTGCAATTGCAGTGACAACCGAAGGGCTGAGTTTTAAATCTATTGCGCCTGCCGTCATTAATCGGCATGACTCTAGGGTGTAAGTTAAACCGCCAATGCGTGCAAGGGCCTCTTGCACACCTTCAAATTGCCCAATAGACACACCAAATTGTTGGCGTACCATGGCATATGCTGAAGTCATTTTAGCCGCTAAATGACCAGTTGCAGCACTCAACGCCGGTAGCGAAATACCTCGACCTGCACTTAAACATTCCACCAGCATGCGCCAACCACGTCCTGCGCATTCTTGACCCCCAATAATCCAATCAAGCGGGATGAACACGTCCTCACCATAGGTTGTACCGTTCATAAATGCCATGTTCAGTGGATAATGGCGCTCACCTGTTTTCACACCGGGATGATCGGTTGGAATAAGCGCACACGTGATACCAAGCTCTTTTTCGTCTCCTAGTAAACCATCTGGGTCGTACATTTTAAAGGCAAGCCCTAATACTGTGGCCACCGGTGCAAGCGTAATGTAACGTTTTGACCAGTTTAAACGCAGGCCAATTACGTCTTCGCCGTTGTGCTGCCCTTTGCATACAACGCCAGAATCTGGAATGCTACCGGCATCAGACCCCGCCTCAGGGCCGGTAAGTGCAAAACATGGTACATCTTCGCCATTGGCAAGGGTGGGTAACCAGCGGTCTTGTTGCTCTTTAGTTCCATAATGTAGCAATAACTCACCCGGCCCCAAACTATTTGGCACCATAACAGTCACAGCCGCAGTTAAACTTTTTGTTGAAATTTTTGACACTATGGTCGAATTAGCAATGGCAGAAAACTCTCGACCTCCAAATTTTTCTGGAATGATCAGCGCAAAAAAACCTTCTGTTTTTAAGTATTCCCATACCTCTTTTGGCAAGTCTTTATCTTTTTGCACTATTTGGTAATCATCAAGCATGGCCATTAAGGTTTCTACCTGATTAGCCATAAATGCATTTTCTTTTTCACTTAATTCAGGCTTTGGAAAGCTGTGTAATTTTTTCCAATCAGGGTTACCACTAAATAGTTCTCCATCCCACCAAACATCACCCGCTTCCATTGCTTCTCGCTCTGTTTGCGAAAGCGGTGGAAGTACTTTTTTAAACATTTTAAACGTGGGTCTACTGATCAGGTTTAGGCGAATATCTTTAACAGCAAAAATAACCACTATTACAACCAGTAAAATGATAAATACCGACATGCGTACATTCCTTTCACATTAAAAAATAATAACCTAAGTATGGCCCATCTTAGTTTAAATACAATGGGTAGCCAGTCGAGTGCCACTAAAATGATGAGCCTAGCTAATTGCACTTTAAAATATAACGATAAGTAGGATTACACGTTTATTACACACAACAAAAAGCCCACAAATGTGGGCTTTTTGTTACTTAACTGATTTAATTTATGCGATTAAACGCTTAATTAAAACTGAAAACGCATATTAGCAAAGTACGCATCGTTATCAGAATCATCAGCATTGTTCTCGTAACCTACTTTAAGACCAATATTTTTGTTAATAAAGTGCTGAGCGCCAAAACTGTACGTATCTTGTTTATCGTAGCTTGCAAATACAGAGGTCGCTTTTGAAAAATAGTAATTCGTTTCTGCCACCCATTGGTTCTCAGCGTCATCAATACTTTCGTATTTACCTTCAAACGTTAGATAGTTACCTTGCTGTAAATCAATAAAGTATTTAGCTGCGACGGCGCGGTAATCAAAGTCGTCATCAGATGTTACTGTTACGCCAATGTAATCGGTAGTGTTTAGCATATGGTTATACGCTAAATCGAATAAAGCGAAGTCTTCGCCATCTTTATTTTCAACTAACGTCACTTTTGCAAGCAGGTCTGGGTTAAAAAAGTAACCGCCAGAAATTGTATATGCTTCGTTATGATTACCAACATCAAGGTTTGTGTATGACGCACCAATCACAAACTCATTAATAAAATACTCACCACCCACTGATGTTGTATCGCTAAAGTCGTCATCAGCGTATGCGCCGTAAATGTTGCTTTGTTTATTAATGTATTCAAATTGGTCGTACGGGCCTAACGTTTTTTTAGGCGATAGGTAATAAATAGAATCTACAGCAACGGTATCGTTGTTGTCGCTGTCTTTGTAGCTTAGATTACTAATTGATTGATAGCTGTCTGCAGCAGCCGCAGTGCTAGATAATAAAATGCTTGAAATAATAACTGCTAATTTTTTCATTGTAAGACTTCCCTTTGTACATTGCGTTTTATGCTTTAGCTAAATTACTAAAGTGGGCACATGCTAACGCCGAGAAACTGAATGAAAACTTAATTAAACTATTGTATTTGTTGAGTTAATTGTAAGGAGGTGTAAGAAACTGTAAAATTAAAGTAGTTGCAGCATTTAGTCAACAACTACTTAAAGTATATGTACAATTACAGAGCGTGTTGGCTAATTACTCTATAAACTTCATTAATGTTATCGCCCGCTTTAAACTCTTTTGTAAGTGGCGTTGGGTCAGAGCCAATCCAAATTTTAAGTTCAGCATCCAAATCAAAGTGCCCTGCACTCTCTTTGCTAAACTTGGTGATTTTTGAGTAAGCAATACTCACCATTTCCATTTTAGAGCCAGTTACGCCTTGCTTATCGATTAAAATTAAGCGCTTATTAGTAAAAATGAACATATCGCGAATAACTTTATAGGCTTTTTCGACGTGCTCACCCTCAATTAATGTATTAGCGAGTACTTTTTCTAAATCAGAATCATCAACTTCGCTTGCGTTACCCATTAATCCGCTTAATAAACCCATTATGCTTTCTCCTGTTTAAAAATTTGATTTTCTAATGTATGGCCATTAACCAATTGTCTGTATTGCCAATTATGTTGGTGGCAAAACTGTAATAGTGCAATATCTAAGGCATGCTCAGATTGGTTGTACTCAATAACATACTCTTTGTGTTGGCTCATATAAACAGAGCTTACACTATTGAGTAACTGTAACTGTTGCTCAACGTTTTCATACATCTCGTTTAGCATTAATGTGTAAAAGTGTTTGTCGGTTTGATTTACTTTTGTTTGATGCTCACTCAATACGCCTGTGTCTAAATGCAGCACTTGGGAACATAGCCTCTCAAGCTCGGTTAAATCGTGCGAGCTTAAAATAAAGGTTGCTTCAGAGCTCAACGTTGAAACTAACTCACGCACTTCTCTGGCATGAATAGGATCAAGTCCTGCGGTTGCCTCATCTAGCATCACAATTTGCGGCGAACCTATTAGAGCCTGAGCTATAGTCACACGTTTGCGCATACCATGAGATAAATCACTTGCGCGGTTTTTAGCAATTTCACGCAGCCCAACTAAATCAAGCACGCGCAATGCTTCTGTGTGACTTTGCTTGGTGCTCATACCTTGTAATTTGGCGTAAAAAGCAAGTTGCTTGTCTATATTAAAACGCGGATCGAGCTGCGCATCTTGCGGTAAAGCACTTACTTTATTAAATAATGCAGCACTGCCTGGTTTATGGCCAAGTATTTCAAGCTCACCACTGCTGGGCGCTATATAGCCGCATAACAAACTAAATAATGTTGTTTTACCTGCGCCATTTGGGCCAACAAGAGCAACGGGCGCACCTTGCTCAATTTCAAAGTTCACATTGTTAAGCGCAAGTTTAGAGCCGTACGACTTACTCAAGTTACGCCCTGTAATTAGTGGATTCATAGTGAGCTCCTTGCAAAAATACGTTGAGCCACGGCAAGTAGCACTGCAGTTTGTACAAGTGGTATTCCCACGGCACTTAATAATGGCAGGTTTTGACCGGCGAGTTGCTCTATTTGTACACCCGGGAATAAATAATCAAGTACGCTTAATGCAGGTATTTGCCACTGTAGTAAACCCACTACAATTCCACCCGCTGTAAAGTATAAAATAGCGAGTACAATTGATAATCGCGATGAACGTGCAAAAGTATTAATTAAAGTCATTAACGCCACAAACGGTGTAAATGTAACGATAAGAATTGAAAATATCGACAGTGCGCGGCCAACGCCCCCTACCAACAAACTCGGATCGCGATACCCTAATACCGCTAACGTGGCCACTAGAGTAATTGCTACCAAACACGTTAATACGGCTAATTGCCCTATAAACCGGCCAAACAATATTTCAAATCGGGTTGAACGCAACGATAAAAATCTAAGCGTGCCGCGCTCTCTGTCACCCACCGTTTGGTCACTACAAATAAATAAACTAAACACAGGGAAGCTATACAAAGCAATAAGCCAATACATAGCTAACTCGGCTTCAGGCCAATCAAGAAGTTTGCTCAAGCCAATTGAGCCTGAAATATCACGGGCTATTTGTTCAAAATTTGGCGAGCTTATAATGCTCACGGCTTGTCCTATCGGGTAGCGCAAAATAATTAACCAAACAAGTGCAAATGCGGCAAGTGCAATAAGCCCACGTTTAGTTAAAAACATACGCACTAGCTCAAAACCCGCAATTTGGGTTAAGCGTCCTACGTTTATCGGTAATGGTGTTGCCATTGACTATCCTTAATGACGTTGTTAATGCTGCAAATTAAAGCTTAATGTAACAACACTAAGTGTAAACACCTTGAATTACCAGCAAAAAAAAGCCCACGAAGAGTGAGCTTTGTAACAAACCATTTAAATGTAACAGGCGCGTAATTATAAATGCTGCTTGTATACCTCAAGCGCTTGGGCTAAATCAGCTATTAAGTCATCGATATCTTCAAGGCCAATATGCAATCTAATAACCGGTCCTAAATCCCACCCGGTGGTTGAACGCAGCCCTTTCATTGTTAAGTTAGCGGTAACTAAACTTTCAAAGCCACCCCACGAAAAACCCATTTTAAAATGCTGAAGGCTATCTAAAAATGCATCTATCGCTTTTTGATTCCCTGTTTTCATAACAATTGAAAACAAGCCATTACTGCCGTCAAAGTCACGCTTAAAAAACGCATGGCCTGGGCAGGTTTCAAAGGCTGGATGGCGAATATGATCAACTAACTCATGCTGTTCAAGCCATTTAGCAACTTTTATGGCTACTTTTTCATGCTGATTTAAACGCACACTCATCGTGCGTAAACCGCGCAGTGCCAAATATGCATCGTCAGCACTTGTACACTGACCTAGTAAATAAGAATGCTCGCGCAGCGTTGGCCAATATTTTTTATTAGCCACTGCAACCCCCATCATTACATCTGAATGGCCAACAATGTACTTTGTTGCCGCTTGAATACTAATATCGACACCATGCTCTAACGGTCGGTAATGAAGGCCGTTTCCATACGTGTTATCCAGCATGGTCATTACGTTATGTTCTTTGGCTACGTTTACCATGGCTGGTACGTCTTGAATTTCCATAGTTATGGAGCCAGGAGATTCTAAAAATAGCACCTTGGTGTTTGGCTTAATATAATCTTTTATGCCTGCACCAATTGTTGGCGGGTAATAAGTCGTGGTAATTCCAAGCCCTGCTAAAATTTTATCGCAAAAATCACGAGTAGGCTCATACGCGTTATCAACCATTAAAATATGGTCACCCGTTTTTAAAAACGACAATAACGCTTGGCTAATTGCAGCAGCCCCACATGGATAAAGTGCGCACCCTTCACCGCCTTCTAACTCGGTAATAGCCTCTTGCAATGCAAAGTGTGTGGTCGTGCCACGACGCCCATAAAAGAGGGTTTTATCGCCACGTTTTTTTGCCGCTTCTTTGAGTTCTGCAACTGAATCAAATACCACCGTTGATGCGCGCTGCACTACGGGGTTTACTACACCATGGGTGTAAGCTTTTTTGCGTCCAGATGACACAAGCTGAGTATTTTTATTACTGTTACTCGACATGGTTATTCCTTATGGATTAGTACGCCAATGTTCAATTAAATAGCGAGAAATAGAATCAGTACGAGGAAGTTTTAAATGCTCGCCTTCGTCATGCCAGTTACCAAAATTTGCCAAATCTTCACGGCTAAACCACTTAGCATCGTCAAGCTCGTCTTTATCTACGTTAATTTGCTCAGACGTTGCCTTGGCAAAAAAGCCAAGCATAATAGATGAAGGAAATGGCCAAGACTGAGACGCTACATAAGTGACGTCATTAACCTCAACCCCTGCCTCTTCTTTTACCTCACGGGCAACAGCTTGCTCTAAAGTTTCACCTGGGTCTACAAAGCCGGCTAATGAAGAATACATTCCCTTAGGCCAAACTGCTTGGCGGCCAAGCAAACAACGCTCAATACCATCGGCAAACGTTTTAGTTACAACCATGATTACCGCAGGATCGGTACGAGGAAACGTGGGGTGGTTACAGCGCTCGTTTTCACATAAACGAGAATGCCCCGCTTCAACTAAGTGGTTTTTACTGCCACAACGCCCACAAAAACGATGAGTTGCATGCCAATAACATAGCCCACGGGCAAGCGCAGCAATAGACCCCTCTTTTATATCAACTAGCGGCCCCTGTTTACGAATATCCATAAACTCTGCGCCACTTATTATCGGGGAAAGGGTTGTGTCGTCAATATCAGATACATCGAGGGCAAATACTCCCTTTTTTGTGGTGTTTAAGCCTAAAAATAGGGCATTGGTTAAGTCTAGCTGTGTAATCTGCTCGTACGGTAAAAACATTATTTGAGGCGTATTTTTAATAAATAATGTCTCGTTTTTTTTTACCAAAAGCCACACGCTTTGCGACGACATCTGACCTTTAAACCACGTTGGGTCTTTTCGCACATTGGAGCATCGATCAAGCGGCATATCACTGTAGTTGAGCATGTAAATCCTTAATTACTCGTTATCGCTTAAAATTAACATAACCACCTAGCAAACCCAATTGATTACACCAATAAAAAAAGCCTATATTAGGTTTAAATGAACTATATAGGCTCTGTATTAAAAACTCTCATGTTGCAGGCACTTAGCCTCTATTTTTAAAGCTTTAAAGTAATAAACTATCATCAATCAAATGAAACTGTTCTGCACTTTGTTTAAGTACTTCGGCGGTTAACTTATCTGCCCCGTATACATCACACGGCACATTATATTGATTTTTTAAATGCCCAAGTAACAGTGCAAAATCACCGTCGCCAGAGAGTAAAATCACCTTATCGAGGTTCTTTCCTTGCTCTAGCATATCGATAGTTATACCTACGTCCCAGTCACCTTTAGCACTGCCGTCACGGCGTTGGATAAACGGCTTTAGTTTTACTTCAAAACCAATCGCTCTCAAAATATTTTGAAACTGACTTTGCTTTTCATCTCCACGATAAATAGCGTAGGCAAAAGCACAGTCGATTTCATATTGCTCCTGCATAACTCGCCAAAAAGCATTGTAATCAAAGTTTTTTCTATAGCTTTCTCTACACGTGTAATAAATATTTTGTACGTCAACAAATATGCCTACACGCGGTTTAATGTTTTGCTGCGGGTTTAATGAAGTCATGTAATGCCCTAGTTAGAATAATAGCCATAGCGAAATAATTTAAACTCAGTGTACCTTGCTATTTGCTTTTAAGTAACCTAAATTAGTTACATAACGCTATGTAACCATTTTTGGTTACATTTTAAAAAGTAACTAATTTGGATTGTTATGATTGGTGTGATCAGCGGCGATATTATTAAATCGCAAACTATTCCTAAACAGCAGTACGATGCCATGCTTTATGAGCTAGAGCAAAGTTTACGTAGTGTATCGGGCAAGAGTACACTGTGGAATATTTACCGAGGCGATTCTTTTCAACTACAAATTAATAACCCTGAGTATTTGTTTAAGCATGCTGTTTTGATTTATTTATATTTAAAGGCATCGGGGTACGAAGTTAGGCAAAGTATGGCTATTGGGCAAATAGATAACCCGCGTAATGATATAAAAACAGCCACGGGTTCAGCATTTACCCTTTCAGGTCATGGCCTTGATCAAATAGCCAATCAACGGTTTTTGTTTAGTACTCCCCCACAAAACATCCATGAAAGTTTAAACCTTAATTTAGCCTTTGCAGATGTACTTCTTACTAAAATAACGCAAAAACAAGCCAATGCTTTGTACGCCTATTTAACGAGTACCGATAACAGCCATGCAGCTTTAGCAAAAGATCTTAAAACCAGCAGAGAAAACGTAACTAAGCTACTTAATTTAGCCCATTACCAACTTATCGAAAGATTTTTAGAGCATGCGAGCAACATTATAAAAAATATAAATCAAGAAAGATGCTAATGGCTTTTTCGCTTTTACTCGTAGCCCTAATTATTGGCCATTTATTGGCTGATTTTTACTGGCAACCTATGAGCTGGGTTAACGACAGAAATACCCGCCACTTCAAGGCAACTAAACTGTATTTTCATGTATTGGTCCATGGAGCCACTAGCGCAATAATTATCAGCGCATGGGAATACACTTATGGCTGGCAACAAACTAGCAGTGTTGTTATTGCAACGGCCGTTATAATGCTTAGCCATTACGCTATTGATATAGCCAAATCTTACTCAAACAAAGGTGTCGTGCCCTTTTTATTAGATCAGCTCGCCCATATAGCCGTAATAATCTATTTAAGCGTGTGGTTGAGCGATAACACGCAATTTTTAGAAACCCTATATTCACTAGTCACTAACCCAAATGTGTTGTGGGTTGTGTGTGGGTATTTAATTATTTTAAGTCCAAGTGCAGTATTTATTAGAATGATGCTAGAGCGTTTAACGGGTAACTTTAGTAGTAATGGCAGCTTGGTACTTGCTGGGCAAAGTATTGGCATGTTAGAGCGCGTATTAATGCTAAGCTTTATTTTGCTTGATCAATTTGCTGGTGTTGGCTTTTTATTAGCAGCTAAGTCGGTCTTTAGATTTGGCGACTTAAGCGCTAGTAAAGATAAAAAGCTTACTGAATACGTCATGCTTGGCACACTACTAAGCGTAAGTGTGACTTTGTTTGTTGGTTTAATGGTAAAGTATTTAATACACTAACGAAAAACGCGCTACCGTTAAAAGTAAGCGCGTTTTTTATTAGAGCTAACTAATTAAAGCTAGGTAATTAAGTATTATTGCAAATTGGTATTAGTCATTATTATTTGGACGACGACGGCGCTGGCTGTTTCCGCCTACCGACTGGCGCTTTGCCCAAGGGTTTTGTGTGTTGTCATCTGTTTTAGCAGCAGGTTTTTTAGAACCGCCACGACGAGGACCCGTACCGTTGCCGCCATTATTTGGCTTTTTACTATTTGGCTTACTACTGTCCGATTTAGGTTTATTAAAAGGCTGTTTTTTCTTCGGCTTTTTAGCAGGTAATGGTCGTGCGTCTAATGCGCGTTCTGCTACTGGGTTTACTGGCTCAAAGCCCTCTTCTTCTGCACGAGGAATAAGTTCACCAATAAAGCGTTCAATACCGTATAAATCGACTGCATCATCGACCGTTACAAACGAAATTGCATGGCCCGATGCACCGGCACGCCCTGTACGACCAATACGGTGTACATAATCTTCATATACATTAGGTAAGTCGTAGTTTACTACATGCGGGAGCTCAACAATATCAAGACCACGTGCCACAATATCAGTGGCTACTAGCACACGCACTTCGCCACTTTTAAAACCATCTAACGCTTTTACACGGGCACCTTGTGATTTATTACCATGAATCGCTGCGCCTACAATATCGTCGCGTTCAAGTTGCTTAACTAATCGGTTGGCACCGTGTTTAGTTCGGCTAAAAACTAACACTTGTTGCCAATCGTTGCTACGGATTAAATGGCTGAGTAAGGCTGTTTTTCGGCCTTTATCTACCGCGTACACACTTTGCGTTACACTTTTAGCTGTGGTGTTTTTTGCAGCAACTGAAATTTCAACCGGATCGTTTATTAATCCTTTAGCTAACGCTCGAATATCATCTGAAAACGTAGCCGAAAACATGAGGTTTTGACGCTTAGCAGGCATTTTAGCAATAAGGCGTTTAATATCGTGAATAAACCCCATATCAAGCATGCGGTCAGCTTCATCTAAAACGAGCACTTCTACGCTATCAAACTTAACGGCATTTTGATTATGTAAATCAATTAAACGCCCAGGCGTTGCCACTAAAATATCAACACCTTTACGCAAGCGCTGCATTTGCGGATTAATTTTAACGCCACCATATACAACAAACGAACTCACATTTGAATGCTTAGCGTACTCTTCAACGTTTTCACTTACTTGCAGTGCAAGCTCACGCGTAGGGGCTAAAATAAGCGCACGTACATGGTTACTTTTTGCCTTTGGGCCTGTTGATAATCGTTCGATAAGTGGCAGCGTAAAACCCGCTGTTTTACCTGTACCAGTTTGTGCCGCCGCCATTACATCACGACGTTCAATAATTGCAGGAATTGCTTGAGCCTGAATTGGCGTTGGCGTTTCATAGCCCTTTTCTAAAACCGCATTAACTAAAGACTGTGATAAACCTAGACCTTCAAAACTCATATAAACTCTCTTTTAAATAAGGCCAAAACGGCCAGTTGCGCGCATTATACCTGTCGTGGGCTAGAATGCATGACATTATTTACTTTGCGCTCAATTGAAGCCCTATATTACTAGGCCTAAAACGCAAAAAACGGCTAAAAGCCGTTTTTTGGTAATGCTTAAACCTAACAGTAAGGCTTAATTAAGCTTATGTATTACTTAACACCTAGCTCGCGTAAACGTTCTTGCAAGTAGCTATCCGCGGTGTAACGCTCTGAAAGTACAACGTCTGGGCGAGGGTGTAAAAATAACGGTAATGAAATACGCGACTTAGTAGACGCTTTACCCGTTGGATTAATAACACGGTGAATAGTAGACGGGAAATAACCGCCAGATGCTTCTTGCAGCATATCGCCAATGTTAATAATTAGGCTACCAAAATCACACGGTACATCTAACCAACCGCCGTCTGTCTTTTGAACTTGTAAGCCTGGCTCGTTTGATGCTGGTAATACGGTTAATAAGTTAATATCGCCATGAGCAGCAGCACGAATAGCACCAGGCTCTTCATCACCCGTCATTGGTGGGTAATGTAAAATACGTAGCAATGTTTGATCAGAGTCTGCAATCATATCTTTAAGATCAATCGAAAACTTAGCACGCACATCAGCAGGCGCCTCAGCTTGAACCCAGCTTAAAAGTGTTGCAGCAAACTCATTTGCTAAGCGGTAGTATTCACGTACGTCGGCTTCAAGATCAGCAGGTACACGCCCATTTGGGTAAACATGAAAGTATTCTTTAATGTCTTTAATGGTAAAGCCTTTAGCTACTTCAGACACTGAAGGCGGAAAGTAACCGTCTTGTGTTTCTTTAGAGTATAAAAAGTCGTGCTTTTGCTCTGAGTTAAAAAAGTCTTGCCAGTTTTTGTAAATAGACTCAACTAAAGACTGTGGAATTGGGTGATTTTTTAAAACACCAAATCCAGTGTTTCTTAACGATTCAACAAATTGTGCAGCCGCATCGGGAGCTTTATAATCAACAGTAGGTAATTGCATTGTACGTTCCAGTGAATAGGTTGTTTGAAGTGAAGTACTTCAAATACTTTTAAGTATATAAAGTAGCAAGGACTTCATTATAGCGCCATGCGAGGATAGACAAACAGCCCCAAAAACATAAGGACATATGTCCGTAAAGTGCCACCATCAAAGCGTGCGTTGATCAAGATCAATAAATAAAAGCCATTGAATTTGCATTCATTAGTACTTATATCTGGTCTAGTATTACAACGTATTTTATTGGTTCAAAAAGGCGCCCCATGCGACAAAAAGTATCTTTTAAAAGTAATAACTTAGAACTTGCCGGACAACTTGAACTCCCCGATAGCAACATAAAATTTTATGCCCTATTTGCCCACTGCTTTACCTGCGGTAAAGACATTGCCGCAGCAACGCGTATTAGCCGTGCTTTAACACAACAAGGAATTGCTGTACTGCGTTTTGATTTTACAGGCCTCGGTAACAGCGATGGTGACTTTGCTAACAGTAACTTTTCATCAAACATTCAAGACTTAGTTTCAGCAGCTGATCATCTGCGTGAGCATTTTGCAGCCCCGCAATTGCTCATTGGTCACAGTTTAGGGGGAGCTGCCGTGCTTGCTGCTGCACAATATATTCCTGAAGTTACAGCTATCACAACAATTGGCGCACCGTCAGATGCGCAACATGTAGCACATAATTTTGAAGCCCATTTAGATGAAATAAACGCAGATGGCGAAGCAAAAGTGAGTTTGGCTGGGCGCGAATTTACCATTAAAAAGCAATTTATCGACGATATAGCTAAATACGATAAAAGCCACATCAGTAAACTTAAACGCGCTTTATTAGTAATGCACTCACCGGTTGATACAACCGTAAACATTACTGAAGCTGAAAAAATTTACGCATCCGCTAAGCACCCAAAAAGCTTTATAAGCCTCGATAACGCCGATCATTTGCTTACTAATAAAAGCGATGCCGACTACGCTGCAACAATCATTGCACATTGGGCAAACCGCTACGTAAATTTCGCATAAGAAGAACTTGCCATTACGCGCTGCTAAAACGGCGCGTTAACCTACTACTTCATAAACTTAGCAATTTCTTTACTCATTCTCTTAACCAGCCAGTTGGGGCCACCATCATACATACCGTTATGGCGAGATTTTTCAATACGAATTTGAGTAACCGGAAATTCGTCCAACTCTTTATCGCTTAAAAGCACATCTGCATCAGCTGGGTAATCACTGGCTCTGAGTGTTAGTACACGAATATTTTTATTACGAGGCAATAACATACGACGATGATCAAGCGTAATTACAACTCTTACTTCATCAGGGTACATTGCGGCATACAAGGCTGAAATATCTCCACCATTAGAATGACCAAATAAAGTGAGCTTTGAGAAATCATACTCTGCGTATTTGGCTGCTAATTCATTGACTAAAAACTTAAGAGTGACCACACCGCGATGCCAGTTCTCCATGCGGGTAGTCATGTAAGGGGGATGTACATTTAACGTAGGGTCGGTTTTCAATTCGTGGGCCACTGCAATTACTAGATAACCTTGTTTATTAAACTCATCACTGGCAAAAGTATAGCGATTATGGCTCATACCATACCCTGCATTTATAAAGAAAACGGGGCATTTATTTTGTTTACTGCATTTAACGTTATTTGTTGGTAACGAAATGCTAACTGGGATCTCGCGATCACGGCTGATGTCTGTAATAAACGCTTCGCTTGCATAGGAACTTACACTTATAAAAAGAAGTGTGAGATAAAAAAGTGTTTGAGGCATATTACTTAACATATTGTTTATTATAATTAATACCAGTTAGTTTAGGCGTTTTATAATCTTAATAACAGCCTTTAAAGTAATAATAGTCTGTGTGGTTATACCAAATTTATTACATTTAAACTGCAGATTAATAAATGTTGAAAAAGACTAACAGCCGCATCCGCAAAATTGTGCGATAATAGGCGCAATTGTTCCAATATACTCAGTGAAAGATCCGACACATGAAATCATACAGCACCATTGAACAGCGCATTGAAATTCTAGAAGAAAAGTTAACCTTAATTAATGATGAAATTAGCACATTAAAAACCCCCGCTAAAAACAACAATGAACGCATTATATTTAAGTTTATTGAAACCGGCAGTACAGGTAAAACAAAGGACTTTGTTCGTGAATTAGGAATTAAATCACCGCGTGATGGACTGTTTTCATCGGGTGATGTTACTGCTTTAATTAAAAATGGCGCTGACGATATTTCACCGGCGTTACTAGCGATTGCTAGGCAACTAGCCAGTGCACGCAATAAAAATGGCCCTAGCCGATAATTAAACAACGCATGTAACGTTTAGAAGCTTAGGTATCGCCTTTGCTTCTTTTGTTTTAGCTAACCTTTATACTTAACCCTTTCCTCTTCACAATTATCAATGGCTATAGTCGCCTCTCTCTGGTAAATCTTTTCTAAGCGCAAGTACCGCAATATAAATTAGCCCGAATAGTGGAAACAATCCTAAGCACCCGCCTACAATGGCTAAAACACCGGGGCTGGTGCTTTTTCGCTTACCTATTTTGTAGCTAATTACAGCAAAAACAGGGATACACAGCACAATAAGAAAAGCTAAAAACTCGCAAAAAAAGTGACATTAATTGACATGGAAATTCCTTTTTATAGTGGTTAAATTACAATCTGCGCTAAATTTAACCACAAAAAAACCCTTAAGCAAACAACTTAAGGGTTTTTAAATTCAACGCTTTAAACTCAGCGCAAATTACTCTTCGCTAGGGGCTGCTTTTTCTACCACACTGATTGCCAGTTCAGTTAACGAATCACTATTCGCTTTGCTAGGTGCGTTTGTTAATAAACAAGACGCTTGTGTAGTTTTAGGGAAAGCAATAACGTCACGAATGTTATCTGTTCCGCATAAAAGCATAACTAAACGGTCAAGGCCAAATGCTAAACCAGCATGTGGTGGTGTGCCGTATTTAAGGGCATCAAGTAAAAAGCCAAACTTATCTTGCTGCTCTTGTGCCTCAATACCTAAAATTCTAAATGCGGCTTCTTGCATATCTGCATTATGAATACGTACCGAACCACCACCTACTTCGTAGCCGTTTAATACCATATCGTAGGCATCTGAAATAGCCGCTGCTGGGTTTGCTTCAAGCTCACTTGCACTAATATCTTTTGGTGCTGTGAACGGATGGTGTACTGCGTGAAGCGTACCTTCATCGTCTTCTTCAAACATTGGGAAATCAACAACCCAAAGTGGTGCCCAACTGTTAAGGTTAGTGATTTCTAAATCAACACCAATTTTAAGGCGAAGCGCGCCCATTGCTTCATTTACTGTGTTGCGCTTATCTGCACCGAATAAAATAATATCGCCCGTTTGTGCGTTAGTACGCGCAAGTAACTGGGTAATTACCTCTTCGTTTAAAAACTTAGCAATTGGCGATTGCACGCCTTCAACGCCCGCATCACGGTCGTTTACTTTCATCCACGCCATGCCTTTAGCGCCATAAATACCAATAAATTTAGTGTAATCGTCAAGTTGCTTACGCGAAAGCTTAGCGCCACCTGGTACTGTTAATACAGCTACGCGGCCTTTTTCGTCATTAGCTGGGCCTGAAAAAACGTTAAACTCTACATCTTTTACTAAATCTGCAACATCAACTAATTTCATTGGGTTACGTAAATCTGGCTTATCAGAACCGTAAAGGCTCATTGCCTCGCTGTAAGGCATAATTGGGAAGTCGCCTAAATCAACGTTTAGTAATGATTGCCACATCTCACGGATCATTTTTTCAGTCATACCACGTACTTGATCCGAGCTCATAAACGAGGTTTCTAAATCTATTTGCGTAAATTCAGGCTGGCGATCGGCACGTAAATCTTCATCACGGAAACATTTAACAATTTGGTAGTAGCGGTCAAAACCCGACATCATCAACAATTGCTTAAACAACTGTGGCGATTGCGGTAAAGCGTAAAAACTACCTTTGTGGACACGACTTGGTACTAAATAATCACGCGCGCCTTCTGGCGTTGCTTTTGTAAGCACCGGTGTTTCAATGTCTAAAAAGCCGTTTTCATCTAAAAAGCGGCGAACAAAGCTGCTAGCTTTAGCGCGTAATTTAATACGGTCACTCATCTCTAAGCGACGAAGGTCTAAATAGCGGTACTTTAAACGACGCTCTTCAGAGTTTGTTTGGTTAAAGTCAAGCGGTAAAGGCTCTGAACGGTTAATAATTGTAAGCTCGGTGCCTAAAATTTCTACTTCGCCAGTTGCCATGTCTTTATTTACTTGGCTTTCTGGGCGAGCACGTACAACCCCTTTTAACTGAACACAAAATTCTTGACGAAGCTTGTTCGCTGTATCCATTAGTCCTTCAACTTCTGGATCGAATACAACTTGTACTAAACCTTCTCTATCGCGTAAATCGACAAAGATAAGTCCACCAAGGTCACGTCGTTTGTTGATCCAGCCACATAGTTCAACTTCTTGATCTACGTGAGTTTTATTTAGCTGTCCGCAGTATATAGAGCGCATAGTTTTCCTGTCAGATAAAAGGCTTCAACGGTAAAAATTATTTGTTTTTATAGGCGCATAATTTAAAAAAGAGCCACCACACTTCAAATAAAGCCGTAAGCAATCTAAGAATATTCAAATTAAGCCCTGCATTATACCCAAGTAGGTTGAAGATGCTAGGCGTGTTTGGTGTGTTGGTGTTAATTTAAAGCAGGCACTGTTGGTATTTGCTACACTGGCGCCACGATGTAATTTATTAGCTATTTTTTATGTTATATATTGGATGCCCTCAGTGGTCTAGCACTGCATGGAAGGGCAATTTATTTTCAAGCCAATGTAAAAACGCCGACATGCTAAGCCAATACGCGCAGCATTTTAATTCGGTAGAAGGTAACACCAGTTTTTACGCCGACCCATCACCCAGTACTGCTTTGCGCTGGGCACAAAGCGTACCTGACGATTTTAAATTTACCTTTAAATTTCATCGTCGTTTTAGCCACGAACTACAGCTGACCAATGTGCAAAAAGAGCTTACCGATTGGCTAACCCTATTTGCTCCTTTACTTGAAAAAACAGGGCAAATAATGCTGCAATTACCCAAAGCATTTGGCCCAAACGATTTATCCAAATTGGCACACTTTATTAGCTTACTGCCTAAAGAGCTTACCTATGGTGTAGAAGTACGCCATGCTGATTTTTTTAAAAAAGGTGAAGCCGAAATAGCGTTTAATCAGTTATTAATGGCAAACAACATAAATCGTATTTCTATGGATACGCGAGCGCTTTTTGCAGTAAAGCCAACCACCGAAGCGTTAATAGATGCGCAGCAAAAAAAACCTCACTTGCCGGTGCATGCAATTGCCACGGGGTCAGAGCCTATGGCACGGTTTGTGATTGCTGATTTACAAAACGACTACCAAACCTTTTACAAGCCGTGGCTTAGTAAAGTAAAACAATGGCTTGATGAGGGTAAATCCCCTTATGTGTTTTTTCATACTGCTGATAATCGTGAGTCGCCATTACTTGCACGCCAATTTTGTAAAGATCTTGGGTATAACCATAGTGTACTTAATCCGTTTAGCGGCGAGAAAGAAGCGCAGCAACATGCCCTTTTTTAAAAATAAAACAAGAATATAGAGACATAAAAATGAGTGAATACGCCCGTTACTTTACAGGCTACCCTACAAATATTGTTGAACAAGTATTAAGTCTAATTAGTAACAACAAGGTTTGTGACTACTTACTTAAAAAGTACCCGCAAGCGCACACCATAACCACCGATAAACTACTTTATAGCTACGCCACTGATTTAAAAAAACAGTATTTAAAAAACGCCCCACCATTTGGCCGCGCAGCATTTAAAAAACAAGGCGACATGGTCACCAACGCATTGGGTACGCACACCTATCGTATGCAAGGCAAAACCCGTAAACACGATTTAGCCATAAACAGCGATTTACTACGTGCCCCCGAGCCATTATTAAAAGCCTTAGTTGTACACGAGCTCGCACACTTTAAAGAAAAAGATCACAATAAAAGCTTTTATAAACTGTGCTGCCACATGGAGCCGAGTTATCACCAATTGGAGCTGGATTTACGGATATTTTGTGTAGTGGTAGCGATGGGAGAGAACCCGTATACATGAGCGGTCAGCAGTCAGCGGTCAGCAGTCAGCGGTCAGCGGTCAGCGGTCAGCGGTCAGCGGTCAGCGGTCAGCGGTCAGCGGTCAGCCTAAAATATAAATACAACCTAATCAATTATCAAAGTATTCATAAATAAAAACGCGATATCAAATCGCGTTTTTTGAATAACTTTTCAGCTGATAGCTAGAAACTGTTAACTTTAAGGTGTTACAGCCCTAGTTCAGCCATAAAGTCATCATCTGCATCGTCTTGCACGGGCTCTTTTTTAGCCTGCGCTTTCTCAGCTTTTTGCTTAGCTTCGTTTTCGATAATGTCGTCTGGGTCAATGGCTTCAATAATGTCAAAGTCGTGTAGTTTAATAAACTCAGTTTTATCCATTGCCAGTTCTAAGTAGAAAATATTTTGATTGCGGGTAGTAAAAGTAACGCGGCGCGCTTGTGGGCGATCCATTGTGGTATCGACCGAAATTTGCACTTGCTTATTAATTGCCATCATTTTCGGCTGATTTTGTGTAATAGAGGTATGCAGTTGTTCGCGCACTTTAGAGGTAAAGTCGCCTACAATTTGGTTCATTAACTCGCCCATTACGTTTGAAACATCGTCTGACAAGTGACTGTGTGCAATTTCTTCTTCCGGCATACCCATGTTACGCATGTAGTCGCCGTATATTTCCATTGCTGCTTGCGATGTGAAGTTGGTAACAACAAGCCCTGTAAATCCGCCATCAAATAATACAAAGCAACCAATATCTGGTCGCATGCAGGTGCGTGTTATTTTTTGCACCATGGCTGAGTAACTTATTTCGTTACCACTTGCTGATGAAAGTACCCCTGTCACTGAGTGACAAAGTGTTGCTAGTATATCGTCGGTGCTAATAACTTTACTTTTGCTCATTTAACGTTCTCTTTTGTACTTATTATTCATAATTCTAGCCAACCTACTGAATTTATCACTGACTATCCAGCATAAAATGTTAAAATAACCTTATTATTTTTAAAGAGACTGCCTTCGTGACCATAAAAGACAGTATTTACGCCTCTGAGCAACAAGTAAAAGATTTTAGCTTTGACCAAAATGTGGTTGAAGTATTCCCCGATATGATTCAGCGCTCTGTGCCTGGCTATGCCACTATTGTTAGCACTATGGGCAAATTAGCGGGACAATATGCACAAAGTAATTCTAACTTGTATGACTTAGGCTGCTCGCTTGGTGCAGTAACGCTGAGTATGCGCCGTAATATTCGCACCGATAATTGCCATATTATTGCAGTGGATAACTCACAAGCCATGGTTGAGCGTTGCAAACTGCATTTACAGGGTTTTAAATCTGAGGTACCTGTAACCGTTACTTTAGGGGATATTAACGAGCTTGATATCAAAAATGCATCGGTTGTGGCAATGAACTTTACACTGCAGTTTATCCCTCATGCGCAGCGCCAAGCTGTTATTGAAAAAATATACGCTAATTTAAAGCCTGGCGGTGTGTTACTACTAAGCGAAAAAATTAAAGCTGAAAACGAGCAATGCGATAATTTATTGATTGATTTGCATCACGACTTTAAACGTCATAATGGCTACTCTGAGCTTGAAATAAGTCAAAAACGTACCGCAATAGAAAACGTAATGCGCCCCGATACACTCAGCACGCACCTTAACAGGTTAAGTGATATTGGCTTTAGCCAAACACAAGTGTGGTACCAATGTTTTAATTTTTGCTCAATGGTAGCAATTAAATAATAAAGAGTAATTTATGTCTCAATGGTTTAATCAATTTTACGCTGCTATTGCACAAAGCTCACTTAGCCACTGGCTAGAAACTCTACCCGCTCAATTAAAACATTGGCAGTTAGAGGCAAGCCATGGTGATTTACCAAAATGGCAAAAAGTACTTAAAAATTTACCAGTAGTAAAAACAACTCACGTTGATATCGCCACTAAAGTAGAAATTGGCGCACCAGGGGAGATGAGCGAAGGCGAGCAAAAGCAAGCTGCACATTTATTAAAACGCATGATGCCTTGGCGCAAAGGCCCATTTAGTGTGCACGGTATTGAAATAAACACCGAATGGCGCAGTGATTGGAAGTGGGACAGGCTCCTTCCTCATATTGAGCCGTTAAAAGGCCGTACCGTGTTAGATATTGGTTGTGGCTCGGGATATCACTTGTGGCGCATGCGCGGAGAAGGCGCTGAGTTTGTAGTCGGTATTGATCCATCTGACTTATTTTTATGTCAGTTTCAGGCTATTAAACATTATAACCCAGACGAGAACGTACATTTACTTCCGCTAGGTGTTGAAGCCCTACCAGAACTTAAAGCCTTTGATACGGTATTTTCGATGGGGGTGCTTTATCACCGTCGCTCACCTATCGACTTTCTAGCACAATTGAAAGCCCAGCTTCGCCCGGGTGGCGAATTGGTGCTTGAAACGCTAGTAATTGAAGGCGACGAAAACACGGTACTCGTGCCTACCGACCGCTACGCAAAAATGCGCAATGTATGGTTTATTCCAAGCACTGCTGCATTAAAACTGTGGATGGAGCGCGTTGGTTTTAAAGATGTACAAATAAAAGATTGCGCAATTACCACGCTCGACGAGCAACGTAAAACTGATTGGATGGAAAACGAATCGTTAGTCGACTTTTTAGACCCAAACGATACAAGTAAAACCATTGAAGGTTACCCTGCCCCACTCAGAGCAATACTCACAGCTAAAGCCTAATTACAATATTAAGTTTTATTTTGTTATTAAAAAGCGCCGTTGGGCGCTTTTTTGTTTACTAATACAGCAACTAGCGGACAAGTGTCCTTGTTAATTATTTCAAAGCTATATTTACGCTAGCCGCGCAGGTGCAATTGTTGTAAAATACGCGCGTTTCTAAGCAACCCAAAACAACTATTTTGAGGAAAACCTGTGAGCGAACAAAAACAGTCTCTTAGCTATAAAGACGCGGGCGTAGATATCGACGCTGGTAATGCACTTGTTGAGCGTATTAAAGGCGTAGTTAAAAAAACCCGTCGTCCTGAAGTGATGGGCGGAATTGGTGGTTTTGGCGCACTGTGCGAAATTCCTGAAGGTTATAAACAACCAGTATTAGTAGCGGGTACTGATGGTGTAGGTACTAAATTGCGTATGGCAATTGACCTTAAAAAGCACGATACCGTAGGTATTGACTTAGTTGCTATGTGTGTAAACGATTTAATTGTTCAAGGTGCTGAACCCCTGTTTTTTCTAGATTACTATGCTACAGGTAAACTAGACATAGACACAGCAGCAGACGTAGTAACCGGTATTGGTAAAGGGTGTGAAATTTCAGGTTGTGCCCTAATTGGTGGCGAAACAGCAGAAATGCCAGGTATGTATGATGGTGAAGACTACGACATGGCAGGTTTTTGTACTGGTGTGGTTGAAAAATCTAAAATTATTGATGGCACTAAAGTAGCTGCAGGCGATCAGCTTATTGCGCTTGCATCTAGCGGCCCTCATTCAAACGGTTTTTCTTTAATTCGTAAAGTACTTGAAGTATCAAACGCCGACACTAATCAAGTTATAGACGGTAAAACACTAGGCGAGCATTTATTAGAGCCTACACGTATTTACGTTAAACCGTTACTTGAGTTATTTAAGCACGTTGACGTACATGCCCTTTCGCATATTACGGGTGGTGGCTTTTGGGAAAACATTCCACGCGTACTACCTGCATCTGCTAAGGCGGTGGTTAAAGGCGATAGCTGGCAGTGGCCAAGTGTTTTTAACTGGTTACAAGAAAACGGTAATATTACTACGCATGAGATGTACCGCACATTTAACTGTGGTGTAGGCATGGTTTTGGTTGTTCCTGCCGATAAACTTGAGCAAAGCTTAACTATGCTTAAAGATTTAGGTGAAAACGCTTGGCACCTTGGCGAAATCCAAGATGCGGCACCAGGCGAAGAGCAAGTAGATATTGTAGGTGGTGCTAAGTAATGGCACCCACTCGTCTAGTAGTTTTAATTTCAGGCAGTGGCTCTAATTTACAAGCCATTATAGATGCCTGTGAACGTGGCGAGATAAACGGACATATTGCGGCTGTTATCAGTAATAAAGCAGACGCGTATGGCCTAGAGCGTGCTAAAAATGCAGGCATTGCAACGCAAGTCCTTAGTCATAAAGATTTTGACTCGCGCGAGGCCTACGATGCGCAGTTAATGAACGTTATCGACTCTTTTGAACCAAATCTAGTTGTATTAGCTGGGTTTATGCGTATTCTTACACCTAGCTTAGTGCAAAAATATATTGGAAAAATGTTGAACATTCATCCATCTTTGTTGCCTAAGTACCAGGGGCTGAATACCCACCAAAGAGCAATTGATGCAAAAGACGATGTTCATGGCGTAAGTGTTCACTTTGTAACTGAAGAATTAGACGGTGGTCCGGTTATTCTTCAAGCACAAATACCTGTACTCAAGGATGATACAGCAGACACATTAGCAAAACGCGTGCACGAACAAGAGCATATAATTTATCCTTTGGTGGTCAAATGGTTCAGTGAACAAAGACTTACTATGGAAGCAGATTATGCGGTTCTTGACAAAAAACAACTTCCTGCACAGGGCGCGCACTACCCACAATAAAAAAATAAGTGCCCTAATGCTATGTGCGGGCGCTTTACTTCCAACAAGCCTTATTGCAGGCGAATTGACTCAATACGAAGCCAAGTATGATATTTTGCGTAAAGGCAGTAATCATGGTAAAGCTATTCGTACTCTTAAAAAAATCGATGAAAACACATACAGAATAAAATATTCCAGTGATATTGACTGGATGATTTTTACTGATGTGCGAGAAGAGTCCTCAACTTTTACTTACAAAGAACAAAAGATAATACCATCACATTATTATCAAAAAAGTGAAGGGACTTTGCCTGATGAAGATTATAAGCTAGATTTTGACTTCAAAGCGCAAAAAGTAATGAGTAATCAAAGCGAATACCCTCTAAACTGTCAATGGCATGATAATTATCAAGACGCAATTTCGTACCAAGTTCAGGTTCGTGAGGGGTTAAAAAAAGGTCAAACTAACTTCTCTTTTCCGCTTATTGATAAAAAAGGTAAGTGTCGGGAATATAATTTCGAGGTTGTTGGTACAGAAATGATTTCTTTGCCTATAGGTAACATTGAGGCAATTAAAGTTAAACGCTTATACGATACCGACAAACGACAAGCCCTCGCTTGGTTTGCACCTGAGATGGATTACATGCTTGTGCGCATGTGGAAAGGTAAAAAAGGCACTGAACAATTTGAAGTTCAAATGAATTCATTTACTGTGACTGCCCCAACTGCAACGGTTGACCACACTAAAAACCTTCAAGCTAATTAACTGAAAGTTTATTTGTAAAATAGGTGGGCTATATAAGCTCACCCATTTTAAATAACGAAAACTCTCCTGGCTCCATTTTTTTCCAACGTTCATCGTTTGTAAGCGGCCTTGTTGCAATGACAGTGACCACATCGTTTGGGGTTGTCTCTTTTTGAAAATCAACCACCATATCAGCATCAATTAATGTAGCTTTGCCAAATGGCGCACGGCGCGTTATGTAATGTAAGTTATTTGTGCAATACGCTAAAACAAATACACCATCGGTCAACAGCATATTAAATACACCTTTTTCACGTAACGTATGCGAAAGCTTTGCTGCGTATCTAAATACTGACGCCATGTTAGAAGGTCGCTTTGGGTATTTTTCACGAATTTTATCCAGCAACCAACAAAAAGCGAGTTCACTGTCGGTGTTGCCCACTGGGCGATAATATTCGGGTTTTAAATCGTGATAATTAGAAAGCTGGCCATTGTGTGCATAGGTTATTTCGCGCCCCCACAGCTCACGCGTAAACGGATGAGTATTTTCAAGGCATACCCGACCTCGATTACCTTGGCGTATATGGCTGATAACCGAAACGCTTTTTATAGGATAAGCTTTAACAAGCTTAGCAATTTCAGATTTATAGCTGGGCTCAGGATCTTTAAATGTTCTACAGCCCTTACCTTCATAAAAAGTAATACCCCAGCCATCTTTATGTGGACCTGTATTACCGCCTCGCTCCAAAAGACCAGAAAAACTAAAACAGATATCAGTAGGTACATTGGCTGACATGCCAAGTAATTCACACATTTATAAAAAAGCCCTTAAAAAGTACGGATAAATAGCAGTACATTTTACAAAAAAAATTTTCTAGATTAGTTGCATATTTACTTAAAAAAATCATTATGGCTACCTGAATTATAAATTTTTAACGCTCTGAATTAATAAAAAACATAATGTGTATGGCAAAAAGCACTATCCGTCCCCTTAAAAGGTATTTTGTAAAGCAAAACTTCTGACTTTTTACTATAATTTTACACACTAATTTACTTGAAACTTGAGCTGACTAGCGCTACTCTAAATGAGGTGGTCTGACCTCTATTAAGGAATTAAAATGACACTCATATTTACACTCGGTTTAATCGTACTGCTGTGCACTGCGATTTACCACAGAGCGAGTTGGAACACAGCACTTGGTGTTTCTGCTGCAACGTTATTAATTGGTACCTTTGCGGGTGCTTTTGGTTTAATTAGCTGGTTGATCTTTTTGGTCATCGCAGTGCCTCTTTCAGTTACTGGTATTCGCCAGCAATACATCATCAAACCTATCTTTACGGTATTCAAAAAAGTAACACCGAGCATGTCTGACACTGAAAAGTCAGCCATCGATGCGGGTACAACTTGGTGGGAAGCTGATTTATTTTGCGGTAACCCAGATTGGAAAAAGCTACATCAATACCCTGTGCCTAAACTTACTATTGAAGAGCAAGCCTTTATAGACGGCCCTGTTGAAGTAGTATGTAGCATGCTAGATGATTGGGAAGCAACACACGAGCTAACTGATTTACCGCAAGATGTATGGCAATACCTCAAAGATAATAAATTCTTTGCCATGATCATTAAAAAAGAATACGGCGGTTTAGAGTTTTCTGCGTTTGCTCAGTCTTGTGTACTTCAAAAACTAACGAGTAAATCAACATTACTTTCGTCAATTGTTGGTGTTCCAAACTCATTAGGTCCAGGTGAATTATTACAACACTATGGTACAAAAGAGCAAAAAGACCATTACTTACCGCGCTTAGCTAGCGGCCAAGAAATTCCATGTTTTGCATTAACATCACCAGAAGCAGGCTCTGACGCAAGTTCAATTCCTGATTACGGTGTTGTGTGTAAAGGACAATGGAACGGTGAAGAAGTTGTAGGTATAAGCCTAACGTGGAATAAGCGCTATATCACGCTTGCGCCTGTAGCTACGGTACTTGGGCTTGCATTTAAATTACAAGATCCAGATGGCTTATTAAGTGATGTGAAAGAGCCAGGTATTACCTGTGCGTTGATCCCAACAGATACTCCTGGAGTAGAGATTGGTCGTCGTCACTTCCCGCTTAACGTACCATTCCAAAATGGTCCTACTCGCGGTAAAGACATTTTTGTACCTCTTGATTACATTATTGGTGGCCCTGATATGGCTGGCCAAGGCTGGCGCATGCTAGTTGAGTGTTTATCGGTAGGCCGTGCAATTACATTACCGTCTAACTCTGCCGGCGGCATTAAAATGATTGCAACCGCTACGGGTGCATACAGCCGTATTCGTCGTCAGTTCCGTTTGCCAATTGGTAAAATGGAAGGTGTTGAAGAATCAATGGCTAAACTAGCCGGTTACGCATACAGTTCAGACGCCGCAGTAAGTATGTCGACTGGTGCGGTTGATTTAGGTGAAAAACCATCTGTTGTATCAGCGATTATTAAATACCACTTAACCGAACAAATGCGCGATGCAACAATCCATGCAATGGACGTTCTTGGCGGTAAAGGGATCATGCTTGGTCCAAATAACTATTTAGGCCGTGGCTATCAAGGTGCACCTATTGCCATCACCGTTGAAGGTGCAAACATCCTGACCCGTAATATGATTATTTACGGCCAGGGTGCCATTCGCTGTCATCCATTTGTACTAACCGAGCTAGGTGCGTGCGAAATTGAAGACCGCGAAGAAGCGCTTAACGTATTTGATAAAGCGCTAATGGGTCATATTGGCTTTACTATGTCGAACCTAGTGCGTACTAAGTGGCTTGCCCTTACAGGTGCTCGCTTTACAAGTGTGCCTTACCATGACGAAACAGCTGAGTTTTACCGTATAGCGTCGCGCTTTAGTGCTTCTTTAGCACTTATGTCAGATATTAGCATGGCTGTATTTGGCGGCTCTCTTAAACGTAAAGAGCGTATTTCTGCACGTTTAGGTGATTTATTAAGCTACCTATACTTAGTATCTGCAACGCTTAAACGTTACAACGACGAAGGCCGTAAGAAAGAAGATTTTGCGCTAGTTCAATGGAGCTGTCAGGATCACCTTTACCACTGTCAACGTGCGCTTGCTGACTTGATTAACAACATGCCTTCTGCACCACTTCGTGGCGTATTGAAAGTGTTATTGTTCCCGTTTGGTCGCCCGGTGCGCAAGCCTACTGATAAGTTAGAGCATAAACTAGCTCAAATCTTACAAGTGCCTAGCGAAACGCGTAACCGCTTAGCAAGTTATGTTTACTTAACAAATGAGCCACTTAACCTTGTAGGCCGTCAGGAGCAAACGCTGAAAGACGTGCTAGAAGTTGAGCCTTTATTTGAAAGAGTATGTAAAGAGAAAGGTGTGAAACTACCGTTCTTCCAACTTGATAAAGTAGCGCAAATGGGTCTTGAAGCGGGTATTTTAAGCCAAGCCGAAGCGGATAAGTTAGCCGCTGTAGAACAGGCTCGTTTAGACGTAATTAACGTAGATGACTTTGACCCTGCTGATTTGCTTGCAGGCAAAGCAGCTCGAGATAGTGTTATTACAAAAGTGGATGCTGCTTAACTAATTTAGTAAAGCAAGCAGCCCAACGGTAGAAATAATCCAAACCAGCGCATAATGCGCTGGTTTTTTTTGCGCAAAATAAACCTGCAATAAACACCACATAAAACCCAAGCTTAGTAACATACTGTTTAACCTCTCAAACGTAATGCTATAGGTTATAAAGGCTCCTAAAAGCAACAGTATACTGGGTATAAACTGGCTGATATTAAACGCTCGCGCCTTATGAGTCATTTTGAAAAACAAGCGGTATTGTTCATAAACCTTCGTGCAATCAAATTGTAATGAGCTGCTAAAAAGTACAATAAAAGCAATTGCCACAGTGTCTAGTATATTTACAAGATCTGGACGCTTTTCTAATAAAGCAGCCGATGCCATAAATACACATAAAAGTAACGATATACGCCATACCAACGTCCAGCTATGGTTTATGAAGTAACAAAACCAAAAACCAAACAAAGACCGCACACTCACCATCCTATTTATATTAATTACCGGTATAAAAATGCTAAAGAAAAAGATAATTGCAAAACCCAGATGATAAATAAGCGGTGATAACTCAACAGAAGTTAATAAAAATAAAGTGCTAAAAACAAATCCATAAACGAGTGCACTAGGTTTGTATAAACAGGCAATGCCTAAACCTAACTGAAGGCATATAAAAACGATAAAGTGCGGTACTTTTATCCACTGTTCTAAGGTTAAATCAAGTGCTACCAGCAGACTCGCTATAAGCCAGCCATTGCTAATAAGTAGCAATTTTATATCTGCTAAATTTAACCAGCTTGGACGAGCGATTGTGCGCTGAAATAACCGTTGATTGCTATTCTTAATTGCCGGTTTCATTGCGCTTAACATCACGCTTTGCAATAACAAATAAAACAGCGCCATTTGAGCACCACTTAAAGGCGCATCTGTACTGTCTATAATTTTCCCTAAACCTAAAAAGAGCAACAGCACCAAGCCCAAAATGGATGAACCCAACACCACTAAAAATATCAAACCAAAGCTCTTTAGCTGCACTAGCAGCTGCTTAAGCTCAAGCGTGTACGCTAAGTACCGATAGCTTATAAACGCATGGTACTGCTCAAGCCTGCTTTTTACGCTCACAAAACTCATAACGGCACACATCTGAAACCATGTGTGGTAAACACTGCAGGCTCATGACAAGTAATAATAATTTGCCCATTCGGCTTATCAATCAAATAAACATCGAGTAAGTTTAAAAGGTACTGAATACTCATTTGATCAAGTGCAGCACTTGGCTCATCAAGAAATAAGTAAGATGACTCTCGCATTAGCGCTAAAATAAGCTGACACTTTTTTTGATTGCCCGAAGACAAGGCACTAAATCGAGTATTTAAAAATTCAGTAAAGCTAAACCCTTTAACTAATTCATGTGGCCACTGGCAATCGACTGTGCGAACAGACAAATCAATGATTTGCTTAGCTGTTAAAAAATCAGGTAACGTAATTCGGTCACTGGCAATCGCTACTGTTTTTGTAGGCTCACTTAAAGTACTGCCGGCAAATAAAAATGAGCCACTTTGTGGTTTATCAAGCCCTGCTAGCATCATAAGTAATGTAGTTTTACCATGGCCATTAGGCGCTTCTATACAGAGTTTTTGATCTGAAAAAACCTGATTATAATTTTTGAAAACTACATTGTTGAAAAACTGCTTATTTAAGCCAATGACTTCAATCATAAAATATCCCTTTAAGCTAAGGTTTTATTATAAGCCGACAAAGTAAAGAGGCAAACTTATTGATTTGATTACTGCTGTAGCTAGAAGTACTTACTCATTTTTATAAATAAACTAATACCAACTCGCTTAATTAGATGATCTATTTTGAGGCTGGAAAACGTGTTAATAGTCAGACAAAAAATTCGCTATTTAGTTGCTCTTGGTAATTGCTCCTGCATTGCTCTACCTTCTGCAACCATGCTGTCGTAAAAGAGAATTTTTTAACAAGGTAGCGACACGCTTAGCCCCACAAAATGATTAAGTATTATTGCGGATTTATATAAAACAACTTAATTAGCTCTGAGGCAACCTGTGGCGGTAAAAAATTTAGGTCGTGGGTTTTATCTGATAACGAAAAATAGCATCTACAGTGACGTTATAAGCCTATTCAAGGCAAATACATGTGTATATTTAAAAGTATTATTTAAAACACAAAAAATGAATGAAAATAATTATTTATCTAATAGCTTGGTAGTATTGATAATTTTAAAATACTAAAAATGCTTTTGGTGAGAACTAAATTATGCTTATAACCTTGTTATTGAGTAAATAACAAGTGGCGGAGTGGACGGGACTCGAACCCGCGACCCCCGGCGTGACAGGCCGGTATTCTAACCAACTGAACTACCACTCCGCA
>NZ_PNDY01000032.1:0-67956 GCF_005886645.1 Pseudoalteromonas sp. S408 | reverse complement strand
AACAAATTACCCACCGCATCATAGCTATAGTTGATGGTGCTGATACCATTAACGGCATTACTCTCTAAACGGTGTAGTGCGTCATAATCGTATGTTTCACTAAAGCTATGCTGATTGCCAATATTACCTGTCGTAATATCAACTGCTTTTAAATTACCAAAACCATCGTACGCGGAGTAATCGATGTTCATAATGTTGCTATTATTTTTAGCTATTGTTTTTAGGAGCATTTGCCCACTTTTGTTACTGTAAGCAGTATTTTCAGTGAGTCCATTACCTAGCGTATTTTGAGAGCCATTACCAAATATGTCGAATTCAGTTATATTTTTATACACATAACCACTAGCCGCATTTTTTACCTGCGTTTGATAGCCTGCGTCATTGTAACTGTATTCAAGTGTGAGGTTGTTGGGGTAACGCAGCCCTTTTACACGGCCATAATTACTGTCGTAGAAGGTGGTTGTGGTATAGCTTTTACCACTGCCTGCAACGGTTTGACCGCTTGGACGACCGCGATTGTCGTTGCGGTGGCACTGCCATCCGCTTTAAAGCACTTTAGGCTTCACGGTTATATCAGTTTTACAAATATTTAAGTGTTACAAATAGCAAACTCTGCACAGGTTACTGTGCAGAGTTTTGTATTTTTATAGGCAGATAAATTTTTGCACTTAAGCCGCCTTCAGGCCGGTTTTCAAGTTTTACTTTGCCGTCGTGCATATCAACAATGCGCTTAATAATGGCAAGGCCTAGGCCACTGCCCTCACTGCCTCGCGCAGCATCACCTTGCTTAAACGGTTCAAATACCGACTCTAATTCACTTTCAGGAATACCTGGGCCATTATCGTTTACAGCAATGACCACGTATTTCTTATTGGAGTTATAATAACTAAGTACCTCTATATCGCCGTCAGAATAGCGAATAGCATTTTCAATCATGTTAGTTACAACACGCTTTATAGCCACGCTGCTGAGCGGAATACTCTCTATACTTGGGTTACTTTTAAAGGTTATAGAACGCTGATGCTTTAACTCGCAATTAACGACTTCACCCACTAACGCGTTTATATCTTCACAACTGAGTTCTTCGCGTTTGTGGTGACGTAAATATTCAATAAATTGATCGATAATACCGTTCATATCTTCAATATCGTAAATAATCCCTTCGCGAAGATACTCGTCTTGGTCGCTCATCATCTCGGTTGCTAAACGAATACGTGTGAGTGGTGTGCGTAAATCGTGAGATACACCCGCCATAAGTAAACGCCGGTCGTTTTCAAGAGCAGCGATACCGCGCGACATTTGGTTAAACGCACGCGTTACTTCGATGACTTCGGTAGAGCCTTCTTCTTCTAGTTTGGTGCTAAAATCGCCTTTACCTACTTTTACTGCCGCTTGTTGCAGTGCTTTAAGCGGGCGGTTTAGGTGACGTGCAAATAACCAACCACCTAGTACACTCAAAAAGCCAATACTTGATAAGTAAAACGTTAAAAATTCGAGGTTGTTTTCTTGATACCCTGAAAGCGGAATTTTAACCCAATAGCCAGGCGCTTGCGGGGCCTCTATCCAGTAAACGAGTGGCCCAGTTTGCGTAATACGCACCCGCGCCGAGCCATTTAACTGCGCAGACATACTACGTGAAAGCATCGGGTACTCACGGGTTTGACCAAGCCCTTGGCGCATGGCTTCGCGCTGGGTCATGACATCAATACCGGTTATTTCAAAAAACTTTTCTGATAAGTCGTCGTTTATTTCTATACCGTCTTCCCAGTCAATAAAAACGGTTTTAACTTGCTTAGCAAGCATTAAGTTAACTTGCTCTATGGTGGGTTTTACAACATATAAACTAACTGTTACGTAAGATACAACTTGGTTTATAAGTAATAACGCCGCTACCAAAAATACAGTTTGCCCAAACGCACTACGTGGAAAAAATCCCATAAAAACTACTTTTCACCGTCAGGAACAAACACGTACCCTAACCCCCACACGGTTTGAATATAACGCGGATTAGCCGCATCTATTTCAATCATGCGGCGAAGGCGCGACACTTGCACATCAATACTGCGCTCTAGGGCACTGTAATCTCGGCCACGCGCTAAGTTCATGAGCTTATCGCGGCTAAGCGGCTCTCTTGGGTGTGACACAAGTGCTTTAAGTACGGCAAACTCGCCACTGGTTAGCGATATTGTTTTATCGCCTTCGCTCATTTCACGAGTGGCTAAATTAAGCGTAAATTTACCAAAGGCAATTAGGTTTTCTTCTGCGGCGGGCGCACCTGGGACTTCTTTAGCGCGGCGGCGTAATATGGCTTTAATGCGCGCAAGTAACTCACGAGGATTAAATGGCTTTGGAATGTAATCATCTGCGCCAAGCTCTAAGCCAATGATACGATCGACTTCGTCGCCCTTTGCGGTGAGCATAACAATAGGGATTTCGTTTTCTTTTTGGCGTAACCTACGGCAAATAGATAAGCCATCTTCACCGGGAAGCATTAAGTCGAGCACCATTAAGTGAAAGTTTTCTCGCTCTAAAAGCCTATCCATTTGCTCTGAGTTTGCAGCAGTTCTTACAATAAAACCTTGCTCTACTAAATAACGCTCCAATAAGCTACGTAAGCGCATATCGTCGTCTACAACCAATACTTTTGTCGTTTCGTGTCCCATTACCTGTTTCTTATTTTTATATCCAATTAAGTATTAATATAAATGAAAAACCAAATAATCAAAAACTAATTACGGCCTTAGATTGTTACTGAACATTTCAAACAACAATAATGGCTGCTTTAAACACTTTAAGCTCGACAAATTTTTCTAAGTTTATTACCGTGCCCATCATTGAAGCTAATAATTAAAAGTCGATGAAAACAAATTTAATTACCCGTGAAGGCTATTTGCAACTGCAACAAGAACACGACCACCTATGGAATGTAAAACGCCCTGAAGTAACAAAAATAGTTAGCTGGGCAGCAAGCTTAGGCGATCGCTCTGAAAACGCCGACTATCAATATAATAAGCGATTGCTGCGCCAAATAGACCGACGCGTTCGTTATTTACGAAAGCGTATTCCCGATTTAAATATTATTGATTACTCCCCCGTGCAAGACGGAAAAGTATTTTTTGGTGCGTGGGTCGAAATAGAAAATGAGCAAGGCGACATAAAAAAGTTCAGAATTGTCGGCCCAGACGAAATTTACGACCGAAAAGACTATATTTCTATCGACTCACCCATGGCCCGGGCACTGATTAAAAAACAAGTTGATGACGATTTTGTAGTAATGACCCCGCAGGGAAAAAAAGAATGGTACATAAACTCAATTGAGTATCAAAAAAAGGCTAAGTAGCATTTGATTCAGATCATATTAACTTTTGATTGTTTAAATTATGGCATTAGGCTATATATAAATAGCTCGCACATAATTTTAATGTGAGATTAGCAAAGGTTGTAATGGTTATGTCAAACGTAGTACAGCGCATATTTAGTAATGCCGTATTGTTTGCACTTTTTATGAGTGTGAGTTTGACTTTGCATGCCAGCAACCAACACACCAACCTTGAACACCCAACCGTTTTAAATAATTCAATTGCCTTAGATATTCCCGATCAGGCAACCCCTGACTTTGACGAAGATTCATTTGTTGATGTCATTTCCCTTAAGGCAGCTCAACCACTCCCTAAAGGCGCTCACTCTTTTTACAAGAGTTCATCTTTTAGTAGACCGTTTAGCACTGCGTACCAACGTGGGCCCCCTGTTATTTAATTTAATTTATTACTTTCAATTTAATTAAATTTTTAACTAATAGGTGGATATTATGTCTAACTTTAAAGAATTACGTACCCAAAATGTTTCTCATGGGGTTATTGCAAAACCATTTGCTGACAATCAACCGTTAATCGATTTAGCCTCACCCGCTTTAAAAATGGTGAATAACTTTACGCAAAAAACACCTGTTCGAGCACATCACGAAACAACAATCGCTGATGCGCTTAAACAAACGAGCAGCCAGCAGGCTGACTTTGTATTGGTGATAGATGATGACCACAAGCTAATAGGTATTGTTTCAAGTGCTGATTTACAAAGCGCTAAAATTACGATTATTGCTCAACGTTTAAATACACCACGAAATGAAGTAAGCCTTCGCCATATAATGACACCAATAAACCAGCTAATGGGTGTCAGCATGCAAAGCTTAAGTTATGCCTGTGTGGGCGATGCTTTGCAAACAATGGAGCATCAAGGGTCGATGTTTTTATTAGTCACAACAGCTAATAACGAAATATGTGGATTAATTTCAGCTCGCCAAATAGCTAAAACATTGCATATTCCGCTGCATATTAGCCCAATTGCCAACTCGTTTAGCGACGTACTAGAAAGCGTAGACCACCCTCATTAGAGGCTGTTTTATCGCTTAACTGTCTCAACCAAAGCAACCGTCTTAAAGCAAGTTAAATAGCTTGCTTTAAGAGCTTTTTATTACAACTTCATGTGATATTATTCAAGCAATTAGCCGACCCAGATATTTATTTCTGGTCTTATTTTTTGTTTAAAAAGGTTTTTGCATGAGCTATATCTCTGCACGTTTAGCCAGTGAGCTAAATGCACAACAACAACAAGTTGTTGCTGCAACAAAATTACTTGATGAAGGCGCAACAGTTCCCTTTATTGCCCGCTACAGAAAAGAAGTCACCGGCGGTTTAGATGACACTCAATTACGCTTGCTAGAGCAGCGCTTATCTTACCTTCGAGAACTTGAAGAACGTCGTAGCTTTATTTTATCGACCATTGAATCTCAAAAAAAGCTCACCGCAGAGCTTAAAGCCGACATCACTAGCGCGCAAAGTAAAACAGAACTCGAAGATTTATATCTTCCCTATAAAGCAAAGCGCCGCACCAAAGGCCAAATAGCCATAGAAGCAGGCATAGAGCCCCTAGCCGATGCGTTATTTACCGACGCGAGTTTAAACCCTGAGCAACACGCTGAGCAGTACATTAATGCCGAAAATGGTTTTAATGACATAAAAGCCGTGCTTGATGGTGCTAAGTTTATTTTAATGGAGCGTTTTGCTGAAGATGCAAAATTACTCGCTAAATTAAGAAGTCACATAAGCCAAAACGGTGCAATCCAAAGCACGGTAATTAAAGGTCAAGAACAAGCGGGCACTAAATATCGCGATTACTTTGATCATCAGGAGCTACTTACTAAAGTTCCTTCTCATCGTGCATTAGCCATGCTGCGAGCTCGCAACGAAGGCATACTTCAATTAAATGTGAACCCAGAGCCAAGCTCAGAAAACCCCGCTCAACTTTGTGCAAACATGATTGCACAGCACTACCGCTTAAATATTACCGACCAAACAGCGAGTGCTTGGCTTTTAAGCGTCGTGCAATGGGCGTGGAAAATTAAGCTAGGTTTACACTTAGAAAACGAGTTTTTTGCAGCCATGCGCGAAAAAGCAGAAGCAGGCGCTATTGATGTATTTGCTAAAAACTTAAAAGACTTACTAATGGCGGCACCTGCAGGTCCACGCACAACACTTGGACTTGATCCCGGTTTACGTACCGGTTGCAAAATTGCTGTTGTAGACAGCACAGGTAAGCTGCTAACTACGCAAACTATTTTTCCTCATGCCCCGCAAAACCATTGGGATAAATCACTGCGTACATTAGAGCAACTTTGCCGCCAACACAAAGTAGAACTGATTGCCATTGGTAACGGTACAGCGTCGCGCGAGTCAGATAAATTGGTTGCTGAGCTAATGAAAGCAAATACCGAGTTAAAACTAAATAAAATTATGGTGAGCGAAGCGGGTGCGTCGGTTTACTCGGCATCTGAATTTGCAGCTAACGAATTTCCTGACTTAGATGTATCTTTACGTGGCGCGGTATCGATTGCACGTCGCTTACAAGACCCGCTTGCTGAGCTTGTTAAAATAGAGCCTAAATCAATTGGTGTAGGACAATATCAACACGATGTATCACAAAGCCAACTGGGGCAAACACTCACTGCGGTTGTGGAAGACTGTGTAAACTCGGTAGGTGTTGATTTAAATATGGCGTCGGTTCCTTTACTTACACGCGTATCAGGATTAAACAAAACCTTAGCGCAAAACATTGTAAATTACCGCGATTCTAATGGGTCATTTTCAAAACGCAGCGAGCTGAAAAAGGTTGAACGTTTAGGGCCGAAAGCATTTGAACAAGCTGCTGGTTTTTTACGAATAAACAATGGCAACGACCCGCTTGATAACTCATCAGTTCACCCTGAAGCCTACCCTGTTGTTAAGCAAATTTGCGAAAAGAACAACGCAGAAGTAACCACGTTAATAGGTAACAGCGAATTTTTAAACAAGCTTGTTGCTAACGACTACACCAACGAAAAATTTGGTTTACCTACGGTTACCGATATTATTGCTGAACTTGATAAGCCGGGTCGCGATCCACGTCCAGAGTTTAAAACTGCTGAGTTTAAAGCGGGTGTAGAGAAAATAAGTGACCTAAAACCAGGCATGATTTTAGAAGGTGTTGTATCGAACGTTGCTAACTTTGGTGCATTTGTTGATGTGGGTGTTCACCAAGATGGTTTAGTACATATTTCGGCGATTACTAATAAGTTTATATCTGATCCTCGCGAAGTAGTTAAAGCGGGGGACATTGTAAAAGTTAAAGTAGTAGAGGTTGATGCCTCGCGTAAACGTATTAGCTTTACCATGCGTTTAAATGACGAAATAGACACCAGCAACAAACCAGCCCCGGTTGCACAAAAACAACAGCCGCGCACTAGCAACGCGCAACCAAAGGCAGCTAAACCTAAACGCGATAGCGGTAATGCGGTTATGGGTAACGCGTTTGCCGATGCATTTGCGAATGCTAAAGTAAAAAAATAGCTGGCCATATAGCTTGTTTAGCTTTTAAGTAAAAACTGGAAAGCGCTACACGCTATAAAATAAAAAAAACCGCGAAAGCGGTTTTTTTATTCAATTCAAATCAGTAAGCATTAAAAGTAATATATTGAGGAGAGTTTAATAGTCGGTGTTAAGGCTATTCGCTAAGAAATTGCTGAAAAACCACTTTGTGTTGATGGCGAAGTTGCCATTTGATAAAAATTAGCAATTCGTCCTGCGCGTGCTTCTACGTCTGCATCTCGTGTTTGCTGTTCACTGTCTGCCGTTTTAGTTTCTTGCGTTTCACTGCTTGTGAATGACGCTTTGCTGTTGTTTTCAGCACTGTCGTCTTCATCATTTTGAGGCGCTGCAAGTTCAGCCTGAGCTGCTACCAGCTTTTGAGTTGCGTCTGCCGCTATTGATCGGTCAGCACCCGAAGGCTCTGCAGGAGCTAGGGCTGCGGCTCTAACCGTTTGCATTTTTTCTATGGTTGCTTGGGGATCACCTGGAATTTCAGCAACGTCAATTTGTACCTCGCCGCCCACTGCATAGTTAGTGCCGTCGGGGCCACGCTGGTATTCGTAACTTGGCGAACCTGCGTATTTACCACCTACAGAAGCATGCGCTTGTTCGTGAATACGCACTTCAGTATCGCGCGCTTTTAGCTCTTTTATTTGCTGCTGCTCTTGCTCTAAAACTTGCTGTTCTTGCTCAGACTCTTGTTGCTGCGCTTTTTGCTCTTCAGAGCTCTCAGGGTTCTCGGCGTTTTCATCATCGCGTGCTTGAACGACTTTTTCGTCAGCTAACTTACCCGACGCGCTATATGTTGTACCTTCATTATTGCCCGGTAATTTAGCTTTTTCAGCATCGCTTTGCGCTTTGGTTTCGGTATTACTTGCGCTATTTGCAGACGGAGCAGGGATCACTTCCCGTAGTTGGTTGTCACGCCGAGCGGTTTCCGTATAAACATTGGCTGTGTTTATATTAATTGATGGAAATGGCGTGACAATATTCATTACATTACACTTTAATGTCGACTAACGTACCCAGTACGTCATCAGCTGTTTGAATTGTTTGCGCATTGGCTTTAGCGTTAAATTCTTCAACTTTTAGGTTAACAAGTGATTCGTCAATACGCGCAGGCTGAGCAACCGGTGCTGTTACAGCTTCATCCGGCGTTGCTGCGACTAACTGTCGCTGTTGTGCAAGTTGCGCATCGTCTTGCTGTTCTATACTGGCACGGTTAATTTCTGCGCTGGCCTTTTCAATACCTTGGCTTGCACGATTAAACCCTTCAACACCATTATTAAATACAGATCCGATTGACATGGTAAACCTCCACCACTTAAATATTGTTTAATTATCGCTCAGTTTGTGCGCAAAATAAAGCTTTACTAGGCACAATGACCGTTGCATTTTTAAAGCATTGATTTAACGATAGATAAAAACTCACTTTTGTGAGAAATAAACGGTGCATGAGATGCTTTATCTATTACTTGGTATTCAAACTCAGTATTTAGTACTGACATTTTAGCTATTGCTTTATACGGCACTAATGCATCTAAGCGACCAAATATACCCATAATTTTTACCGGACACGTTGCAAATAAATCGCGTAAATCGTCATTTTGTAAAATATCTAAGCCGGCGGCTAACGCCTCATTATTGGGTGCTGAATATTGGTTTAGCAATTGTTTAAGCTGTTTTATGTCGTCTCTGGCCGACTCACTTCCCATAGCCTGGATAGCCAAAAAGCGTTCAATGGTTTTTTCTCTATGATTAACCAATTGGTCTTTAAACTGAGTTAGTACTTTTTCACTAATTCCTGGCCATTCGTCCTGCTCTGCAAAATAAGGCGTAGATGCCACTAAAATAACCTTAGACACTTTTTCAGGCCAGTGCTTTGCAATATACAAAGCAAACAAACCACCTAAAGACCACCCCATTAAAATAGAATCAGGTTTTAACTGTTGGCTTAATTGCATAGCGGCATCATGCAAATTATATGGGGTTGGTAATGTGGTTGCGCTATTGCCAAACCCTGGTAAATCAAGGCTACGCACTTGTCCTGTATATACGTTTTCAAGCTCTGGCTGTATAAGCTGCCAAACGCCTTTATTCATTCCCCAACCATGTAAAAGTACTAACTCTTTTTGCATATTTGCATAATCTTAACCAAACTTAGGCTCATAATAACGTTTAAAAAGATGATTGCAATGCAGGGCACTATCTCATGAAAGGTCTGTTTAACTGGCTGTTTCCATCCTACTGCGTACAATGCAAAAGCCCTGTATGCGCTGATCTGGGTTTATGTGGTTATTGCTTAGAAGATTTAGCATTAATAGATGTAACCAAACACCCAAATTTACTTCATCGCCCTGATATTGTTGATATGTTTCCTAACTGCGAATTTGAAAGGTTATTTGCTTGCGCTTTTTACCGCCCTCCATTTGAACAGTGGTTAACTCAACTTAAATTTAGTAATCAAATACATTACAAAAAAACACTTCAACAAATTGTACAAAAGCAGCTCGATGCGTTTTTTACATGTAGTACGCAATCCCCTGATTTATTTATAATTTTACCTTTGCATAAAAGCCGCTTTTTAAAGCGAGGTTTTAATCAAGTAAGCCAAGTATGGCACCCTTGTTTACGCTCTCGCGTTGTTTTAAGTAATGCGCTTATTCGCAATAAAAAAACCCATGCACAATCGCAACTCACTAAAGCAAAGCGTATTAAAAATCTGACTAATGCATTTATATGTACTGAAGACATGAGTGGCAAAACAGTTGCTATTGTTGATGATATTATGACAACCGGCGCAACATTAAATGCCGCAACTCAGGCTTTAAAAAAGGCAGGCGCCAAACAGGTGTGGGCATTTACAACCTGTTTAACGCCAATTTAGTTAATTTAGTTTACTGCCCACTTGCGCGGAATGTATGGCCAAAAAACAGTGCATTACTGAGTAATCGGCTTGTACCATACCAGTAACCTCTAAATACAGGGTTGTCGGTCATGGCAATAACACTGCCGCGTCCGTACGAATGTGCTATTAAACCAGCGCCTTCAGCTACTTGTTCTACATTTACAGAGTCAGTAAAGCCTGCTAATAACGGGCGTTTTGTATAAGTAAGTACATTAACAAATGGGGCTTCTGACGCTTCCAGTAACCATGTACTGTTTTTAAATACCGGTAAGGTGTCGCGCGTCAGAGAGAAGGTCATTGGGTGCGTTAAATCCACGCTAGTATTAAAAATAGCCCCAGCAATACGCTGACGCCCCGCTAGATGATCTTTATCGCCATAGTTAAGGCCTTCAGTTTTGAAAGCGCCGGCTAAATCCTGTCGCGATAAATAATTTGCTTGAAGTAATTGCTGGTCGACTAAAAATTTAGCACCGCCTTTATGACCCCAAATAACCCCGCCTTTTCTTACCCAGCTTTTAATCGCTACTTTTTCTGCATCGGTTAAGCTAGTGTAATTACCGTGGGCCAACACAATGTGACTATAATCACTGAGCTCAAGCGAGCTTAAACGCGTCATTTCAACAATCGTAGGGGCAACACCTACAAACCTATCTAGGTAATACCACACTTCACCTACTTCGTACTGGCTAGTGCCTTGGCCGCCAATCAGTAAAACCTTGGGGGCTTTAACAACTGCCATAGAGCGTGAACCCAAATCAGCACCTTTACTCGTTAAACCTGTTGTAATAGGTTTTATGGCAATGCCAAATTCACTTTGCGCAGTGTTTAACAAAGCAATCCAGTTTTGCTGTGTTTGCAAACCAGCCGGAATAATAATACTACCTGGTTCAAAATTTATGTCGCCCGCGCTCGATTTTGCCGTTAAGGCGCTCAATGCCACGCGTGCTTTTATACCTTGCTTTAATAATGTATTTAGCATTTTAGGCGCTAAGTAGTCGTCCCATGCAAAACCAAATGCATACGCTGACTCTAAACTTGATAGGGGTGCTTTAGGTGCTTTATTCCAAGGAGTATCTGCAACGTCTAGCCCCCAGTTACTTTTTACTTTTGCAAAGGGTAGATTAAATGCGTGCGCTAATGTCCAACCAGATACATCGTAAAATGTATTGTCTGCAAAGTTTTTTTGCTCGCTAAATATCGCTTTAACTAAACGATATTGGGGCTGGGCTAAAGGGACGTAGTAGCTGTTAGTAGTAAAGTTTATGCCACCTGCTTTTAATGGTTTAGTAAGCTCGAATGCCTCTATTTTATGTTGTTTTAATAGCGCTAAAAAGTCGGTAATGCGGGTGCTGTCTTTTGCACCTTCAACCACGTAACCTGCAAAGTTTTCGTCACCTGCAAGCTCTGTTGCTTGATTATAAAATTTAGCTTGATAGTCAAGCAACGCTTGGCGGTTTTCAACCGCCGCTTTAAAGGTAGATAAGCTCGTTAATAGCTGATTTTTTATCGTAAATGGAAATGTTAAAGGGCCATTAATGGTCTCTTGTATATGGCCACGAGAGCTTGCTTGCTCAAACAAAATACCAATCCCCCCGTTTACATCTGGGTAAGTTGAACCTTTTCCATAGTAAAAATCGTCAAAGCTTTCTTCTGTAAAATACAGTGCATTATTTTCATCCAATGTTTTGGCATGATAATTAGCAATTGCTTTGGTTAATGTTACGTTTTCAACTGGCGTAATTGGGTGCTTTCTGCTTGGAATGCCCGGCTGAAAAAAGTAGCTGCTGTTTGGGCCCATTTCATGAAAATCGGTAAGTACGTTTGGTTTCCACTGATGAAATTTAGCAATACGCGCACGCGATTCAGGGTGCTGTAGTAATAGCCAATCTCGGTTTAAATCAAACCAATAATGATTAGTGCGGCTGCTTGGCCAGTTTTCGGTATGCTCGCGAGTTTTTGGATCTGACGACAAATTCATGCCGCGGTTGCTGTTTGCCCAATTTGCAAAACGTGCAAGTCCGTCGGGGTTTAGTGATGGGTCGAGTAAAATAACCGTGTTATTTAATAAATTGTTTATTTCATCACCTTGTGCTGCAGCTAGGTAATAAGCCGTTAAGAGCGATGCATTACTACCCGATGACTCGTTACCATGCACGCTGTAACCCATCCACACAACTGCAGGTTCATCTTTTGCTTTTTTGCTGTTATTACCTAAGCGAGCCAAGTGCGTTTGGCGTATTTGCTCTATTTGAGTTAACTTATTTGGCGCTGTAACCGTTAGCATTACCAGTGGTCGTTGCTCATGTGTGCGGCCAATTATCTCAAAGTTTATTCTATCGCTCTTTTGAGCAAGTGCTTCCATGTAGCGTACGAGCTGGTCGTGCCTTACATGCCACTCACCAACTTGATAACCTAATACCTCTTCTGGTGTAGGGATGGTTGGATCGAATACAACATCGTCTTCAAAATAGTACGAAAGCGGTTTTGCTACACTTGAAAAACTCAGCATTACCATCATTATTGTTATTAATAAACGCATATAGATCACTCTAAAAATGTTTGTTAATTGCACGCTAGCATTGCTTAAAATAGATGCCAACTTTTTACGCTCAACACTAGCCGCAACACGATGAGCGGAGTATGATATGCAGTATCCGAGTAATTTAGTCAGGTATAAAGCCGTTTTTTATGATTTCTATTTCCGAAACAGCACAAGCACATTTTGCTAAACTATTAGCAGATCAATCACAACAGACCAATATTCGCGTTTTTGTTGTAAACCCTGGTACATCACAAGCCGAGTGTGGTGTTTCTTATTGCCCAGAAGACGCCGTTGAAGACAGCGATATTCGATTAAACTTTAATGGGTTTGATGCCGTTGTTGATGCTGAAAGTGCTCCTTTTTTAGAAGAAGCTGAAATTGATTTTGTTACCGACAAAATGGGAACTCAGCTAACACTCAAAGCACCTAATGCAAAAGCACGTAAAATTGGTGATGATGCATCATTAAACGAACGTGTTCAGCACATGCTTGAAACAGAAGTTAACCCGCAACTAGCTAACCATGGCGGCCAAGTAAGCCTAGTAGAAATTACAGCTGCTGGCGTTGCAGTGCTTCAGTTTGGTGGCGGTTGTAATGGGTGTTCTATGATTGATGTAACGTTAAAAGAAGGCATCGAGAAAGAAATGATTGCTAAGTTTGACGAGATCACAGGTGTTGCAGATATTACTGATCACGAAGCTGGCGACCATTCTTACTATTAAGCCTAGTAAATGCTAAAGCCTCTCATATACCGCTTAGGGAGCAACCCTAAGCTAAGTTTAAAGCGGTTTTTTCGCGGCATAGCACTGTTTGTGCTAGCCGTGATTTTTATTTTTGCGGGTTACTATAGCCATTATAGTTTGCAAATTATTGGTGTTTTAATTTTAATACCTGCGCTATTTTTTGCTTTTTGGGGCTACAGTGGCATTTTTGCCAATCGCTTTTCGCAAGTAATTAAAGACATAGGGCCAAAATATCACGATCCAGATCTATGGAAATAAATCTTAATCTAGCAGTTGATTATTAGCCTTAAGTTTTTGATATTTAATTATTAATGTAACTCCACGCATTAGCATAAAACAGCTCATCGCAAGCCATAACCCATTATTTTGCCAATCAATAAATACCCAAAACACACCAAAAAAACCAACAGCTGCCGAAAGCAACATACTATTTCGCATATCCTTAGCACGGGTTAAACCAACAAATACACCATCAAATAAAAAACAGCTCATAGCTAATAATGGCAAAGCAATTACCCACGGTAAATATTGCGTGGCCTCATTAATAACCTCTGGTACATTGGTCAGTAGCGTAATTATATGTGCACCAAACACAGCAAAAAACAGGCTATAAACCACGCCAAACAACATTCCCCAAAATACACTTATTTTTACCCACAGTTGTATTTTACTTACACTCTGCTGACCTTTAGCTTGGCCTACTTTAGCCTCACTTGCGTAAGCTATGCCATCTAACGCAAAACTAACTAACATCAAAAAATTTAGTAACACGGCATTCGCTGCAAGGGTTGTTTCGCCAATACGCGCACCATAAAAAGTCATAAAGCTAAAACACAACTGAAGTATTAAAGACCGGATAAAAATGTCGCGATTTAAACTCAATAACCCTGCCATTTTTTTGAAGCTAAACCAGTGCGGAGTACTTAAAGCTACACCTTGTTTTTTTGCCAGTTTAGTCACTAAAAACAGCGCAAATACGAGCGCAGTATAATCAGCGATTAACGATGCCCATGCAGCGCCTGCAACAGCCCAATCTAAAAAAACAACAAAATAAATATCGAGCACAATGTTTACACTATTTGTCACCAACAATAGGTAAAAAGGCCCTCGTCCATAATGGACGCCTAGCATCCAACCTAATAAAACTAAATTACATAATGCCGCTGGCGCGCTAAAAATTCGAATACTAAAATAAGTGTAGGCTTCGCTTAGCACCGCATTATTCGCGTCTGATAAAAACGCTATGGCATGCTTTATTAAAGGAGACATAGCAATAAGAAATAATGCCACTATACTGGCAAGTAATAGGCTTCGTTTGAGTAAAGCTGCTAGCTGGGTTAAGTCATTTTGGCCATAGGCTTGTGCAACCATGCCGGTCGTGCTCATTCTTAAAAAACCCGCGAGCCAAAATAAAATGGATATAACGGCTGAGCCTAGCGCAATACCAGCCAAATAATGTGCACTGCCTAAATGGCCAATAACCGCGGTATCAACTATTCCTAACAGTGGCACGGTGATATTTGATAATATCATTGGTCCTGCTAACAACAGCAAGCTTTTATGGTGTGCTTTATTATGTATAAAAAATTGTTTCATTTGGTATTATTGACTCTTATTGGGTTATCTTTACGTGCTCATGCTGGTGTTATTTTACAGTACCACCATGTAAGTGAAACCCTACCGGCGGTTACCAGTGTGAGCGAAGAAACGTTTACAGAGCATCTAAACTATTTAAAAAATAATGATTTTAATGTTATTGCCTTAAATGAACTACTTGATGCTTTAAAGCAAGGCCATACCTTACCTGATAAAACCGTCGCCATCACGTTTGATGATGGTTACAACAATAATTATGATCAAGCTGCTCCAATATTAGAAAAGTTTGGCTACCCTTATACAATTTTTGTTAACCCTAAACTAATAGACGAAGGTAAACGCTATGTGATGGGGTGGGATAAACTGAAAGAGCTGAGCAAAAAAGGCGTACTTATAAGTAACCACACCGCACAGCATGACTATTTACATGTAAAACTTGACGGTGAAACTAATGCGCAATGGAAAGAACGTATAACTCAAGATATTGTTAATTCACAACAACGTATAAAAGATGAAATAGGCCACGACTTTAAGTATTTAGCCTACCCCTACGGAGAGTTTGATAACGAGTTACAAGCTTTAGTGACAGAGCTTGGCTATATAGGCATTGGCCAGCATTCAGGTGCACTAAGCAAACACGCTAACTTTAGTCGCTTACCCCGCTTTCCTGCATCTGGCGTTTACAGTGACATAAAAACACTGGCAACCAAATTAAATTCTCAGGCATTTAATATCACTCAATTAAGCTACGGTAATAGCGTAACAAAGCAAAACCCGCCTGCGTTAACTATTTCGTTTAAAGTGGAGGATTTTAAAAAAGCTCAACTGGCTTGTTATGTTTCAGGTATTGGTAAAGCTAATTTAGACTGGTTAACTGATACAACAGTAGAAGTAACCTCTCCTAAAACACTTAACAAAGGCCGTTCACGCTTTAATTGTACAGCGCCTTCAATTAAAAAACCGAATAGCTATTATTGGTTTTCTCAGCCTTGGGTTATTCAATAAATTTAAGCCTATACTTACTTAGTTATAACTGCATGGCTTAACAACTTCTCAGCCATTTTATCAAGTGCAGCCACTTCATTGGCTGCATTTATATCAATTGCAGCTTTTGGCATCCCCCACACAACTGACGAGTATTCATCTTGTGCTAATGTGTATGCGCCGTTTTGCTTAAGTGCTAATAGCCCTTTAGCCCCATCAGCGCCCATACCTGTAAGTATTGTTGCAACCACATTTTTTGCCCCACAATGTACGAGCGAATCAAATAGTACGTCGACTGCCGGCTTATGCCGATTTACAGGATCGCTATCATCGAGTTGGCAATAAAGAGCAGCCCCACGTTTTTGTATACTTAAATGAAGCCCACCAGGGGCAATGTAAGCCCAACCAGAACTAAGCTTGTCACCATGCTGCGCCTCTTTCACGTTAATTAAACATGTTCTATCCATACGCTCGGCAAACGATGCACTAAACACGGGAGGAATATGCTGAGTAATAACAATAGGCGGGCAATTAACGGGCATTTTTATTAGTACTTCTTTTATTGCCTCGGTGCCGCCGGTAGATGCCCCTATAGCAATCACTTTATTTAATAAAAACTTAGTATCCGTAAGTATGGGCTTAGCATCGGGTGGCGCTTTTTTAAAGCTTCGTATCCGTGCACCTGCCGCAATTCTCACCTTTTGCTGAACGAGTGACGCGTAGTGATTCATTTGCGCTCTTACATTACTAGTCGGTTTAGCAATAAAATCAACAGCACCTAGCTCTAATGCCTCTAATGTTATAGGCGATCCTTTTTGCGTGAGCGTAGAAATCATAACAACAGGCATAGGCCTTAGGCGCATTAGGTTTTTTAAAAAGCTAATCCCATCCATTTTTGGCATTTCTACGTCTAAGGTAAGTACATCGGGATTAAGTTTTTTTATCATTTCGCGTGCTTGGTATGGATCTTCTGCACAACCAACAACATTAATATCGCTGGCTTGTTGCAGTATCTCTGTAAGCAACCCTCTAATTAAAGGGGAGTCATCGATTATTAATACATTTATCATAGCGACTCCTAAAACAACTCTATATTCGATACCACTTCTTGCTTTTTAAGGTTTTGCAAGTAACGTACTTCGCGCTTTTCAATGGTGTCGTTATGTAATTTTTTAAGTTTTTTCATATACACTTTACCCGTTTGTGGATGAAAAAATATTTTTCTAGGCCACGGGCCGCCCATATCATGGGCCACTAAATTTAAGGCTTCTTCTTTAACATAGGCGGTAGCAAAACTGATATTACCCAGTCCAATATCTGTCATTGCACTAATTATTTTTCCGCCACCAAATAGCTTAATTTTTAAATTATGACGAGACGCCCCGTTTTTTAATACTTCGTTTATCAGGTACTCCATAGCCCAATTACCATAGCGGCAATTTAAACCATGCGCGCTTTTAAGCTCTACACCTTTTTGTATCGGCAACATAAAATGATTCATCCCACCAATACCTAATACTTCATCGTAAACACAGGCAGCAATACATGAGCCAAGTACAGTTGAAATCAATTCATTATTTTTAGATACATAAAATTCTCCTGGAAGCAATTTGGCAACTACATGATCTCTTCCTGAATCCCAGTAACGCTTAATGTGTTCAAAACTGGGCAAAACACTTCTAAATTCAGCCTGCATGTGCTCTCAGTTGATACATAGTTTTTCCTAAATTTTTATAATTTGAGTGCTCTTTTCCCATACTTTCAGAGTGACCTAAAAATAAGTAGCCGTGCTCGCTTAGTATATTTGCATAGCGTTTAAATAAATGATCTTTAGTTTCTTTATCAAAATAAATAACCACGTTACGGCACAAAATAAGATCAAAGGGCCCTTTCATTGGCCAGTCCTGCAATAGGTTTAAACGTTTAAAAGAAATACATTCGCGTAACTTGTCTTTCACTTTATAATGTTCGCCGTCTTTGCTTTTTAAAAACCAACGCTTTAAATGAAAGTCGTCTAAGCCATTTACGTTTGCTGCGGTATACACACCTTTTTGCGCTTTTTCTAACACGTTAGAATCTAAATCGGTGGCTAAAATTTTTACATCCCAATTACTTGGAAACGCATTATTTAGCGTCATCGCTAAACTGTAAGGCTCTTCTCCTGTTGAGCAGCCTGCAGACCATATTCTCACGCGCTTAGTGTCTTTATTTGATTTTAGTAAACTAGGTACAAGCTCAGATTTAATAAATTCAAAATGATGAAATTCACGAAAAAAAGACGTCAAATTAGTGGTAATTGCATTTATAAACGCATCAAATTCTTTGTCTTTATGCGTGTCTAGGTAGGCTAAGTAGGCTTTAAAGTCGTTTAATTTCAGCGCTCTTATTCGCCTTGCTAAACGTGAGTACACCATTTCACGTTTATGATCGCCCAAAACAATACCGCAAGCGTTGTACACTAAATTAGCAATGTCTTTAAAATCGCGATCGGTACACAAAAACTCTTTCATTAGCAGCTCTCATACATAGCAGTAAGTGCGGCCTTATTGAGCGTTTTCTTAATAAGGCCTTTAATCATAAAAATTAAAATTCTTCCCACTCGTCTGCCGAGTCAATAAAGTTATCGCCTCTTGGCTTGCTTTGTACTGCGTTATTTTGTGGTTTGTGAGCTAAACTTGGGGTATTCATCGTGGGCGACATAATAGCCATGTCTTGCTGGCCTAGTGAAAAGAAGTTAAGAAGCCTACGCATTTCATTTGCTTGCTCAGCCATAGATTCACCTGCTGCCGATGCTTCTTCTACTAAGGCTGCATTTTGCTGAGTCATTTCATCCATTTGAGAAATAGCTTTATTTACTTGTTCTATTCCTGCACTTTGCTCTTCAGACGCCTCTGTAATATCTGAAATCATTTGCGTCACTTTTTGTACCGACACCACAATTTCTTTCAGCGTTGCACCTGACTCATTCACAAGCTGAGAGCCATCTGCCACTTTACCTACGCTATCTCTTATCAGCTCTTTAATTTCTTTTGCTGCACCTGCAGAGCGTTGAGCTAAATTACGCACCTCACCCGCAACCACCGCAAAACCACGCCCTTGCTCACCGGCTCTTGCTGCTTCAACCGCCGCATTAAGTGCAAGCAAGTTAGTTTGAAATGCAATTTCGTCAATCACACCAATAATATCGGCAATTTTCTTACTCGATTCATTAATCGCTGACATACTCGTCACAGCGCGATTAACCACTTCACCACCCTGAATCGCTTTATCGCATGTTTCTTCTGCGAGCGTATTTGCCACTTTGGCATTGTCTGCATTTTGACGGACCGTACTCGTCATTTCTTCCATGCTTGAGGCTGTTTCTTCCAGTGATGATGCTTGCTCTTCCGTACGCTGACTTAAATCTGCGTTCCCCTGAGAAATTTCTTCTGCGCCACTGGCCACCAAGGTCGCTGATGAGCTTATACGATTAATAACCTCCGTTAATTTATCTGCAGTGGTGTTTGCATCGCGTTTTAATTTATCAAACGAGCCTTTGTATTCTTTTTCAATTCGCTTAGATAGGTCGCCAGTTGCCAAGGCATCTAGCATATTGCCAGTATCTGCGACCGCATCGTCTACAATTTTAACCAGACTGTTTAACCCTTGTGCCAAGCGTAAAAAGAACCCTTCTTTACCCTCTTCCATTACACGCGTATCGAGGTCCCCCTCTCCTGCAGCACTTACTAATTGTGCTATTTCTCTTTCTATTGCAACTTCTGAGGTTCTATCTTCCCACTCTACAACAGTGCCAATTCTCTCTTGCTCTGGGGTTATTATTGGGTTTGCAACCAAACCAAATGTGCGTCCACCAACCTTTATTTGCGTGCTGTAAGTATCTTTTAACGTTGCTAATAAGTTTTGTTGGTGCGCTGGGTTTTTATGAAATACATCAATATTTTGATTAAGCAGATTTTTGCTATCAAAATTAGGTAAGTCTTTTCGAAGGTCATTTTCAGCAATGCTCATCATGCTTCTAACGGCTTTATTCATGTACACAATGACATTTGATGAATCTGCAATCATGGTATTGGTTGCAACAGTATCAAGCGCTTGGCGCACACGACGGTTTTCTTGCGCGATTGCACGCTCAGCGTCAGCTTTAGCAACCTTATCAGTAATATCGTCCCACTCAACAATAGTACCGAGTTTTTTGCCTTCTTGGCTGTACCATGGCGTCGCTATTAATGTAAAAATCAACCCCGCTAAACGCAGCTCTGCTTTGTAAGGTTTATCTAAATTTTTTAGTAATTCTCGTTGATGCGACGGCTTTTTATGAAAATCATCAACACAAGTCCCCACTAAATTATCAACAGAAAAGTGTGGTAATACCGTTTGTAGGTCTTTTTCACGCGCTTTTAGCATGTCTTGCACGCGTTCGTTTACAAAAACAATATTAAGGTCTTGATCTGCAATCATTACATTTGCTTGGCATACTTTTAAGGCGCTAGCTAGGTCTGCAGCTTTGCGTGAAGATTTTTCTAACTCTTTTTGAGCTGTTATATCAGACGCATATTTAATTACTTTAAAGGGCTTACCATTCATGTCGTAAATTGGGTTATAAGAAGCCTGAATCCAAATTTCTTGACCCTGCTTTCCTATTCTTAAATACTCACCCGAGTCAAATTCACCACGCCCTAATTTAGCCCAAAAAGTTTTATATTCATCACTTGCTGCGTATTCAGGTGTAACAAATATTCGATGGTGCTGGCCCATGATGTCGTTAAGCTGATACCCCAAGGTGTTTAAAAAATTATCGTTTGCATCAATAATAGTGCCGTCTAAATTAAACTCTATAACTGCTTGAGACTTACTAATTGCATTTATTTGTCCTCTTGCCTCTGCTGAAACGAGCTTTTGTGCTGTTATATCCGTCGCAAATTTCACAACCTTAATGACTTGCCCCTGAGAGTTCACAATTGGATTATAGGTGGCCTGAATCCACACTTCTTTACCACTTTTAGTAATGCGTCTAAACTCTTGAGATATAAATTCGCCGTTATTCAATCGCAGCCAAAAATGTTTGTAGTCACTTTCTTGAGCTTCAGTATCATCCACAAATAAAGAGTGGTGCTGGCCTTGAATTTCTTCTAGTTGATATTCCATTACGCGAAGAAAGTTAGCATTAGCGGTAATAATTTTTCCGCTTGGCTCAAACTCAATCACAGCTAATGACTTATTTAATGCACTTATAATTAAATCATTATTTGATTCAGACTGTTTTGGATTACTAAACCATCCCATGCTCATCACCACCTTTAAGTTATTTTTACTTTATTTAGCAAATACTGACTCTAAATATTCATTGTTTTTTGTAAGTCGATTAACGCCACCATTTTCTCGCCCACGTTAACTAACCCTGCCACATAATCGTCGTTATTTGTTTCTGAAATACTTGGAACCGCTTTAGCATCTTGCTCTGCAATACTGTAAACCTCAGAAACCGCATCAACGGTAATACCAATAATTTTACTGTCTTGTTCAAACTCTATTTTTACTACAATCACCACTGTAAGCGGCCCGTACTCTATACTGGGCAAGCCAAACCGCAGCCTTAAATCAATAATCGGCACTATGGTGCCACGCAAATTAATAACCCCTTTTACAAACTCGGGAGCGTTGGGTAAAACGGTTATCTCTTCCCAGCTACGAATTTCTTGTACAGTTAAAATATCTACACCGTATTCTTCATCAGCCATGATGAATGTTAAAAACTGTTTCACGCCCTTTTGCTGCTGCAGATTAAGCTCAGAAATCATAGCGCCTCCAAAGCAGCTTGCGACTCAATACTTAACTCTTGACTGCCCGGTTTTTTTAAACCTGAAAGTTTTATTAACCCGCTTATATCAACTATCAATGAAACCCGCCCATCACCCAAAATAGTCGCGCCGGATATGCCATCTACTTTTTGATAGTTTGCCTCTAAACTTTTAATTACCACCTGTTGTTGCGATAAGAGGTCATCTACCAATAAACCCACTTTTTGGTTGTCGGTTTCTACAACAACAAGTAAAGTTTTATCGAGAGATTCAATGGCATTATCATGATTAAAAATATCGTAGAGCCTTAAAATTGGAATATATTCATCACGTAACCTAAGTACATCAAGGTTTTTTCCTACACGGCTTACCTTGGCAATATCAATTTGCAGCGATTCAACAATAGAAATGAGCGGAATAATATAAGTATGCTGGGCAACTTTAACTAACTGACCATCTAAAATAGCCAGTGTAAGTGGTAACCTAATTGTAAATGTTGAGCCTACCCCTGGTGCAGATGTGACTTCTACAGAACCATTTAAAGACTGGATATTACGCTTAACGACATCCATACCAACACCTCGCCCAGATAAGTCACTCACCTCATCCATAGTGGAAAAGCCTGGCATAAATATCAGCTCGTTAATTTCTTCATCGCTCAGGTGGTTGTCGGCAGAAATTAGCTCATTTGCAATGGCTTTTTCTTGGATTTTTTTGGTGTTTAACCCTTGTCCATCATCCATTATTTCAATAACAATATTTCCACCTTGATGGAATGCATTTAAGGTCACCGTTCCTACAGGATCTTTTCCGGCTTGCAGTCTTTTCTCAACAGTTTCTAAGCCATGATCTAATGAGTTTCTAACTAAATGAACCATAGGATCGGAAATTTTTTCCATTACTGTTTTGTCTAATTCGGTTTGCTCGCCTATCAGCTTCAATTCAACCTGTTTATTTAGCTTTTGCGCAATGTCGCGTACCAAACGTGGGAAACGGCTAAATACAAAATTAATTGGCAACATGCGGATACGCATTACGTTTTCTTGCAAATCGCGGGTGTTGTGCGCAAGTTGCGCTAAGCCTTCTTGCAATGCAGTAATAGTAGCCGGCGTAATGTCTTGCTCGCTAAGCTGATTAAGCATAGCCTGAGTAATAACAAGCTCACCGACCATGTTTATTAATGAGTCAACTTTATCAATCCCGACGCGAATGGAAGTAGATTCGGGCGTTGTTGATTTTTTATTGGCACTCGCAGAGGTGGGCTTTATGGGCTTAGCCTGTTTCGTCGGCTCTGTTATTGGCTCTGGGGTCAAAGGCTCTAGGGTAGGTGCTGCGTCATTACCAACAGCGTTGCTATCGATTATGTTGGTTGCTGATGCTGGTATATCATCGGTAAATAAGCCACCGCATAATTCAATAGTAATATCAGCGTCATCTTCAACCCATTCGAACACTTCTTTAATCGCGCTTTTCCCATGACTGGTATTTAAGAAAAAACGCCAATGTAAAAAGCACTCATCACTACTTAAATCAGTTATTTCAGGGACTTCATCGTAAAAAACAGTGGTATCTAGCTCGCCTAATTGCTCAAGCTCACTAATCATAATGAGTGGCTCATTGCCTGTTTTAAATAAGTGATGATGCGGCTTAAAGTCTATTTGGTAAGTATCGCTATCGGGTTGGTTGTCAGAGGGTTGAGTGGTGGACTCTTGTGTTGCGCCCTTTATTCCTAGCACCTCTTCAAATTGTGCTCGTAGTGTATCGGCTTCAGTTAAGTCGGGCGCTTGCTCTGCTTGCAACCCAGCGAGTAACGATCTAAGGCAATCAACCGCTTTAAGTAATAAATTAACGTGCTCGGTTGTCAGGGTGCGCTCACCTTGGCGAATTTGATCCAGTAAAGTTTCAAGTACGTGAGTAAAGTCAGACACCGATGAAAAACCAAACGTCCCACTCCCCCCTTTTATTGAATGAGCGGCTCTAAAAATAGTGTTAATAGTTTCTAAGTCTTCCTCACCAGGCACTAAGTTTAAAAGCTCAGCTTCCATGGTATCAAGGCCTTCAAAACTCTCTTCAAAGAAAACTTCAAAAAATTGACTTAAATCTATGCTCACTTTGCGCTCCTTGACTAACGAATAACCTTTTTAATCACCGCTAGTAACTGCTCTGGATTAAATGGCTTTACTATCCAACCTGTTGCACCAGCCGCTTTACCTTCTACTTTTTTTTCTAGACCCGACTCGGTGGTTAGCATAAGTAGTGGCGTAAATTTATAGTCAGGTAATGTACGTAGCTCCCGTATTAATGTAATGCCATCCATAATGGGCATGTTTACATCTGAAATAACCGCATCAAAACCTTGCTGCTTAGCAATAGCCAATGCTTCACTGCCGTCTTTGGCCTCTGTCACATCAAAGCCTGCGGTTTTTAAAGTAAAGCTCACCATCTGACGCATAGATGCTGAATCATCAACTGCTAAGATTTTTTTCATATAAACCTCTAACTATTTATCTCGATTGTTAAATAATGGCTTAAGCCAAGCTGATTAATGGTATGTGCTAATGCTGCACTGCTACCTACCCATATAATTTTATGCTGTATAGTAAGTAAGTGTTTTTGAAGCGCACATAACAGCTGAATAGATGCAGTATCTGCAGACACGACATCGCTAATATCAAGACTGATGTCGTCGTTGCTATTGAGTTCTTGTAGTAAGTCTTGGTGGAGCGTTTCAACTCGGGTAATCACAAGTTCGCTTGGAAGTTTTAACATGTAAAATTGTGTAATCCCTTTCATTTCAATTCATAACAAAAGCTTAGCTCTAGTTGTTAAAATTGCCATAAAAGGGTCAAAAAAATTTTAATAAATTTATAAACAGGAATGAAAAAAACAAAAAAGGGAGCCTAAAGCCCCCTTAAAATACGTGAAAAATTAAAAAGTCAGTTTTTAGTAGTAGTTTGCAATAACTTTAAACTCTTGCGTTAATTGAGTTGAATTAATAAGCGGTACACTACCTTGCTTAAACTCAGGTTTAAAAATAGCTCTTAGCGCTCCAGTATCATCAACCAACGCAACTGATGCACTATGATCAACCGCATAATCAGCTTTTGTTGTATCACTAATTGCGTAAATTAAGCCAAGCTCTCTTACTACTGGAAAAAGATCTTTGTGCTGCCCAGAAACAGCCAAAAAATTTGGGTTAAAGTAATCTATATATTGTTTTCGCTTTTCTGCTGTATCTCTATTTGGATCGACCGATACAAACCATATTTGCAACGGGTAATCAGCTTCCAGCTCTTTATAAACAGCGTTTAACTTAGCCAACGTTAACGGGCAAATATCGGGACAACTTGTGTACCCTAAAAACACTAAATTCCATTGCCCCTTAAATTGCGCTTTTGTCACCGGTTCGTCGAGCTGATTTTTTAACGTAAAATCCGAAAGTGATTTAGCGTTTTCATAAACAAGTGCATTTAAATTTTGAGGATCGTTTTCACTTGAGCATGCTGATAAAAATAAACTTAAAATAACAATTACTAAAAGCCAGAGTCGCTTCATAAAGGGAACCATTTATCTATAAATAAGATCACGAAGAGTACCATTAAATGCACTATCGAAAAACGAAATAAATCCATAGCCTTGTCGTTATTAGCTGCAAATTTTAACTTAATGGCTTTATACATAAACACACTATTAAGCACACAAGCACCGACTAAGTAAATACCTCCTGACATACCAATTAAGTATGGCATCACACACACTAAAGCGAGTAAAACTGAGTATGCAACCACACATGTTTTACAAAAGTCGATACCATGTGTTACCGGCAACATTGGAATTTTTGCACGCTCGTAATCACTTTTTCGAGCAATAGCTAAAGCCCAAAAATGGGGGGGGGTCCAGGTAAATATAATCATAACCAGCAACCATGGCGCTGCTGCCATTTGATTTGTTTCAGATACCCAACCAAGCAATGGCGGCATCGCTCCAGCAAGTCCGCCTATTACAATATTTTGAGGTGTCGCGCGTTTTAAAAATGACGTATAAATAAAGGCATAACCCACTAATGCAAATAACGTTAATATTGCTGTAAGCGTATTAGCCCACACCGTAAGCATGATAAAACCAGTAACCCCAATACTTGCCGCAAACGTTAATGCATGTGTTTTACTTAAACGCCCTTTAGCAACAGGCCGATGACGCGTTCTTGCCATTTTAGAGTCTATTTCGCTATCCACTACATGATTAATAACGGCGGCCGCAGCAGATAACAGGCCTATTCCTAATAAGCTAATAACTTGAACGCCTATTCCACGCCCAACATCAGGGGCTAATGCTAATCCAACCCAGGCTGTTAAAACCAACATAGCCACTACTTTAAATTTACTAATGGCTAAGTAATCTTGTAATAAGTCGTAAGCACGCACACTAAGTGATTGAGTATGAACAGGCTGTATTGTTTTTTTGTTTATTGTTAGTGCCATTATATTTCTCCTTTATGTGCTTGATTTTAGGTAATAACACAACCTAACCATACTTAATAACAGTATGGCAGCCATTAAGTTATGCGCCAGTGCAATCCCCAACGGAAAGTGCCAATGTACCAAAATAAGCCCTAAGCTAATTTGGCAAAATAAAGTGACCAATACCGCTATTACGCAGCTTTTAATTTTTTGAGAATAAGCGTGGCTGTAAATTTTCCACATAACAAGCGCCAATACGATGCAGGTCACTAATGCCCAAATGCGGTGTAATAAATGGATAGACATTCTTGCTTGCTGTGACAGCACACCAAACTCGTAGTTGCTATGCTCAAGCGGTAATTGAAAAACACTACTCAACGAAAAAGGCTGAGCGTAATCACATAAAGGTAAACCATTACAGTGTGGTGCTGCGTAATTTGCCGCAAGCCAGCCGCCAAGCGCTATTTGTAAAATCAGCACAAAAAGCGCAATCAAACTCAATCCGAAGTGCTGCTTAGCGCCCTCATCTCCGCCCATAATAGGTTTTGCTGTTAACCTTAAATACAGCAAAGTAATCAGCGATAAGATACTAAAGCCACCTAGCAAATGCCCCATTACAATAAGTGGCTGCAGATTCATAGTGACAGTCCACATCCCTAATGCAGCCTGAAACACAACAAGCAATAACAACAAAGATGTTAGCTTTAATGGGGTAGTTGGAAATTGACGCTTTAAAAAAGCAACAATAAACAACGCTAGAATCATCAGCCCTAAGGTGCCAGCAAAATACCTATGAATCATTTCTTTCCAGGCTTTCGCTTTTTCAAACACCATGTCAGGGTAACTTTGTGTCGCTAAAGCAATATCAGCTTCGTGTTTAGGAACCGTTAAAAAACCGTAACACCCCGGCCAGTCTGGACAACCCAGTCCGGCATCACTCAAACGAGTGTAAGCACCCAGAGCAACAACCACTAAAGCAAAAAGTCCAGTTAATAAAACCCAATTTTTATAATTTTTATACATCTTTTACCTCACACTAACCGAGTTAGCTTGAACGAGAATAGTTAAGTAGTTTTTTTAAATCCTTTAATAACCCCTTTTGAACTAAGCGGTTTTCTTGAGGCTGCACTTTGTATGGGTACTCAAGCACCACAAGCCCCATATGATCAATTAAATACAAACTAGCTGGCGTTAAATTTGGTTGCTGAGCCATTTTTTTCCATGGTAAATCTGCTTGTGAAGGGCTCCCCATAACAGCCATGTCAACCTTGCCTTGGTTTTTACCTAGCGCTATATAAAGATTATTAAGCGCCTCAAGCTGCTCGCTACATGACGCGCTGCACTCACGCGAATAATTAAGCGCTATAGTCCATTGTTTAGGGTTATTTTGTTGCCAGTTTTCTAGTTTTATCTCTTCATTTAGAAATTCACCATGATTTGTAACCGCACTGGGTAACCAATCAAATTTGAGCGCGCTATAAGCTAAAAGCAAAGGAATAGCACAACAGGTTACAAACAATAAAAGGGGTTTATTTTTCATTTTTTTTCCTTTTTTTACTCGCAAAGATAGCCACAACAACACATGCAAACGCGATTAAAAACCACTGTAAGGCATAGGCATTATGTTTTTGTGGGCTCATTACAACCGCTTTGTAATGCGGTATCGCCATTTCATCACCTTCACCTTGGCGGTAAGCCATAAAGTTAACTAATGGGATGTTTGTTTGCGATTTTATAAAACTTAAGTCGATTGATTGAATGCGTTTGGGCAGATCACCACTCGCGGTTTTATCTTCTAGAGTAAAACTACTGAGGTTATTCTCTTTAATTTGTGCTTTGACCGTAAACTCACCTTGGGGCAAAACCACTTTGGGTAAAAAATCACGTGATACTGGGGCTCTGACCCAGCCTAAATTAACCAATACTGCACGCGTATCATTATTTGGTTTTAACAGAGCTAGTAAGTCGTAACCCACTTGCCCGTTATATACTTGATTATCTAACAACCAGTAATGTTCGCTTAAAAATGTCCCTTTAAGCTCAACTAATACGCCGGTTTTATTCCATTGTTTTGGTAACTCAAGCAACTGCGACCAATTCATAACACCATGAGTTTGTATTTGAGCAATGGCAGTAAGCTGTTGCTGTTTTTTTTCACCTCGTTCTAATTGCCAAAAGCCTAGGCGCACACATACAAGCACAACAACCACAACCATACAAATTGTGATTATTGAACTAAGCTTTTGTTTGTGCCTTAAAACTACTTGCATAAAGGGTCAACTCAGTGATTATTAAAATTATTATTGTACTGTTGTTAATGTTTATACTTTTTAACTTATTTAGAGCGTTATTTATTATGGTGTCAGGGAAAACAAACGGACGACCTATGTCTCATTTTTTAGGTCGCCGAGTGTTGTTTTCGGTTATTGTATTAGTGGTTGCAATTGCAGCAGTTAAGCTCGGTTTTATAAAGGCAAACAGTTCGCCCATAAACGTTACAGCACATATACAAATACAAATAAACACAGCCATACCACATCAACAAAATGCCAATACCAAGCAGCAGCTTGAAAGGCAAAGTGCTTTTCTTTTGTGAAATGCCCTTTTAATATTCGTATTAAAATAACAAATAAAAGTACGGCTCCAAGCGTGACATGCATGCCATGAAAACCAGTAAGCAAAAAGAATGTGTTCCCGTAAACACCGGCATCTAATGTTAAGTTTAAGTCGTTATATGCATGAACATATTCTTCTACTTGTAATGCTAAAAAGCACACGCCTAATAGCACCGTAAGCCCTAAAAACACTTTGAGGGGTTTGCGTTTATTGTTTTCCATTGCTACATGAGCAAAATGCAAAGTAACTGATGACGCGATTAAAATTAACGTATTAATTAGTGGTAGCCCTTGCCAACCCATAGCTTGCGTTGTGTCTCCCGAAGGTGTAACAACTAAAGGCCACATAGCTTCAAAAGTAGGCCACAAAACCTCATTGGTCATAGCATTGTTACCCGCGCCACCTAACCAAGGCACCGAAATCATACGCGCGTAAAATAACGCACCAAAAAAGGCCATAAAAAACATAACCTCAGAAAAAATAAACCAACTCATGCCTTGTCGAAAAGAGCGATCCATTTGCGCAGAGTACAACCCCTGATCTGACTCATGTATAACGTTTTTAAACCAGCTAAATAACATATACAGAAGAACGGCTATACCGGCATAAAGCAAATAAACACCGCTACCCCCTTCCTTTCCAACCTCCATAACAGTTAAGCCTGCGCCTACGGCGATAAAAAATAATGCAACCGCCCCTACAATAGGCCACGGACTTTGCTCTGGTACGTAATAATGCTCATATTCTTGATTCATTTTACTTGCTCCTAGTTTCACACTAGTATTAATCGCTAGTTATTACTGGCTACTAGCTGTTCACTAATATCAAATACGGTATAAGATAAAGTTAGCTCTTCAACATCACTTGGAAGCGCTGTATCAACATAAAAAAGCAATTTAAATTCGAGCTCTTCTCCCGCTTTTAGGGGTTGTTGATCAAAGCAAAAACAGGCCATTTTGTGTAAATATTTTGCTGCTTTCCCAGGTGAAACAGACGGCACAGCCTGCATAACTTTATCGAGTTCGCTACTATTTTTTGCGCTAAAAACGACTTCTCGCATTTCTCCGGGTTTTACAACCACACTGTACTCTTTTGATTTCACTTCAAAAGGTGCACCACTTTGCGCATGGGTAGTAAAACTCACGCTGACGTCCCTTGTTTGCTGAACCATAGTACTTTGTTGTGCTTGCTCTAACGATGGCTTCCCATTAAGCCCTGTTAAATCACAAAACACGTCGTATAACGGCACTAAGGCAAACGCAAACGCAAACATACCTATGCTGATAAGTATTAGGCGCTTAAGAAGTGGTGCATGTGTCATTACTTAATTTCCGGTGGTGTTGAAAATGTGTGGTATGGCGCTGGCGAATCAACTTCCCACTCCAGCCCTTCTGCACCATCCCAAACTTTAGCAGGGACTTTTTCGCCACCTCTGGCACATTTAAAAACAACCACCACAAACAACAGTTGAGATAAACCAAATGCAAAGCCACCAATACTTATAATTGCGTTGAAGTCTGCAAATTGCAGTGCATAGTCCGGAATACGACGAGGCATACCAGCTAATCCCACAAAATGCATTGGGAAAAACAGCACATTTACACTGACTAACGACAACCAAAAGTGCCATTTAGCCAACGTGATATTAAACATATTGCCGGTCCATTTGGGCAGCCAGTAATAAGCACCGGCCATGATTGAAAATACCGCACCGGTCACTAATACATAGTGAAAATGAGCCACTACAAAATAAGTATCGTGGTATTGAAAGTCGGCGGGGGTAATAGCAAGCATCAACCCTGAAAAACCACCTAATGTAAACAACACTATAAAGGCAATACTGAACATCATAGGCACTTCAAAGCTAATCGAACCGCGCCACATGGTGGCTACCCAATTAAATACTTTAACGCCAGTGGGTACCGATATCAGCATTGTTGAATACATAAAAAATAGCTCTGCAGCTACCGGCATACCGGTGGTGAACATGTGATGCGCCCACACAATAAAGCTCAGCAATGCTATAGATGACGTGGCATAAACCATTGATGCATAACCAAATAGCTTTTTACGCGAGAAAGTAGGCACTATGGTTGAAATAATACCGAAGGCAGGCAAAATCATGATGTAAACTTCAGGGTGACCAAAAAACCAAAATATATGCTGAAACATCACCGGATCGCCACCGCCTGCAGCATCAAAAAAGCTAGTCGCAAAATATTTATCGGTTAAAACCATGGTCACCGCGCCTGCCAAAACAGGCATAACAGCAATGAGCAAAAATGCCGTTATTAGCCATGTCCATACAAACAGAGGGAGTTTCATCCACGTCATACCAGGAGCGCGTAAGTTAACTATAGTAACCACCACGTTAATAGCCCCCATAATCGAGCTAATGCCCATTATGTGCACAGCAAATACAAATAAGGCAGTATTGTCATTACTGTATGTGGTTGAAAGCGGAGCATAAAAAGTCCAGCCAAAAGCAGGGCCCCCTCCAGGCATAAATAAAGACGCAAGCAAAATTAAAAATGCGAAAGGTAAAATCCAAAAACTCCAGTTGTTCATTCTAGGTAATGCCATATCTGGCGCACCTATCATTAACGGTATCATCCAATTGGCTAATCCCGTAAAAGCCGGCATAACGGCACCAAACACCATTATTAAACCGTGAACTGTGGTCATTTGATTAAAAAAGTGAGGGTCGACTAACTGTAATCCTGGCTGAAATAACTCGGCCCTGATCACCATAGCCATTGCGCCACCAATTAAAAACATGGTCAGCGAAAATATTAAATATAAGCTACCAATATCTTTATGATTAGTTGTATAAAGCCAGCGTTTAAAGCCTTTAGCTGGGTGATGAGCATGGTGCGCTTCGTTGGCATTAGGTTGTTCTGCTATGCTACTCATTAGTTAGCCTCCGCGTCGGCATCAAGTGCTGCTTGAATCTCACTAGGCTGAATAACATCACCGGTATCGTTACCCCATGCATTGCGCTTGTAAGTAATAACCGCAGCCAATTGTTTTATAGATAACTGCTTGGCAAATGATTGCATTGCCGTACCTGGGCTACCATAAATAAGTATGTCTATATGACCTTTTATATCTCCAAGTACAATTGGGCTGCCTTTAAGCGCCGGAAATACGCCCGGCAATCCCATACCTGTAGGCTGATGACACGCGGCACAACTTGCCATGTATACCTGAGCACCCAGCTCCATTAACTCTTCTTTTGGTAATGTTTGATCAAGTAAAGCTGCATCAGCTAAAGCAGCTTTTTGTTTAGCTTGTTTAGCGTCGGCAAGCCATACTTTAAAATCAGCTTCAGATTTAGCCTCAACTACAACAGGCATAAATCCATGATCTTTACCACACAGCTCAGCACACTGGCCTCGGTAAATCCCTTCTTCGTTTATGTTGGTCCATGTTTCGTTAATAAAGCCCGGATTTGCGTCTTTTTTAACGGCAAAGTCTGGTACCCACCAAGAGTGAATAACATCATCTGAGGTCATTAAAAAACGAATTTTTTTATTAATTGGCAGTACGAGGGGTTTATCTACCTCAAGCAAATAATTTGGGTTTTTATCTGCTAAATTGGTAATTTCATCTTGAGAGGTTGCAAGCATTGAGTAAAACTCTACGTCTTCTCCCATGTATTCATAATGCCATTTCCACTGCGAGCCAGTCACTTTAATTGTTAAGTCGGCTTTACTGGCATCTTCCATCGCTATTAACGTTTTTGTAGCTGGCACTGCCATCGCAATTAATATAACAAATGGTATAGCAGTCCAAAGAATTTCTACTTTAGTACTTTCGTGGAATTGAGCGGGAACCGCCCCTTTAGATTTTCGATGATGAATGAGTGCCCAAAGCATGATGGCAAACACTATTATTCCAATTACACAACATATAAAAAATATGGTCATGTGTAATTCGTAAACATTTTCACTTATATCTGTAACGCCCTTGCGCATATTATATTGGCTGTTGGCCAACGCTAACTGCGGAAAAACACACAATATAAGCCACAAGGTACAACTAAGTTTACCCATGTGACGACTCCTTTGATGCTGTTGCTAGTGCAAAGCGAAGAGGCATACGGCTTAAACGCCAATTCGTTATTTTTATTTTTGTATTAATGCCATTTGATTTATAAAAAAATTGGCATTCACTGCGCTAGCAACAAATTTATTGTGTGTGCTCAAAACTTAAAAGCGATGAGTATTGCCAGCGTCAGTTCATTAACAATTAGTTAATATTTAACCAGCATGCAAGTTTTTTGTATTAAAAACAAACAATAAATATGTAAAAAGTAGAGAGTTGATTTAGTTTAGCGTAGAAAAAAGTAGCTAAAATCGAGAGTTAGTAAGGGCTGAGAATGAAATAAGGAGTATGAATAAAAAAACAAATTTAAAAAAATAAAAATGCGCACCAAAATAGTGCGCAATTTATAAAATAAGGTAAAGCTACATCCAGTCTGCGTTACGAATAACACCCACTGCCAAGCCTTCAATGTTGAATGATTCAGTTTCAAGGTCGACCTTAATTGGTGCAAACTCGTCATTTTCGGCATGAAGTAATACCTGACGACCTGCCTTTTCAATACGTTTTACTGTTACATCGTCATCAACACGAGCAACCACAACTTGACCATTTTCAGCCACTTGTGTTTTATGTACAGCAAGTAAGTCGCCATCCATAATGCCTATATCTTTCATACTCATACCATTTACGCGCAGTAAAAAGTCAGCAGCTGGTTTAAACATTAATGGATCAATTTTACAGTGGCTCTCAACATGCTCTTGCGCCAAAATGGGTGAGCCTGCCGCAACTCGGCCAATAAGCGGTAAACCTAATTGCTCCGGTTCCTCTTCTTCAACAAGTTGAATCCCTCGGCTTGCGCCTGGCTTCATTTTAATCACCCCTTTTTTGGCAAGGGCTTTTAAATGTTCTTCAGCGGCATTTGCACTTTTAAACCCTAACGTTTGTGCTATTTCAGCACGTGTAGGCGGCATACCAGTGTCTTTAATAAACACTTTAATTAATTCGAGTATTTGAGCTTGGCGTTTAGTTAATGGGCGCATACAACTGGTTTTCCATACAGTACATTTAACTGTGAGTATATACAGTTAAATAAAAATCGCAAATTTAAATTACCCGTTCAAATAGCCAAATTACTTCCTTACGTGTACATTTTAGGTGCTTTCTAAAATAGCCTATAAAAATAGTAACTTGCTTCATTAAATTTAAAGGAATCTATATGAGTATTTGGCATCAACCGATTACATTAGCACTGTGTAAACAATTAGACGAAGGGATTAGTGGCCAAGGTACCCTAATGAAAACCATGGGAATAGAAATAACAGAGATAGGCGATGACTACTTAGTCGCAACTATGCCTGCAATCCCTGCACATCATAATCCTATTGGCATGGTTCATGGCGGCGCTAACGTTGTACTGGCAGAAACGGTAGCCAGCTATGCTGCTAATTTTGTTGTCGATTTCACAAAATTTTACTGTGTTGGGCAAGAAATAAGTGCAAGCCATTTAAAGGCTTCTCGTAATGGTACATTAACGGCAACAGCACGCGCATTTCATATTGGAAAACGTAGCTCAGTATGGGAAATAAAAATCACAAATAGCCGTAACGAACTGTGCTGCGTATCAAAAATGACCGCAGCAGTTGTTGAACGAAAAGCGTAGGTTACTTCTCGAGAGGGTAAATTGTTATTTCCATACCCGCGCCAATAGCAGATATACGAAGTAGTGTATCTGCATGCAAAGCTTGATTAAAACACTTTGGCGATGTGCCTGACTCAAATCCTATATCAAACGTTCTGCGTGAACAGCTTAACCATTGCTTTAATGCATTGCGTGAACACGATTCAATAAGCTCACAAATATGGTTTATTGCTTTGTCTGGTGATTTAACATCGCCAGCTACCTCAATACGCGCTAATTGACGGTATTCGTCTTTGTCATAATGTAAAATCGTTGCGACTTTTTTTAGGTCGGCCACCAGCACACTAATATCTTGTTTTGACTCAAGCTCTAGATCTACATTTAAAAATTGAATTTCCGACATTGTTTCGTATTTATCCTCTAATAGTTACCTTGCAAACTTTAACGCAGTTTTATCGTTATACCAAATCAACACCCTATAAATAGACACTTTATCAGTTAATATTCTTATTTTAGAGTGTTATTGCTACTTACTATTCGCGCTAGTGTGCTGCAACTCAGTTTTAATGCACTAGTGCGACATTTTGTCGCACCCACCTTGCCTACCATTCGCGTAAAATGTTTATTAAAAATAATAAGATAAACACCTATGAAAAAAATATTTAAGCCAGCACGTAAACTTCATAAATGGTTAGGCTATTTATTAGGCCTACAAATTTTAGCTTGGTTGCTTGGCGGTTTAGTGATGAGCGCTATTCCGCTTGAAAAAGTACATGGTAAACACCTAGCAACACGCACTCTAGCCAACCCTTTTAAAAGCAGCGATTACGTCGCATCAATTGATGATATTGTTTCGCAAGTAACTAATCCGACTAAAATAACCTTCACACATTTCTTATTCACCCCACTTATAACTGTAACCAGTAAAGGCAACCCTCAAAGTTTTAATGGCATTACTGGGCAACCATTTAAAGCGCCGAATAAACAGCAAATAATTGCTAATGCGCACGCACATTTACTTATTGATGCTCAACCCGAAAGTACCGCATTATTAGCTGTAGGACCACGAGAAAGCGGTTATAAAAAAAATGTATGGCAAGTACAATTTAACGATACATTTAGCACCACCCTCTATTTGTCATCAGATACAGGCCAAGTGATTACTGTGCGCAGTACACTGTGGCGAATTTTCGACTTTTTTTGGATGCTTCATATTATGGATTATGATGAGCGTGAAAACTTTAATAATCCTTTATTAATTAGCTTTGCAGCAACCAGTGTACTTTTTTGTTTAAGTGGTTTTTTGCTGCTATTGCAAAATATAAGGATTAAACGCAGTTTTAAATAAGTGTATGTTTGCCTGTTAAGCCAGTAAACTAGGCGCTCCTGTAGTTCACGTATGTGATGGATATGACCCGATTGATTTTGGCCTTACTGGCTTGCTGTGTCTGTTTTTCGGTATCAAGTAAAGACTTTACTCGTTTCTCTACTGCTAAAAAGCACTTAATAAAAACACTACCGAACAATGCAAAAAGCCTGTATTGCGGTTGTGATATTAAAAAACAAGGTAAAAAACTAGTGCCAGATCCAACGGGTTGTGGCTATGTACCACGTAATACGTTCACGCGCTCTGGCAAAATAAATCAGCGCGCTTTACGTATTGAATGGGAGCACATAGTGCCGGCATGGGAGTTTGGCCATCAACTACAATGTTGGCAAAACGGCGGGCGAAAAAATTGCCGTAAGGTCAGTGCTAAATTTAGGAAGATGGAAGCCGACATAAACAATTTAGCCCCCGCCATTGGCGAAATAAACGCTGACCGTTCTAATTACCGCTTTGGTATGCTGGGTGAGCCCGCGACCCAATATGGCCAATGTAATGTAAAAGTAAACTTTAAACAACGCGTTGTAGAGCCTCCGCTTTATGCCCGAAAAAAAATTACCGACGCCTATGCTTACATGCAAAAAACGTATGGTTTAAAAATTTCAAAACAACAACAAAAACTCTTTAATGCCTGGCAAAAACAAGACCTAGCACTAAAAAACACGACCAATAAACTGTAATAGCGCCTATCCACTAATAAAGAAATTCAAGCTCCTGCTTTGCAAATAAAAATGACACACTTATTTACATAAAGAAAAAGCTAAACGTTGAATAAATAATCAGGTGTTGTAGTATTTTAAATAACTTATTTACAGGAAGTACTTAGCATGTTTAAAAACAACACACTATCGCTTGCAATTATCAGCGTGCTCTCAACTTTTGCTTTAACAGGTTGTGGTGGAGGCGGAGGTAGCAATAATACACCATCTCCTGTCACGCCACCAACAAGTAGCACACCGACATGGACTGCTGGTGTATTTGAACCGTCAGACGAACTTAAAAACTTTTGTGAAACACCGCGCACAGGTAACGATCCGTTTAATAATAACCAACCATACCCAGACCAAGCTGGTTCAGCCTTATACGAAAAACTATGGCTTCGCTCATGGAGCGACGAAACATACCTTTGGTATGATGAAATTACCGATAACAACCCTGAATCGTTCGATACCGTGGCTGACTATTTTGCTCAACTAAAAACTGAAGAACTAACCGATTCGGGTGCTAAAAAAGATAACTTTCATTTTTCAGAACCCTCTGAAGATTACTTCCAAGAAGCACAGTCGGGCGTCACTTCTGGCTATGGTATTAACTGGGCATTTATTGGTGATTCAGCCGATAGAATTTTACGTGTTGCTTACCTTGAAGATAACTCTCCAGCAAGCCAAATTGGCTTTCAACGAGGCGATACTGTACTTGAAGTTGATGGTGTGAGTATTAATACCAATACCCAAGCAGGCATAGACACTTTAAACGAAGGCTTATTTAGCCCAACCAACGGTGACTCACATACAATTGTTGTACGCAGTAACGACGGCACGGAAAAAACGTTTAATGTCACTGCAGGTAACATCGAGCAGACTCCAGTTCAAAATGTACAAACGATTGTAACAAGCAATAACACGCGCGTTGGGTATATGCAGTTTAATAGTCACATAGGTATTGCCCAAGAAGGACTTATTGATGCAGTAAATAAATTTAAAACCGATAACGTAGACGAACTCGTTATTGATTTTAGATACAACGGCGGTGGTTTATTAGCACTGTCTTCGCAGCTTGCATATATGGTGGCGGGGAGCGCCAATGTACAAAACCGTTTTTACTATCAAACGCAACAAAATGATAAGCAGCCTATTGATTCTCCATTCCCGTTTATTGACGAAGAAATAGACTACTCAACGTTTTTCAGTACTGGCGATAAATTACCTGATTTAAACTTATCTAAAGTGTATGTATTAAGTACATCAGGTACCTGTTCAGCCTCTGAAGCGTTTGTAAATGGCTTAAAAGGGATAGATGCAGAGGTGATACTGATTGGCGATACAACCTGTGGTAAACCATACGGATTTACGCCTACACACAACTGTGGAACAACCTACTACACCATTCAATTTAGTGGCGTTAACAGCAAAGGCTTTGGTGAATATGCCGCTGGCTTTACCCCTACACCAACGCCACAATTTAATGCCGATGTACAAGGATGTGTTGTTAGCGACGACTTTGATAATCAACTTGGTGATAGCAACGAAGCTTTACTATCTGCAGCACTTTTTCATATAGATAATAACGGCGAGTGCCCAATCACAACAACAGTCGCTAATAGTAAAGTAGATGTACCAAGCTTTGCTGCAACTAGCGAAAAACTGCAGCCTTTAAACGCACCAAATGAGCTTACTCGCGGTAACATGGACCTAACATGGCCTACGTTGTCTAAGGAGCAATAATGGTAAAGTTACTGGCAATACTCACTGTATTAATTAGCCTTGGGGGGTGTAATAGTATGAGTAATGCCGTTGCAAAACCTGCGCTTTTAACAGAGGTTAACCCAGGCGTTATTACTGTGCTACAACAGGCCATTATAAAAGCCAAAGGTGGCACGCTAGTTACACTTGCCGACACTGTGTTTACCAAACGTAGCGAGCTTTTGCTAAGCCATGGAAATAGTAAAGATCCAAATGGCATGCCCATAATGGGCGCGCATAATATAAAGTCTGAAAAATTTGTTTTACAAATAATCGGCGAGCAGTGCGTGCTTTATTATCCTAAAAAAGATATGTCTATTGAGCTTAAAAACGTAAGTTGTAAAGCGCAATAAAATACTATTAAAAAGGCACACAGCATTAATACTGTGTGCCTTTATCATTTTTCACTTGGTTTATAAGTCTTGATGCGGACCAAACACTTCGTAATGAATATGCTCATTTTTAACGCCTAGTGCCAGTAACTGGCTTTTCACAAACGCCATAAACCCAGCGGGGCCGCATAAGTAAAAATCGCCATTTTTAAGAGGTAACTGTGTTTTTATGGCCGTTAAATCCATTAGCCCAGTAAAATCAGCCCCATCACTACTTTGATTAAACCACGTCATAGTTTGCAAACAGTTATAAACCGTACTTAATTCATTTAAATAGTGTGCAAACGAGTGCTGCTGAGTATTTTCGCACGCATGTAAATACAGAATGTCGTGATTAGGGTTATCGCTTAATAACGTTTCGAGCATAGCAAGCATTGGCGTTTGCCCAACACCTGCTGAAATAAGTACCGTCGGTTGAGTACTATTGCGTAAAAAGAAATCTCCTGCAGGCGGGTATAGTTCAACTATGTCACCTTGAGCTAGTGAGTGTAAATAATTAGACACCATGCCAGGCTTTGGCTGTAGCTCTTTTTTAACACTAATACGGTAGTTTTTACCGTTACTTTTTTGCGAAATAGAATACTGGCGAATTTCTTCATATTCAGCGCCCTCTGGCTTAACTTTAATACCTAAATATTGGCCAGGTTTATGGGTAATTATAGCTTCGCCATCAACCGGCGTAAGTGTAAAGCTTGTTACTAGCTCAGATTCAACTTGCTTGTTGGTTATTTCAAATTGGCGAGTACCGGCCCAACCACCCAGTGTGTTTTTACTGTGTTCATACAAAGCCGCTTCTTCGGTAATACAAATATCAGCAAGCAATGCGTAAGCTTCACGCCATGCGTATTCTACATCTGGCGTAAATTGATCAGGAATAAGCTCTTTTAAGGTGCCAATTAAATGAGCACCAACAATGGGGTAGTGCTCTGGTAAAATATTTAAACTGGTGTGTTTATGATTAATGCGCGCTAATGCCTCTTTTAACACCGCTAAGTTATCAATATTTTGGGCGTATGCCGCTAATGCGTTAAACAAAGCAAATTGCTGGCGGCCGGTGTCTTGATTCGCCATATTAAAAATATTTTTAAGCTCTGGGTTATGGCTAAACAAACGCTTATAAAAATGATCGGTAACAACCGTGCCGGCTTGCGCTAATAACGGAACGGTGCTTTTAACAATCTCAATGGTTTTATCAGATAACATAATGTATTCCTGTAGGTAAACTAACCACGACGCCCATCAACACGACGCCGCGTTAATATAGGTGTGCAGTAAATTAAAAATAACAAAAAAGCCACTAGCCACAGCAAAGCACTTATCTGCCAAGCAAAGTGTGGCCCAATAATTAAGGGGAGTATTGAGCGAGTAATCGCTGCCACCAGCACAAGAGCAAAAGCAACAGATATATAATTAGGGGTGCTAAGCGTACGCCCTGTATGACCAAGCGATACACGGGTCATCATGGCTAAAATCATCATCCCTATTGTGCCAATAGTGATGAGGTGGAGCGCATCTTTGAAGGGTATTACGCTTGTGTAAAAGCTAAATGCAATCATCATCAAGCCAACACCTAAAGCAAGATAAGAAAAATGCAGAGACCATAATAATGGCACTTTTAGCACTTTTGCGTTCCACCAATACCCAGATCGAATTAAGTGAAGCGCAGCAACTATTGCAACAATTAATGAAGGGCTAATTGCGCTTAAAAATAACTTACTAATAAAAAATAAAGTAATTGCCAATATTGATAAATACAGCAGTGCTTTATCAGTTTTAGGAGTGCGTGTTTGCTCGCTAAGCAATAAACCTTTAGCAGTAAAAAAGGGAAGCACCCTTCCTGCAACAATGCCTACCAGTAAGCTAATAACGAGTACAGCGGTGTCAACCACAGCCAAAGCAAGCTGCATGTTGTTATTTAAAACAAGTAATAAATAAAGTGTATTGAGGGAGCACAACACACTTAAAATAGCTAAAAACTGATAGTTATTTTTACTGCGTGCTTTTAATAGCATATTAGCCAGCGCTGCAATTGCACCTATCCACCATGCTAGCTGCAGCACAATAACAGCCAATAAATTAATATTGGCAAAATCTGGCAGCACAATAAAAAAAGCTAAACGAGCAATTACCCATATTAAAGTAAGTAGCATAAGTGCTTTGCCACTTATACTTCCAACGCCCGTCCATGTTTGTGCCGCCGTAAGTAAAAAACCTACAGCAACCACTCCTGCAAAGCCAAACAGCATTTCATGAGCGTGCCAAAGTGTAGCTGGTATGGTTAAGTGCCAACTAGCATGGCCTGATAAAATAAGTAACCAATACCCTATCGAAAAAAATGCCAGCAAACCGCCTGCTAAAAAGTAAGGTCTAAATGCAAGCATCCATAACGGCCATTTAGTTACTTGATGGATAGCTATGTGCGCTGGCATTGGCTCGGTTAAATTTAGTGGGCGCATTAACGTACTTCCTGCCCTAAACCATGTTGAGCAACGCAGCGCAGCACATAACTAACTTTTAAAATAGCTGCCACTACAATAGTGCTAATATGCGCTGATATTTGTACCTGCATCGAAAAGTACTCTGCATACGGGTAGCTAATTAAAATGCTCACAACCATACAAATAAAGCTCAACCCTAATACGGCATTAGCAGTAAATAAAAGCGATTCAAAAAATGAGCCTAACTCAATATTGTTGCTTACATTATTTATTGTAAATGTGTTCATAACTACCTCAGTAACCATTAACGTTACTTAGCTATTACACATACTGTGCCAATAAAACAAAGTATTACTATTCAATAGGTTAAATATAACCACTTTACAAAATGAGTCTTTATGACCTACTCTATTTTAAATCATAAAAACACGTATAGGTCATTTTGACATGAACCAGCAATTCAACCTCACTCAAGTAGCTTTAGAGCTTGCCCAAAGCACCCTGCACGAGCACAGCTTTGACCAATTACTGGCAACGGTTGAGCGTGTAATACCTAGCGATGCCAGTGCATTACTTGTGGTGCAGGGCGAGCAACTTAAACCCTTAGCCATTAAAGGCCTGATGCCCGACAGCCTTGGCAGGCGTTTTAAAATAGCAGAGCACCCTCGCCTTAAGGCTATTTGTAGTGCTAGCCACGCATTACAATTTGCACACGACTGCCCACTGCCCGACCCATACGACGGCCTACTGCTGGCTAAAACAGGCGATATTCCTGTGCATGCCTGTTTAGGCTTACCCCTTTACGATAAAAATGCACTACTTGGCGTACTCACGTTTGATAGCCTTAATGCAAATGCCTTTAGCAGTATCAGCACAGATACGCTAAGCACCTTACAAACGCTGTGTAGTGCACATTTTAAAACGGCTCTAGAGCTTGCCCATTACAAACAACATGCGCAGCATTCAAGTGCACTTGTGCAAGAGTTAACACGTGATGCACTTACTCGCGATGGCGGTGAAATAATTGGCCAAAGCCCAGTAATAAAAACGCTTAAAAATGAAATAAAACTAGTTGCTGCCTCTAACTTTAGTGTATTGGTTTTAGGAGAGACAGGCGTAGGAAAAGAGTTAGTAGCGCGTAATATTCACTTAAATTCTGCACGTAAAGATCAGCCTCTCATTCACTTAAATTGTGCCTCACTTCCCGAAAATCTTGCAGAGAGTGAATTTTTTGGCCATGCCAAAGGCGCTTTTACTGGTGCACAAAATGCCCGCCAAGGTAAGTTTCAGCTAGCTGATGGCGGCACATTATTTTTAGACGAAATTGGCGAGCTGCCATTGGCTATGCAAAGTAAATTGCTGCGCGTACTGCAAAGTGGTGAAATTCAAACCGTTGGTGAAGACATACCAAAATACGTAGATGTTCGAGTAGTCGCTGCCACTAATCGTGATTTAAAACATGAGGTAGCACAAGGTCGCTTTAGAGCCGATTTATATCACCGGCTAAGTGTTTACCCTATTACCGTGCCGCCACTTAATAAACGTGAGCACGACATAACCCTACTTGCTGGTTATTTTATTGAGCAAACAGCCCGTAAATTAGGTATTAAACAATTAAAGCTAAGCACTGAAGCGCAAGCATTGCTTAACCAATACAGTTGGCCTGGTAATGTACGCGAGCTTGAACATGTTATTAGCCGCAGCGCATTAAAGGCTAAGCAAAGCCAATGGCAAAACCCTATAGTTACGATTACAAGCGAGCACTGCGATTTAACCCCACAGCTAAGTAATACAGTGCAAGTTAACACGCAAAACACCATTCACACGGCCTGTAATCAGCCATTAAAGCAGGCCGTTGAATCTTTACAATTTACAGTTATAACCGAGCAACTAAAGCAGCATAATTATAACTGGGCAGCAACTGCAAGAGTGCTGGAACTCGACAGAGCAAACCTTGTACGCCTTGCTAAGCGTTTAGGTATTGAGGTTAAAAAAACTATTTAAGAGTTTGAGGCTTATTAAAATGCGCTTTTAATAATCCTGCAAAAGCTTGTACTTTCGCGGTGCGATGCACTAAATGATGGGTCACTAACCACACATCGGTGGGCCAATTTAATTCACTGTGTAGCACAGGGACCAAATCGCTATATTGCGCTGCTACATCATGTTGTAAACCACCAATCCCTAAGCCTTTAATAATAGCGCGTGTAGCCTCGGCGGTTTCTGATACACGTAATTTGATTTGCGATGCAGGAATGTTTTCGTCTGCCCAAGCAAAATAAGGCACCCGCGCGTTATATCCCGCAACTCCTGATACAAAATTATGCTGCGATAAATCACTTAACGATTTGGGCATACCATGCTTGGCAATGTAGCGTTTGTTAGCATACAGGCCCGATGAAAGCTTTGCTAAATGCTGAGCTATGTAATCACCTTCATCAGGTTTAGGCCCTGCACGAAGCGCAATATGTGCTTGCCCGTGATCGAGGCGCAAGCGTTTTTGCTCCAAAATAACTTCAAGCTGCACTTGTGGGTGTAATGCCTGAAATTGCTCACATACATCGCCCATAACATCCATAAACCCACTAACCGTAGTAAGTAATAAACTTCCGCGTAAAGTACTGTCGGCAGCGGCAATATCGTTATGTAGCTGTTCGAGCGAGGTATCTATAGTTTGCGCTGTAGCAAATAATTTAGCGCCTATTTCAGTTACCTTGTAACCACGAGCATGGCGATGAAACAAGCGGGTATCTAGGTTTTTTTCAAGGCTGTTAATTCGTCTTAACACTGTGCTGTGGTGTACATTTAGTGCCTCTGCCGCAGCGGTAAGCGTGCCAAGCCGAGCCACTTCAAAGGCTACTTTTACGTCTTGCCAGTCGTCAAATTTTATTGCCATGCGCCCTGCCTTAAACTTATGTGCGTATACGCACATAAGTGTTGCGTTTATTTGGGTTTTCTACAAGTAAAAGTTTGCTACATTAGGTATGTAACTTAAAACATAAAAAGGCCAAATCTATGTCAGCACCAAAAATTATCGCTCTTGCGGGCAGCTTACGAAAAGAAAGCTTTAATCAAAAACTTATTAATGAAGCAGCACGTTTTGCTTTGCAAACCGGTGCTGAAGTAGAAGTTATTCAGTTAAACGAGTTAGATATTCCACTATTTAACGAGGACATTGAAGCGCAAGGCACACCAGCCGACGCCCAACTTTTAAAAGACAAACTCCGCTCTGCAGATGGTATTTTATTGGCAAGCCCTGAGTATAACGGCTCGATCACTGCGCCATTAAAAAACGCCATCGATTGGGCATCGCGTACAGAGCAAGGTGCAGTACCGGCATTTCGTAATAAAGTAGTGGCATTATTTGCTACTTCACCGGGTGGATTGGGCGGTTTACGCGGTTTAAACCACGTACGTGATATTTTAAGCGGCATTGGTTCGTTAGTGCTTGCCGACCAACTTGCTGTACCCTCTGCGTTTTCTGTTTTTGGCGATAATGGCCAAATTAGCGACCCAGAAGTAGCCGATAAAGTATCTTCACTTGCTCATCAATTAGTCAGTGTTGCAAGCAAATTAAAGTAACCTTATACGCTTTACTTTTGCTTTGTCGCCGCTATTTTTGCGGCGATAAAATCAACATGTGTTACATATAATAGACCCGCTATTTTACGTATTACGTACTCTTCTTGTGGGTCTATTTCACCGTCTGCATAGGCTAAACGCCACAGCAATTCTATTATTTCGATGCGCTCGGCTGCACTGCAATGTTCATTAATCTGCTTTGAAAACTGAAAGTAATCAATTGCACCATCTAAACTGCTTGCAGCATTGGTGGTGAGCTCTTCAACCTCAGAATCTGTTAAATTAAAATATTTTTTTAAGGTTACAGTCAGGGTGTGTTGTTCATTATGGTCGAGCTTAGTATCGGCACGCATGACTTCAATTAGCAACGCTGCTACCGCTGTTTTTAAATCGTGCGGCTCTATACTCGGCGCTTGATCATCGAATGCTGCAAAAAGCTGTTTTATTTGTTTGAACATCACATTATCTCTTTTTGGGTGTTAGACTTAACGTACATAAACCGAACTTATATGAGTATTTAATGGGTATTAAGTTCGCAAATTAAAGGATACATTTTATGAAAGGGTTATTTTCACCACGCTTTATTATTAGTAGCGCACTGGTGGGCCTTTCGAGTATAGGCACTGCGCAAGCCGACACCATCGAAAAAGAAAAATCATACGACTTTGATAATAAAGTGCATTACTACCAAACCAAAATTGACGACAGCAATTACAAACTAGAAATACAATCAGACGACTATAAGCATTTTGCCAATCAAAGTATGTTTTTACTTCGCCATGCAGAGAGGTTGTGCCGTGGTAATACCTTTATGCTAAAAGTGCTTGAAGGCGTACAAGAATACGAACGTTTTCCTACTAAGCCACGTGCCTATCAACCACCTTTAACGGTTTTATTGCAATGCGAAGAGCCTAAGCAATAAGCTTACTCTTCGTATCCCCATGGTGCAGCGGGTGGCGTAATAGGTTTGGTTAAATCAAAATCCACTTTAAATTCGCGCCCTTGACGAATTAAACGGTAAGTAAATACCTCAGGGTAAATATACATTTGCCATGTATTCCCTGCCGATTGCGCAATACCTTGTGCTACAAATAATTCTTTAGAATATTGATCAGCAGGAAACGACTGCATTTGTGCATAACCCGCATCAAGTGTATGACCGCCATACATGGTTGAAGCATCGTCAGTACCATCTTCATGGCGATGGTCGTGTTTTAAGCTCAAACCACTGCCTGTTTTTGTAATGATCCAGGTACGTGACGCATCATCACCCACATGAAATGGTACTTGCAGCTCGCTATCAGTACATTTGCGTACATGCATGATTAGTTTTTTATTATCAAATGAGCTTGGGCCCTTTGCGTTATCTATGCTTACTTTGCCCTCAAACGCTTTACCACAGTGCGCTGCAATATTATTAAAAAACGCATCATGCGTTGGTATAGATACCAAAGGCGCAGGGCGCGCAATAGCGACTGATGAAGCAAGTAATAACGTTGCTGCCGTTAATGATTTCATAAAGTACTCTTATAATAATTTTTTAATACCATAGCGGTTTAAGTTAAGTTTGGGAAATAACTGCGACAAGTGGCTTCTCTGCTCTATTTTTCATTAATGTTAAAAGTGAATGATGGAAGTCTTGAAAAATGACCTCACCCCATATTCGCGAATAAACACCAAAATTTGTATTATCTTGCACGGTCGTTTTTAAAGTTAAAATGGTATTGCCGCTTTTATCTTCACTTAACTCATACCCACCGTAAAGAGGTGAAAAGTATTCGCCTCCTAGTTTTACATGTTTATCGAGTGCGTCATCGGGGATAGCATCAGGGTCTATGTCAAATCTATAAAGCATCTGTTTATTTGGCTGCCAATCCGTAATAACTTCTTTAAATATAACTCCTTTTTGCCATTTACTGGTTCTAATTGCACCAACACCCGCAGCATTCATATTTGCCTCTAAGGGCTTAGGTACACCTATTAATTGGGTAAGCGAAAATGGCAATTCTTGTGGCTCTATGGTGCTTACATTTGCAAGCTGCTGCCACACACGGTTTATAGGCGCTTCAATAATTATAGAGTTGGTGACTTCGTACGTTTTTGATAAGTGTAAATAATTTACCTCAATAGGTGAGAGCAATACAGGAAGCAAAGCTATTGAAAGTAAAGAATGGTTAGCGTTTTTAGTTTTGCGATTTTTAATAAAACCTGCCAGTAAACCGCCAATACTTGCAAAGAGCATAAAGGCAGGCAAAGCCATTGCCACACAAATACTGCCTTCAAGTAACGTAATAACACTGACAAGTAAAAAAACAAAAATTGGCTGCCAAGCAATTATCACCATTTGCCTTTTAGTTAATGTTTTTGCGCTTTTAAATTCAAAATGAATACGAATATAGCCAATTGCAACGGGCACTAAAAACATAAATGATATAGAGACTAGGCTACTTAAATTATAAGTATCAAATAGCTCTACAAACAGCCGCATAAATATGCCGTAAAGCGTACCAAGTAAAATACCAATTGATTTAGGGGAGTTGAATTGCATCTCTATTCTTTATTGTTGTTATTAACAATCAGAAAGTAACAGAAGTATTATTCCACCACAAATAAAACAAAATTAACGGCTCCTGCAAGCAAATAGCCTGAAATAAAACAAATTTAACAACCACTAAGACTAAAGGATAATAACCTGTCGTTAACACGATACTATTCGGCAAATAGCTCTGCGCATCATTAATGATGCAATCAAGAATATGATTTATAAAAACTTTTAATCACCTTCTGTAATTTTATGATTTTTAGTGTAAAGCTGTTTTTTTAATTAACTGTATTAAAAATAATCATACACGACCTTTTGCCTATACATTCCTGAGTAAAAGCTGTTCTACCCTGCCCCTTCACTATTCATTTGCTTTAGGGCGTTTTGAAAAATAAGCAACGAGTAACAGGAGGGACTATGTCAGTAACCCCAAAGGGTCACAACTCAGATCACAAAGATACATTGCACGACAATATCAACAGCTATCAAAACAATCATAAACCCAGTTCAGAGTTTAATACCCGCGACGAATATTTAGAGCACGAGCTACAAATTATGCAGCCCAAGCGCTGGCGGCCTAATTTACCATTTAGAGACTACCGCTTTGAATTTGAAGACACGATTCCAGCCATGGCGGGCACCATTGGTAAAGTTGTTATGGTGGGGGCTATTGCAGCTACTTTTGCAGCGCCACTGGGTTTAAGTGATGCGTTTGTGTTAGAAAACGTACGCTATGAATTACTCATTGTTTCTATTTTTATTATTTTGTTTTCGGGCTTTATTTTACCCACGGCTAATTTAGCCGGTACTCATGGCCCACTTATTCCTCTTATTCCTATTGTGGTTGCCGCTGGCGGCCACTCTATGGCGTTTGGCTTACTCATTGGTGCCTTTGGCTTTATTTTAGCCATAACCAAAGGAGGGAGTTTATTGGCACGGTTAACCAGTAAAGGCGTGTGCGGGGGCTTACTCATATACTTGGGCTTTATTGGTACTATTTCGCAGGTTAAAAAGCTATTTGCATGGGCTGAGGCCATTGATATGGCGCACATTGCATTTATAGTTATTTTGGCCACCATTTTATTGTATGCGTTACTTGAGCATTTTAAAAAGCGCTGGCTTGCTGTGCCGCTTAGCTGCCTTATTGGCGGTGTGGTTGCATTTGCACTCGGTGCCCCATTTGAATTTAATACGGCACCGGGCTTACCAAATATGAACCCAGCTTATTGGTGGGGCGAAAACACGGGTTGGATGCTTGGCCTACCAAAACTTGAAAGCTTTGTGGTTGTGCTGCCGTTTGCGGTACTAGCTGTCGCTATGTGGTCACCGGATTTTTTAGGGCATCAAGTTTTTCAAAAAATTAGTTACCCGCAACGTACTGAAAAAGTACAAATGAACATAGACGACACCATGCTAAGTGCATCGGTTAGGCAGACCTTTGGCTCGCTGGCCGGAGGTGCTAACTTTACCTCATCTTGGGGGACTTACATTGTACCTGCTGCTATTGCTAAACGCCCTATTCCGGCGGGCGCCATTTTAACAGCCGTATTTTGTATTATTGCGGGTTTATGGGGTTACCCAATGGATTTAGCCATTTGGCAACCCGTGCTTTGCGTTGCGCTTATTGTTGGTGTGTTTATTCCGCTACTTGAGGCTGGTATGGAAATGACACGCGAAGGTAAAACAACGCAATCGGCCGCAATAGTTGTATTTGCGTCAAGCTTGGTTAACCCTGCTTTTGGTTGGTCACTGACTATGCTGCTTGATAACTTAGGCTTAATTGGCTGTAAAGAGCGCAGTGCTAATTTAACTAAAATGAGCCGCTGGGTTGTACCACTCATTATGTTTGTGGTTTTAACTACCGTTATGGCTATTGTTGGTATGTTGCCGGGCATTCCTGCGCTAATGGCAGATTTTAGACATTAATTTAGCGTATAAAAAAGCGCGGCTTATATACTCAGCCGCGCTTTGTTTTCATATGTAATTAATTGCTTTTCGTTACTGCCAAGGGCGCTCAGCAGCAAGTTGTTTTTCAAACGTATCAATTTGTGGATTTAGCGTTTCGGTCACACCAATAAAATCTAAGCCACTTAATAAACGCTCTTTTACGTCTTTACGAATATCAAAACTAATTGGCGCAAATTTATCGCTTGTTAGTGTTTGGTTTTCAAGATCGATTTTAATGTTTATATCGTCGTGTTGCTCACTAAGTACAAACAATTGCTCAAGCGTGTCGGCTGGTAGCGCAATGGCTAGCATTTGGTTGTTGCCACAGTTATTAAAGAAAATATCAGCAAAACTTTCCGCTAAAATCACTTCAAAACCATATTGCTTAAGCGCCCACGGTGCATGCTCACGCGATGAGCCACAACCAAAGTTGTCGCGCGTTAATAATATTTGCGCGCCTTGGTAGCATGGGCGATTTAAAATAAAATCAGGGTTTGGTTCGCCGTTTTCTAGGTAACGCCAATCGTAAAACAATGCTGCATCAAAACCATCACGGCTGGTTGATGTTAAAAACTGCTTAGGAATGATTTGGTCTGTATCTACATTGTTTTTATCAAGTGGGGCCATTAAGCCACTAAAAAATACGCTCATTAGGCTTCTCCTCTAATATCAACAAAGTGACCATGTATTGCAGCAGCTGCCGCCATTGCAGGGCTTACTAAATGCGTACGCCCGCCACGACCTTGGCGGCCTTCAAAATTACGGTTAGACGTAGATGCACAGCGTTTGCCCGCTTCTAAACGGTCATCGTTCATCGCTAAACACATTGAACAGCCTGGCTCGCGCCATTCAAAGCCTGCGGCTTTAAAAATATCGGCTAAGCCTTCGTATTCAGCTTGCTTTTTAACAAGGCCTGAGCCCGGTACAATTAACGCCTCTATGCCAGCTAATACTTGCTTGCCTTCAACAATTTTTGCCGCGGCACGTAAATCTTCAATACGGCTATTTGTACATGAGCCAATAAAGACGGTATCTACTTTCGCGCTTGATAATTTATCGCCCGCTTTTAAGTCCATGTACTTAAGTGCACTGCGTATAGCATCGGCTTTAATTAAATCTGGCTCTTTATCTGGGTCTGGTATGCACTCATCAACGCCAATGACTTGTTCTGGGCTTGTGCCCCACGTAATTTGCGGCTGAATGTCTTTAGCTTCAAGCTCAACAACTAAGTCAAACTCAGCGCCTTCATCTGTTTTTAAGGTTTCCCAGTATTCAACTGCGGCGTCAAAGTCAGCGCCTTTTGGTGCAAACGGACGACCTTTTAAATAATCATAGGTAATTTTATCTGGCGCTATTAAACCCGCTTTAGCACCCATTTCAATGCTCATGTTACATAGCGTCATACGAGCTTCCATTGAAAGTGCTTCAATGCCTTCACCACAAAATTCAGCAACATAACCTGTGCCACCAGCAGTACCTAATTTACCAATAACCGCCATTATTAAATCTTTAGAGGTTACCGTTGGGCGAAGCACGCCGTTAATTTGAATTTTTAACGACTTTGCCTTTTTTTGCTGTAGCGTTTGCGTTGCTAATACGTGCTCAACTTCAGATGTACCAATACCGTGTGCTAATGCGCCAAAGGCACCATGCGTAGAGGTATGGCTATCGCCACATACAATGGTAGTGCCAGGCAAGGTAATACCTTGCTCTGGGCCCATTACATGCACTATGCCTTGGTTAATTGAGTTTAAGTCGTAAAGTACAATGCCAAACTCTTTACAGTTTGCATCTAGCGCCATTAACTGGTTTTTAGATACTTCGCTTGCGGCATCAAGTGATCGGCTTTTAGTCGATACGTTATGATCCATCGTTGCAAAGGTTTTTTCAGGGCAACGCACCTTACGTTTTTTTTCGCGTAGGCCTGCAAAAGCCTGTGGTGATGTCACCTCGTGCACTAAATGACGATCTATATAAAGTAAATCAGTTTGCTCATTTATGCTGGCAACGGTATGTGCTTGCCAAATTTTGTCGTATAACGTTTGGGCCACTTGCTAATTCCCTACTCTGTTAAGTCGCAGCATAACGGTGCTGCGCCTTTAATAATTAAATACGTGAAACGATGGCTGCTGCCACATCGCTTGTGCTGTAACCACCCTCTGGGTAGATATCTGGCGTGCCAACGCCTGCTTCAACGGCTTCGGCTACGGCTTTTTCAATGGTGCGCGCTGCTTCGTCTTGCCCTAATGAGTAACGTAGCATAAGTGCGGCACTTAAAATTTGTGCAATCGGGTTTGCAACGCCTTTGCCTGCAATATCTGGCGCTGAGCCACCAGCTGGTTCATACAAACCAAAGCCCGATTGATTTAAGCTAGCCGAAGGTAATAAGCCCATTGAACCTGTGATCATTGCACACTCATCTGACAAAATATCACCAAATAAGTTATCGCAAAGTAACACGTCAAACTGGCTAGGCTGTTTAACTAGCTGCATAGCTGCGTTATCTACATATATGTAATCTAGGCTTACTTCTGGGTAGTCTTTGCTTACTTCGGTAACGACTTCACGCCATAATACGCTTGATGCAAGTACGTTGGCTTTATCTACCGAGGTTACGTGGTTACTGCGTAATTTTGCTGCTTCAAAGGCAAAACGAGCTATACGTTCAATTTCTTTACGCGAGTAGTTTTGCGTATCAAAGGCAAACTCTTCTTCGCCTTCGCCACCTCGCCCTTTTTCACCAAAGTAAATGCCGCCGGTAAGCTCGCGCACACATAAAATATCAAAACCTTTTTCGCTAATGTCGGCACGTAATGGCGATGCTGCGCTAAGCGCCGGTAAAAGCTGCGCTGGGCGTAAATTACAAAACAAACCAAAGTGCTTACGAAGCGGTAAAAGCGATGCACGCTCAGGTTGCTCGTTAGGTGGTAGGTTTTCCCACTTAGGGCCACCTACTGAGCCAAATAAAATGGCATCGGCGTTTTCACACGCGCTTAGTGTTTTTGGTGGTAATGCTTCACCAAATTCATCAATGGCTGCACCACCAATAGCATGATGATCGCGGTTTAGAGTAAAACCAAACTTATTGCTCACAGCATCAAGTACTTGCTCTGCTGCTGCCATTACTTCTGGGCCAATACCGTCGCCAGCTAATACTGCAACGCTGTAGTTTGTTTTACTCATCCTGCTTTCCTTTGTTGTTTTAAATCAGACACTTTTTGTGCACGATAAATTAAGTTGTAAACACGGATCATGGCGCGTACCGACGCTTCTACCACATCCGCAGCAATACCCGCACCGTGATAAGGGCGGCCATCGTATTTAGCAATAATGTTTACTTGGCCTAGCGAGCTTGCGCCTTGGCCAGTGGCTTCTAAGTTGTATTCAATCATTTCAACGCTCATACCGGTTAAGCGCTCAATTGCCGCAAACGACGCCTCTACCGGGCCATTACCTGTAGCAGCTTCTTGTTTAACTTCGCCATCAATCACCATACCAATAGTTGAGCTTGCTACCGACTGTGAGTTAGACGCTGAGTTTACAAACTCTAACTGGTATTTTTCGTCTTTGTCGTTAATTTGATTTAAGTAAATCATGGCTTCAAGGTCGTAGTCGTACACCGTGCCTTTTTGATCCGCTAACGCTAAAAAGCTTTCGTATAAGCTGTCCATATCGTAATCAGCTTTTTGGTACCCTAACTCTTCTAAGCGGTGCTCAATAACATGACGACCCGAACGCGAAGTCATATTTAATTGGTTATTTGGCACACCTACGCTTTCTGGCGACATAATCTCATAAGTATTTTGCGCTTTTAATACGCCATCTTGGTGAATGCCCGAGCTATGTGCAAAGGCGTTTTCGCCCACAATCGCTTTATTTGGCTGTACCGGCATATTACAAATTTTTGCAACTTGGCGAGATGCGCGATAAATTTCTTCGCTTTTAATATCGGTATGTACTTTTAAGTGGTCTTTGCGCATTTTCATGATCATCGCCACTTCTTCAAGCGAGCAGTTACCCGCACGCTCACCAATCCCATTTATTGTACATTCAATTTGACGAGCACCCGCTTGTACAGCGGCTACCGAGTTAGCTACAGCTAAACCTAAATCGTTATGACAATGTACGCTTAAACGCGCTTTATCAATATTTGGCACGTTATTCATTAAATGGCGGATCATTGCAGCGTATTCGTCTGGCGTTACAAAGCCAACGGTATCGGGCAAGTTAATAGTAGAGGCACCCGCATTAATGGCCTGCTCAACAATTTTACATAAATCCCAATGCGGCGTACGCCCTGCATCTTCACACGAAAACTCAACATCATCTGTGTAGTTACGCGCTAATTTAATTGATTTAACCGCCATTGCCGTTGCATCATCTAGGCTCATGCGTAATTTGTGTTCAAGGTGCAAAGGGCTTGTGGCAATAAAAGTATGAATACGGCTTTGCTGTGCTGTGCGAAGCGCCTCACCACAGGCTTCAATGTCTTTAACAACCGAGCGTGCTAAACCACAAATAATTAGGCCTTTTACTTCGGTTGCAATACGTTGCACCGAGCGAAAATCAGCAGGGCTCGAAACTGGAAAACCCACTTCCATCACATCAACATTCAAGCGGCTAATAGTATGCGCTAACTGAATTTTATCGTCTTCAGTAAGGCTTGCTTTAAGTGCCTGCTCGCCATCACGTAAGGTGGTATCAAAAATCCATACTTTATCTTTGTCTTGCATAACTGCCCCTCATTCCTGTGTTACCCAAATTTCAATTTATCCCAGCCGCGAGATAAAAAAAACCCCGCAATTGCGGGGTTTTTAATGTTTAACTCGATGCAAACACACTAATCCCCGCTCACTTGCCATAGCAGTAAGAGGTTAAGTTTTAGTGTAATTAAACGAATATTTTGCATCTTGTTTCTTGTGTGTGTGTTCAGTGAGGCCTATTTTTAACATTACCTAGAGATGGAAGCAAGCATAAAAATTCCACAAAACAACTTAAACTCACATTATTTTAGGTTTTATTATTTAAATAATAATTAATTTCAGGATTTAAATATCAAAAAAAACCAAAACCACGCTTAAATATATAACCTAAACAAGCTGCTCTGCTTATATTAACTCTTTACTATTTTTTAGGCTAAGTTACTTTATTTGTTTCTCTTACATAATGGGTTGCACCACGCGTTATGTAACGCAGCTGCCAAATAACACGCTCAACTAGTTCGTCTAGTTGTTGGCCTTCTATATCTAGCGCCTCTGCGCCGGCATTAAATACCAGTGTTACCATGGCTTCTGATTGGATGTAGGCATGCATGGCGTCGCACTTGGTTTCGCTTTCTAAGTAGTGGGCAAGCTCTAAAATAAAGTGTTTGATTTCGCGTGCGACTGCGGCTCTAAATGCCTTAGATGTACCAGAGCGCTCTCGCAGTAATAACCTAAATTGGTTACTTGAGCTGTCTATAAATTCCATAAACGTAACAACCGAGGTGTTAATGACACTGCCGCCGTCGTTTGCTATGCGTCTGCGGGCTTGGCGCATAAGTTGGCGCAGCGTTAAACCGGCTTCGTCTACCATGGTTAAACCTAGCTCGTTCATATCTTTAAAATGGCGATAAAACGAGGTGGGTGCAATGCCGGCTTCGCGGGCTACTTCGCGTAAACTTAAATTCGAAAAGCTGTGATCTGCACTTAGCTGATTAAATGCCGCCTGAATTAAGGCTTGTCGTGTTTTTTGTTTCTGTTGCGCTCTAACACCCGACATCAACAACTCCCTGAATAATTTTATATTAATATTTAGTGATAATAGCTCAATTCCCCAGTCTAATACTTGACGGCGAGAGTTTGAAATACTATTTTAGCTTACAGTTGTACGCTGAGATTGAGAATGATGAATAAACCACCGATTATCTGGACAAACGTCCTATTTTTTAGCCTTACCTTTTTAGCGGCTATCACACTTGTTCCTTGGTATGGCATTAGCTACGGATTTACCAGCGCACATTGGATTGCTTTTGTAGCCTGCATGTTTTTTGCAGGCCTATCTATCACAGCCGGTTACCACCGTTTATGGGCACATAAAACGTATAATGCTCATCCTGCTGTTGAATTTATTTTTGCCCTAGGCGGTGCGTTTGCTTTGCAAAACAGTGCGCTACACTGGAGTAGCGATCACCGTATACACCATGGCCAAGTTGACGACCCAATAAAAGACCCTTACGCCGCAACTAATGGCTTTTGGTACAGCCACATTGGCTGGATGTTACGTGACTACCAAGGCGATAGCTACGGCGATTACAGTAATTGTCGTGATTTACAGCGTAATAAAATCGTTATGTGGCAACACAAACACTACCTAAAACTGGTTATTGCGATGAATGTTGGCCTACCATTGGTACTTGGTTTATTGGTGGGCGATGTGTGGGGTATGCTGATTTTAGCGGGTTTACTGCGTTTAGTATTAAGCCAACACTTTACCTTTTTTATTAACTCGGTGGCCCATATTTGGGGTTCGCGCCCATACACTGAAAAAAATACTGCGCGCGATAATGGCTTTTTAGCGTTATTCACTTATGGCGAGGGTTACCATAACTTTCATCATATTTTTGCAAGTGATTATCGTAATGGGATTAAGTGGTTTCATTATGACCCCACCAAATGGATGATCCGCTCTTTAGCTGCCATTGGTTTAGCCAGTAAATTAAAGCGCACACCGGTTGAACGTATAGAAAAAGCTAAAGCCGATACGCTTATGAGTAAAACGCAAACACGTGTTGCAAAATTGCCTTTAGCGCAAGATAGGCTTACATTATTACAACAAGAGTACGATTTATTGCTGAAAAAACTGCAGACATATTGTTCACTTCAAAAACAAGTTTTAGAAGTTAAAAAAAATAATATGGCAAAGCAGTGTGAACGTTCAGCTTTAATGGCACAATATCACGAGCTGGAAGCCGCCTGGGAAAATCAAAAGCAGGCATGGCTAGCACTTAATGCGAGGTTATTAAAAGCCTCTTTTAATTAATTTAGGAGTGGCTGTGGCCAAACAACCAGAACAGAAAAAAGCACCCGTAAGTTTCCAATATGACGCAATAATTATTGGTACGGGCCCTGGCGGTGAAGGCACCGCCATGAATCTTTCGAAAAATAACAAAAAAGTAGCGGTTATAGAGCGCCAAGAAACAGTCGGCGGCGGTTGTGTACATTGGGGAACAATCCCTTCTAAGGCATTACGTCACTCGGTTAGCCGCTACATTGAATACAAAGCCAACCCGTTGTTTAATATTGGTGAGCGCCCTAGTCGTTTAACGTTTCCTGATATTTTACGTCATGCAAGTTCGGTTATTTCTAAGCAGTCTAATTTACGTAGTAGTTTTTACGATCGTAATCGCATTCATATGTTTCAAGGTGATGCGAGCTTTGTTGATAAACACACGGTTGAAGTAAAACGCCTTGATGGTTCAACTGAGCGTATTACAGCAAAAACCATTGTTATTGCCACGGGCTCTCGCCCTTACCGCCCACCTGAAGTTGATTTTAGCCATTCTCGTATTTATGAGAGCGATACTATTTTAGGCCTTGAGCATGACCCTCAGCGCGTACTTATATACGGCGCAGGGGTTATTGGCTGTGAGTATGCTTCTATTTTTAAAGGTTTAGGCGCTAAAGTTGATTTAGTGAATACTCGTGACCGTTTACTTGCCTTTATGGATGCTGAAATATCTGATGCACTTAGCTACCACTTTTGGAATAGCGGCATTGTTATTCGTCATAACGAAGAGTTTGATCGTGTAGAAACGCGCGACGATTGCGTTGTTATGCATTTAAAATCGGGCAAGCGTGTGAAAGCTGACTGTATTTTATTTGCGAATGGCCGCACAGGTAACACTGACACACTTAACCTTGAAGCCATTGGCTTAAAAGCCGACGGCCGTGGGCAAATAAAAGTAAACGAAACTTACCAAACTGAGATTGAAAACGTTTATGCTGTGGGCGATGTAATTGGCTATCCAAGCCTTGCTAGTGCTGCGTTTGACCAAGGCCGTATTGCCGCTGATGCCATTGCCTGTGGTAACTGTGATGATAAGTTAATTATTGATATTCCGGCGGGTATTTATACCATTCCAGAAATGAGCTCTGTGGGTAAAACAGAGCAAGAACTAACCGCTGCTAAAGTACCTTACGAAGTAGGCCGTGCTCAGTTTAAACACCTTGCACGCGCGCAGATTGCAGGTACTGAAGTAGGCAGCTTAAAAATATTATTCCACACAGAAACCAAAGAAGTACTTGGGGTACATTGCTTTGGCGAACGTGCCTCTGAAATTGTTCACATTGGCCAAGCCATTATGGAACAAAAAAATGGTGGCAATAATATCGATTACTTCGTAAATACCACATTTAACTACCCAACCATGGCAGAAGCCTATCGGGTTGCGGCATTAAATGGCTTAAATCGCTTGTTTAAATAAGCGGCTTTAAAGCGTATAAACAAAAAGCCCGCTGTTATGCGGGCTTTTTAGTATTAATGAATAAAACGCATTAATTATTTATGATACTGACCGCTTAGCTCGTGCACGGCGTTAATAAATACACCGGCATTTTCTGGGTCAACATCTGGCGTAATCCCGTGACCTAAGTTAAACACATGGCCATTGCCTGTACCAAAGTCTTCTAAAATAGTGCCTACTTCTTGGCGTATACGATCTGGCGTACCATGTAGCATTGACGGGTCCATATTACCTTGTAGCGCTACTTTATCGCCTACACGACGTTTAGCGTCACCAATATTAATGGTCCAATCTAGGCCTACTGCATCACAGCCTGTTGCTGCTATTGCCTCAATCCATTGGCCGCCATTTTTAGTAAATAACGTTACTGGCACTTTGCGACCATCGTATTCGCGAATTAAGCCATCTACAATTTTATGCATGTATTGCAGTGAAAACTCGTTGTAGTCGCGCGGGCTTAATACACCGCCCCACGAATCAAATACCATTAACGACTGTGCACCGGCTTTTACTTGTGCATTTAAGTAGTCGATCACTGAATCAGCAAGCTTGTCTAATAGTAAATGCAGTGTTTGCGGCTCTGCAAACGCCATTTTTTTAATTTTACCAAATACTTTGCTGCTGCCGCCTTCAACCATGTATGTAGCAAGTGTCCATGGTGAACCCGAAAAACCAATCAGCGGTACTTCGCCTTTAAGTTCACGGCGAATAGTGCTTACGGCGTTCATTACATAGCCAAGCTCATCGGTTGGGTCGAGCTTAGGTATTTTTTTAACATCGGCAAGGGATGAAATAGGACGTTCAAATTTAGGGCCTTCACCTGTTTCGAAGTACAAACCCAAACCCATTGCATCAGGAATCGTTAAAATATCGCTGAACAAAATGGCTGCGTCTAATGGGTAACGACGCAGTGGCTGAAGTGTTACCTCACAGGCAAGCTCAGCATTACGGCACAGGCTCATAAAATCGCCCGCTTGTGCACGTGTAGCACGGTACTCTGGTAAATAACGTCCAGCTTGACGCATCATCCATACAGGTGTTACATCAACGGGTTGTTTTGCAAGTGCACGTAAATAACGGTCGTTTTTTAATTCGCTCATGGCGTAAATGATCCTAATGCTTATAGAAATTGTGCAAGATTGTATCACCATATTCATCGCCTCTCTATTTCTTAAAGGCGAAAACACCTTTACATAGAAGTAGATCAACAATATTGATGGTTTTAATCCATTTTGATTATAAAACAAGCAAAAAACACTAACATTTAAAACTTTTTGTTAATATGTTTGCAACATAACAAAAACCTTGGTATTGTCTTTCCCGCGTTAACAAAAACAATAATAAATTATTAAAACAATAAAAATAAAAAGTTTTAAATAATAACAATAAAAATCATTTAATAAAAATAAGAAAGCTTGTTATAACAAGCCATTTGAAGAAATTAGACCACCTTAACCGGTGGTTTTTTCTTGCCTGCAATAAAATTTTGCCCCTCCAATCAAATAAAGCTTATTCGCAATTAGAACATCTGCATTACTTGTTGATATACACGCAAATTAAATATATCTTGATGTACATAAAAACAAATGTAACTAACAACCAACCCAGCTTAGGAGAACAGTTATGCTGACGCGTGTAGAAAAAGCTCAACAGAAATGGGGTGGTAGTCATACAGTAATCGATAACTGGCTCAATGAACGCCAAGAACTTATTGTACTGTATTGTAAGATTGCAGGGTTTGCGCCTTATGATAAAAACGATCATGCGCTACCAGAGCCTGAACAAATTCAATCTTTTTGCCAACTGCTTATGGACTACCTGTCTGCAGGCCACTTTGAAGTGTACGATGATATTGCTAAAGCCTGTGAAAAAAAGGGGTTAGAGAGCCAAAAGCTGGCAAACTCGATTTATCCGCGTATTTCTAGCACCACCGATGTCGCACTTGATTTTAATGACAAGTACGCCGAAGTAAATAAAGATGATTTGTTAGAAGGGTTTGACAACGACCTTTCAGTTATTGGTGAGTCATTAGAGCTTCGTTTTGAGCTTGAAGATGAACTAATCGATAACTTGTTTTCTAATCATTCTGATTAAATCACGTTTAAATTAAGTTACACGAATTAAAAAAGGGACCTTAAGGTCCCTTTTTACGCTTTAAGCTTAGCTTATTCTGCTGGTGCTTCTGCATTTTGAATTTCTAGTAATTCAACTTCAAAAACAAGTGTTGAATTAGCTGGAATTTTACCAAGATCACGGTCGCCGTAAGCAAGCTCTGAAGGAATAGTAAACTTGTACTTAGAACCTACAGGCATAAGTTGTAAACCTTCAGTCCAACCTGCAATTACGCGATTAAGTGGGAATGTAGTTGGTTCATTACGTGCGTATGAGCTATCAAACTCAGTGCCATCTAATAATGTCCCTTTGTAATGTACTTTAACAACGTCTGTTGCTGCTGGCTTTTCGCCTTCGCCTTCGCTTAATACTTCGTATTGTAAGCCAGACTCAGTTACCGTTACGCCTTCTTTTTTAGCGTTATCAGCTAAGTATTGAACACCTGCCGCTTTGCTTTTTTCAGACTCAACTTTCGCTTTTTCTTCTTGCTTAGTGCGTACTGAGGTATCTAAAGCCGTTAACACTTCACGAATTTTTTCTTCGTCAATTTTTGCATTACCAGCAAGTGCATCTTCGAAACCACGAATTAGTAGTGCTTGGTCAAGCTCAATGCCAATTTCAGATTTGTCTGCTAGGTCTTTATTTAAAAAGTTACCTACAGAAGCACCAATACCATATGCTTGTTGTTGCTCTACAGTGTCTAGTGTTACTTCAGCTTGCTCTTTTTTTGCTTCTTGATTACAAGCTGTAAGCGCTAAAACCGACGCTGCAATCAATGACAATCTAATCGTCTTTTTCATTTTAAATCTCCGACATACTTTGCAGTTGTCATTTATTGTAATATTACTAGTTAAAGATTAACGCCCTACATGGTAGGCTGTTTGTTTAATAACTAAAGTCTGTATTGTTAGCTAAACTAAAAATATATATTCAGTGATTAGACAAACAACCTAGGCATTTAACGCACCTAGTCTAACCTCTCAGTCACTAAGAGTTAAGAGGAAATACCTGTAAGATGTCGATATTTCGTACTTTTTTAATCGTTTTTAGCTGTTTTTTAGCCATTGCTTGTACCGATAAAAAAAATCAATCGGTAGAAAGCTTTGAACACACCGCACAAGGTGCATTTTCGTCAGCACTCTCTCACGATGGAAAGTACAGTTTAATCTCTTCTATCAACCATGGGGTCGCGCTGTGGGATAATCAACAGCACGTTTTAAAATACCAATGGTTTCAGCAGCAATCGCAAGACAACTTAGTTTACAGCGTGGCTATTGCGTTTGATAACAGCGTTGCGGTTACCGCAGAAAAAACAACGTTCGCAGTGTGGGATATCAGCACCGGCGAAAACAAAGGCTATTACAAAATACAAAAAGCCACGATTCGAGATATTGCCATTAGCAACCAAGGTCGCAGCGTGTTGTATGGTCGCAGCGATGGCGTGGTTGTATTTTTAAACCTTGAAACTGGCAGACGTGTCGAGTTTTTAGGCCATCAAGATAAAGTTAACACCGTTGATTTAGCGCCTAACGGACGCTTTGCATTAAGCGGCTCTAACGATTACGTTGCCTATTTTTGGGATACCAATACTGGGCAAGTTATTCACCGCTTTAGCCACCCAACACGTGTTACTCAAGTAACCCTTGATCCACAAGGTCGTTTTGCATTTACTGCCGATAGTATGAAGCAAGCACATGTATGGAAGCTGACTACAGGTGATCTTGTGAGTAAACTGGCGTATATTGCGCGTCAGAAAATTTTTACCGCCGTGCGCTTTAACGAGCAAGGCACATTGCTGGCAACGGGTTCGCCTAATAAGCGAGTTGATTTATGGCAAATATCAAGCGGTGAAAAAATTCAAACGTGGCAAGTTACGCCGCGAGAAGGCAGTAAACCAAAATCGGCCGTTGTGCTTGATGTGGCATTTATAGATAACGATAAGTCGTTGTTAACCGAAAGCTCCAGCGGTATCGCAGAGCGATTTATTATACGAGACACTAATGAACACAATTGAACACCGCTTAATGGAACTTGAAGCCAAAGTGGCTTTTCAAGATGAAACGATTGAAATCTTAAACGATGAGATCAAAGTACACCAGCAAATGCTAGCTAAAATGAAGCGCCAAACAGAACTGCTGGCAGAAAAAATTAAAGAAGCGCAAACCACGCCTTCTATGATGTCAAATATGCCAGAGCCACCGCCTCCACATTATTAAAAGGTGTGTAGCTAGACAATAAAAACCGGGTTAGTCGCCCGGTTTAAACACACCAATGACTTGCTCAAATTGGCGAGTTGACGCCTGAACAGCGTTTTCTGGTTGTGACATTTTATGCCCACACTCCACACACTCTACTTTTTCAACATCATGTTCTCTGTATAGCATCATAGTATCCATGGCTTTACAGTCAGGGCACGATGCGCCAGCAATAAATCGCTTCTTTTGTCTCACAACATTTTTCCTGTGGTTTGAACTACAACTATTTTATCGTATAACATCACTTGTTGATACGCTTGATAAGCGCATTAAGTTCTATGGTATGATAGCGCCAACTTAACAAGGGTACAGTAAAGTAACGCATTCATGATCCAAATATCAGAAATAGAACTCCTTCGTGGCGGCACAGCCTTATTAAAAAATGCATCAGCTACGTTATTTCCAGAGCACAAAGTAGGCCTTGTGGGTGCCAATGGCTGCGGGAAATCAACCTTATTTGGTTTACTAAAATCTGAATTGCAACTTGATGCCGGTAATTGCAGTATTCCTAAAGATTGGTCTATTGCTTCGGTTAAACAAGAAACCCCAGCCCTCGAAATAAGCGCCATTGATTATGTATTGCAAGGACACCCTGAATACTACGCGCTGCGTATTGCACTACGTGAAGCAGAACAAAATAACGATGGCGATACCCAAGCCAAAGTGCATATTCAACTAGAAAACATGAAAGGCTACAGCATCGAATCGCAAGCTGGCGAACTTTTGCATGGATTAGGATTTGCTAATAACCAAATAGAAAACCCCGTGAGTGCGTTTTCAGGTGGTTGGCGCATGCGTTTAAACCTTGCCCAAGCACTTATTCGTAATGCTGATTTGTTGCTACTCGATGAGCCAACAAACCACCTTGATTTAGATGCCGTATATTGGCTTGAGCGCTTTTTACGTGCCTACACAGGCACATTGGTACTTATATCGCACGACCGTGAGTTTTTAGATGCAGTAGTTGATCAAATTTGGCACATAGATAAACAACTTATCAATGTGTACAAAGGTAACTACTCGCAGTTTGAACGCCAAAAAGCAGAGCGTTTATTACAACAGCAAGCCATGTTCGACAAGCAGCAAGAGCAAATTGCACACCTTGAGCAATTTATTACTCGTTTTAAAGCAAAAGCCAGTAAAGCTAAACAAGCACAAAGCCGGGTAAAAGCGCTAGAACGTATGGAAAAGCTTGCCCCTGCACATGCCGACTCACCGTTCAACTTTGAATTTGCAGAGCCTACAGCTCTACCAAACCCGCTAATGAGTTTAGATAAAGCTAAAGCGGGTTATGGTGAAGTGACTATTTTAAATAATATAGAGCTTAACTTAGTGCCTGGTAGCCGTATTGCTTTACTGGGACGAAATGGCGCAGGTAAATCAACGCTCATTAAACTACTCTCTGGTGATTTAGAACCGCAAGCAGGTAAGGTTGTGCAGCACCATGGTTTAAATATTGGTTACTTTGCGCAGCATCAACTTGAATCGCTTGATTTAAACGCCAGCGCAATTACGCATTTACAACGTTTAAATCCAAAAGCTACTGAACAATCACTACGTGACTTTTTAGGTGGCTTTGCCTTTATTGGCGATAAAGCCCTAGAGCCCGTAGCGCCATTTTCGGGTGGTGAAAAAGCCCGTTTAGTCCTTGCTATGCTGGTATATCAAAAGCCTAACCTGCTACTACTTGATGAACCTACCAACCACCTTGATTTAGAAATGCGCCACGCGCTAGTTATGGCATTGCAAGGCTTTGAAGGCGCCATGGTTACCGTATCGCATGACCGCCACATGCTTAAAAACACCGCTGATGAATTTTATTTAGTCGATGATGGCAAAGTAACTCAATTTGGCTACGATTTAGATGCGTATTATCAGTGGTTACTAAATGCGAATAAAGAAGCTGTTAAAGCCCAGCAAAATGATGAGCCCAAAGCACACTCAGGGGTTAACCGAAAAGAGCAAAAACGCTTAGAAGCCGAATTTAGAAAAGCCATTCAACCGCTTAAAAAGCAAATTGAAAAGCTTGAAAAACAACTCGACAAACACTCTGCAGAGCTTAGCGAAGTAGAAGTGGCCCTTGGCGATAACGAACTCTATAACGATGACAACAAAGCCCAATTAAAAGAATTAATAGCTAAACAAGCCACGCTTACGCCCAAACTTAACGACATTGAAGAAGAGTTACTTATGGCGCTTGAAGAAATGGAAGAAAAAGAACAGGCCTTTGCCGATGAACTTGCTCAATAGCGATGGCTTTTGGCAATTTGCATGCACTTTGTATGCAAAGCCTGGGCAACAACACACCTTGCTGGCACTACAAAACCAGCAAGGTAAAAACGTTAATCTGTGTTTATTATTACTGTATTTAGACTCACTTAAACTAAGTATCAATGCCGAGCAGCTCAGTACTTTAATAGAGTCAATTGACGAATTTGATACACAAGCACTTAAGCCTCTGCGCTCTGTCCGTCGCTATTTAAAAGCAAATCAGGAGACGATTGCTGACTACACAAAAATACGTGAAGAGTTATTAAGCGCAGAGTTAAAGCTTGAAAAACAGCAACAGCACATGCTAATTGATACAGTTAATGGATTTGAGTTAGTAGCATGTACAGCACCAGATAATAGTGCGCTGTATTTGTAAACAATCCCTAATTAGCTATCAGTTTTGAACTGTCAGCGACCAGCAACCTGGTTAACTTCATTTACTTCTCATGCTTTTCTCTTTGTGCAAAAAGATCTTTAAGCCTGCAAACTCGCTCACTTCTCTTGGCAACTTTGATCCAAATCAACTTCTTAACAGCTCTTTTTATAATCAGGAAAATAGCTTGATCTGGATCATATAAGCTAACGCAAACTCAACCTATGATTAACCCATAGACATCAGGAGGCAATTATGGACGTATTCTTTAGAGATTTTTTTAGCGACCCAGTGTTATTTTTATCATTTGGTTTTTTAGGCGTCGTTATTAGTTTATGCCTATTTTTTGTGTATTTTTTCATGAAAAAAGTACACGACGCTGATCTGACAGAGCAACATTAAAAAATTAAGCACGACGCACAAAGCGTCTAATTAGTTACTAATTAGGCGCTTTTTATTCTTTTTGATACACTAACGCTTCATTTTTGCAAAGTGTGTAGTACAAACATGATCCATACGTTTAAACCAGCATGGTGGATGACCAATCGTCACGTCCAAACCATAATGCCGCGTTTTTTCCGCCCTTTTCATAATACTCGCTACGAATTAGAGCAACTTGATACACCTGACGGTGACTTTATCGAGCTGGCATGGTCACTTCCGCATAACGAAACTGCCCCACTTGCCATTGTATTACACGGCCTTGAAGGTAATATAAATAGTTTTTATGCCAAAGGCATGATGAAAGCGCTAAAAAAGCAAGGGTATGCCGTTGTACTCATGCACTTTAGAAACTGCTCGACCGAGGTAAACCGGCTTCCTCGCGCCTACCATAGTGGTGATACGGACGATTTAGCTTTTTTTATTAATCACCTAAAGTTACTGTTTCCAAACAGACCTTTATTTGCTGTTGGTTTTTCGCTAGGTGGTAATGTATTAGCAAAATATTTAGGTGAGCAAGCCCAGCGATGCCCACTAAATGCGGCAGCCGTTATATCAGCACCGTATGATTTATCATCATCAAGTGATGTAATACGCAAAAGCTTGGGTAAAATTTATCAAAAGTATTTGCTCGATCGCATGAAAAAATCGATGCAGCGCAAATTACCTCAAATTAAGCAGCAAATACCTATTACCACTGATGAATTAATGGAAATTGATGATTTATTAGAATTTGATAACCATATAACAGCTCCTTTGCATGGCTTTGAGAATGCACACGATTATTATCGCCAAGCCAGTTCTATGCCCTACTTAAAACATATTGCTGTACCCACCTTAATCATTCATGCAAAAGACGACCCAATGCTGTCGATTAAAGCGGTGCCAAGCAAGCAAGATGTGAGTGAAGATGTTACCCTGCGTGTTTCTGAAAAAGGTGGGCACGTTGGATTCATTAGCGGAAACAATCCGTTTAAACCCATTTTTTGGTTAGAAAAAGCCGTACCCAGTTATTTTGGCCAACACATAATAGACAAAGCGAGCAACCAGTAGTAATGATTATTCCTTTTGAACAACTTGATAAAGACACCCTATACAACCTAATTGAAAGCTATGTACTGCGTGAAGGCACCGATTATGGCGAACAAGAATTCAGTATTGAAAGTAAAGTGGCGCAGGTAAATCAACAATTAAAAAGCGGCGAAGCTATGGTGTTTTTTTCAGAGCTGCACGAATCGGTCACTATTATTTCAAAGGGCGAATTTAAAGCATTGCAAAGTGAAGAGCATCAACAAGCATCGTATGATTAAAGTGTAATACTTGTAACTTTTTAGCTGAGCGTACACAATGGCTTTTTACCCAAAGAGCCAAAACATGATAAAACTCAGCACTCTAGTGGTAGCCGTATCACTAGCTTTAACAAATCAAGCCTTTGCAGAGCAACCAATTAGCGCGTCAGACAAAGCGGTTAAACTTGCCAAAGACACTATTTTAATCGACACCCACATTGATGTTCCTTACCGCATTCACGATACGTGGGCTGATGTAACCAAAGCAACTGAGGATGGCGATTTTGATTACCCTCGCGCAGTTGAGGGTGGATTAAACGCGCCATTTATGTCGATTTATATTCCTGCTCATTTAGAGTTTGAAGGCAAAGGCAAAAGCTATCAGTTAGCTAACCAGTTAATTGATGGAATGGAAGCCATTGCACAACGTGCGCCTGCTAAATTTGCAATGGCAAGCTCTACAAACGACATAGAGCAACAGTTTAAAGAGGGTAAATTGTCTATTGCTATGGGAATGGAAAATGGCTCCCCTATTGAAGGTGACTTAAAAAACCTTCAGCACTTTTTTGACCGTGGCGTACGTTACATCACCCTCGCACACTCACAAAGTAATCATATTTCTGACTCGTCTTACGATATTCGCCGTAAATGGAAAGGCTTAAGCCCCTTTGGTAAAGAGCTGGTCACTGCAATGAATAATATGGGTATGTTAATAGATGTATCGCATATTTCTGACGATGCGTTTTATCAGGTAATGGAATTGTCTAAAACACCGGTGATTGCATCACATTCATCGCTTCGTAAATACACTCCAGGTTTTGAGCGTAATATGAATGACGATATGCTATTAGCGCTAAAAGAAAATGGAGGCGTAATTCAAATTAATTTTGGTTCGAGTTTTGTTACAGCAAAAGCAGGCGCATGGGGCAAGCAACTAAAAAGCACAAAAGAGTCTGCTAAAAAACAAGGCACTAAATTAAGCAATGATTTTGATGCGGCTTATCGCGCTAAAAATCCGTATCCTTTTGCCAGCCTTGAACAAGTACTTGATCATATTGATCACGTTGTAGAATTAATTGGCATTGACTACGTTGGCATTGGCTCTGATTACGACGGCGTTGGCGATTCGTTACCTATTGGCTTGAAGGATGTGTCTAGTTATCCAAACTTAGTACAAGGCCTTATGGATAGAGGCTACAGCGACGCCGATATTAAAAAAATCTTAAGTGGCAATACACTAAGAGTATGGAAGCAAGCTGAAGCATACGCCAAAAAAACTAAGCTGTGAAAGTTGTCAGTTGTCAGTTGTCAGTTGTCAGTTGTCAGTTGTCAGTTGTCAAAAAAATTAATTAAAAGCACGGCTTAAAGTCGTGCTTTTTTATGTCTTAAGTATAATTTAACACCAAGCTACTAATAGCTGAAAACTAAACACTTTTCTTCAGACATTAAAAAAGGCCACCTAAGTGACCTTTTTCTAACAATTAACTTAAAAGTTAACTATTACTCATTGAACGTTACTACAAAGCACCTACGCCTAAGGTAAGAGCGCCACCTTCACATGACATAAATTACAGGCATTAAAAAACCCGAGACTAAGCTCGGGTTTTTTTGTATTAATTAACTTAAATGTTAATTATTACTCTACGATAGTTGCTACAACACCAGCACCTACAGTACGGCCACCTTCACGGATAGCAAAACGAAGACCTTCATCCATCGCGATTGGTGCGATT
>NZ_PNDY01000031.1:0-90156 GCF_005886645.1 Pseudoalteromonas sp. S408 | reverse complement strand
ACGCCATCTACTATTTTAAGTACAGTATTAAAGCAGTGTGACACCGCACTCTCTATGCACGCCGTTATCAAGAGTACTACTGTCTTGGGGACGCATTTACTTTTCTAAAGTAGGTCAGTGTTATTAAGATTTAAACATACCTCACAAAGCATTTCCCATAGTCATATATAAATTACCTTTCAAAGTTAAATATTTAGCTCTATCAGATCACAGCTCTAAAAACATTTATATCAACCCGCAATAATACTTAATCATTTTGCTGAGCTAAACGTGTCACAACCCACGTTAAAAACTCTTATTTAGAAAAAATAAAGAACGATTTTTTGCCTTGCTACTAAAACATTTTTCTACCCTCAAAATAACTCAATAAATTAAGCGAATTGGTATTAATTAAAGTATCTGTATTTTTTATTCAGGGCTAATAAATATTCTACTTGTTAGCATGTATAAAACTTCCAAAGAATGAGGAGGATTTATGGCAAGTGGATGGGCGCGTGATGGCGCAATTCAAGATCAAATAGATGCTAGTGTTAATGATGCAGTGCAATACGCAAGAAGTAACCTAATTTCAGGAGCGAGCGCTGAGCTTTGTGATGAGTGTGACGAGACGATACCACAAGCAAGAAGGTTAGCGTTGCCAGGCGTGCGCTACTGCATTTCATGCCAAGCGGAATTAGAAGGGCTACCAAGTAATTCTAACGCGTTTAATCGCCGTGGTAGTAAAGATAGTCAATTACGATAAAGGTGCTCAAGGCACCTTTTTTTATGGGTAAAATACCACCCGTGATTATTTATGACTTTTTCTGAATAAGCTCTATTGAATACCCATCAGGGTCTTTAACAAATGCAATTTGAGTTGTTCCACCTTTAACTGGACCGGGCTCTCGGCTTACATTACCACCAGCAGCTTTTATGTCATCGCATGCTTTGTATATATCATCAAATTCAATTGCGATGTGTCCGTAGGCATCACCTTGGCTATAGTTATCTTGATCCCAGTTATATGTGAGCTCAAGTACCGTTGTATCTTTTTCATCGCCATAACCAACAAAAGCCAAAGTGTAGCGGTACTCTTCATTTTCAGAGCGTCTAAGCTCTTTCATGCCGAGAATGTGGGTGTAAAACGCGATAGATTTTTCTAAATCAGCAACGCGAAGCATAGTGTGTAATAAGCGCATTTAAGGAACCTCAGGCTTTATTTTGATGTAATTCATCGGCTATATCGATTTCTAAAAACATATTTAGAGACAGCTGATTATTTTATAAGTTTTAAATTATATGAGGGCAGGAAATGTGTATTACAAGCAAAAAAGCTTTCTTTAATATTAAAGTCTGTCGAATTGAATCATCTGTTGTTGATATATGGGTTAACAGTTTAACTTAATTACCAATTTGGGCTTTTCATATGGCTGGTTAGCCAATTATTTGTGCTTATTGGTCAACCTCCCAAGGCCTATTCGTTTAAATATTATTTAAAATTGTTTTGATATGAAAATTTAATTTAATAGTTTTTATCATATTGTATTTATTGAATTATATTATTTCTATTAACTTTTGGTTGTAACTCCCCAGCTTACAAAAATAACTTATTGGTTGACAATAAAGGCGTTTGGTAATAATGTTTTTACATACCAATTGGTAACCTCCTAAGCGTTGTTGCTAAATGGCTTAGTAAATAATCAGAGTTACACATGATTATATAAGTAAATAAGAGGTAAAAAATGCTGTGTTTAATGAGAGTTAGACAAGCTATTTTACTTACTTTAAAAAGTACAAACCTTATTTTATTTATCTAATAAAGTGGCTCTACTGAATTAAATAAAGACAGAGCGTACCTATTTTATGGGGTAAATAATTACTCACTCACTCTCATAAAAGTTTGCGCCATCATATCTAGGAGTTATTCATGTCAAAACCTGTAATCGGTTTCATCGGTCTAGGCCTTATGGGCGGCAATATGGCCGAAAATTTACAAAACAAAGGCTATGAGCTGATTGTTATGGATTTGAGTAAGGATGCAGTTGCTGCATGTGTCGCTCGAGGCGCAAAAACAGCAAGCACAGCAAAGGAACTAGCTTCAGGTGCAGATATTGTAATGCTTTGTCTAACAACGTCAGCTGTTGTTGAAAAAATAGTTTACGCTGACGACGGTATTTTAGCGGGCATTAAAGAAGGCGCAGTACTTGTTGACTTTGGTACATCAATTCCATCTTCAACTAAAAAAATTGGCGCTGATTTAGCTGCAAAAGGTGCTGGTATGATTGACGCACCGCTTGGTCGTACACCTGCACATGCAAAAGATGGTTTATTAAATATTATGGCTTCTGGCGACATGGCAACTTTTAACAAAGTGAAGTCAGTGTTAGAAGATCAAGGCGAGAACGTTTTTCACTTAGGTGATTTAGGTGCTGGCCACACGACAAAGCTGATCAATAACTTTATGGGGATGACAACCGTATGTGCAATGTCACAGGCATTTGCAGTTGCAGAACTTGCTGGTGTTGACCGTCAACAGTTGTTCGACATTATGTCTACCGGCCCGTCAAATTCTCCATTCATGCATTTTTGTAAAAACTATGCAGTAGACAACGTAAGCGACCTTGGCTTTTCTATTGCTAATGCAAATAAAGACCTTGGTTATTTTTTACAAATGGTTGAAGACTTAGGTACTCAATCAAAAATTGCTGAAGGGTCGTCTGCTAACTTACAAGCAGCATTTGACGCAGGTATGGGCCAAGGTAACGTGCCAGAAATTTTCGATTACTTCAAAAAACTAGAAAAGTAATTTTTAGCTCTAAAGCGCTTTAGGTTTTTAATTTAAAGCGCTCAAACACACATGACACCAATCGATTTAAGTCTTTATGTATTGTCAGCACAGTAACCCCTGACAGCGCATTTACTTAGTCACAACGAAAAAGAGTTAACTATGCGTTTGATTAGTACAATAAAGCTTAGTCTAGTTCTCATCGGTTGCCTATCTACACAAATAGCGGCCAAAGATTATTTTGTAGACAACAAACAGGATTTTAACGATATTGCGGCAAACTTAGTTGCAGGCGATAACGTTGTTCTTAAAGATGGAACTTGGCTTGATTTCGAAATTTTATTACAAGGTCAAGGCACAAAAAATGCACCTATTACGTTAACAGCCGAAACACACGGCAAGGTTATTTTATCAGGCCAATCTAATCTTCGTCTTGCGGGCCAGTACCTTGAGGTTTCGGGCTTAGTTTTCAAAGAGGGTTATACGCCAAGTTCAGCGATAATAGAGTTTCGTCGCAATAAAAAAGAGTTAGCTTACCATTCACGAGTTACCAATGTTGTAATCGATAATTATAATAATCCAGATAAACGAGAGTCAGATTACTGGGTAGCGTTGTATGGCCAACACAACCGATTTGATCATAGTCACCTAGTAGGTAAAAGAAATAAAGGTGTTACGGTTGCTGTAAGATTAAATAGCGAACAAAGCCAGCAAAATTATCATCAAATAGATCATAACTTTTTTGGTTACCGTCCTACTTTTGGCTCTAATGGTGGTGAAACCCTGCGTATTGGCACCAGTCATTACTCACTAAGTGATTCATTTACAGTAGTTGAAAACAATTATTTTGAACGCACTAACGGTGAAGTAGAAATCATCTCGGTAAAATCAGGTAAAAACCAAATTCGTAATAACGTATTTTTTGAATCTCGCGGTACGTTAACCCTTCGCCATGGTAATGGCAATGTAATTGAAGAGAACATTTTCTTTGGTAATGGCGCAGACCACACTGGCGGTATTCGTATTATCAATAAAGACCAAGTTGTAAGAAATAACTACCTTGAAGGGCTCACAGGTTACCGATTTGGTAGCGGGTTTACCGTGATGAACGGTGTACCAAACTCGCCAATTAACCGTTACCACCAAGTTGAAAATGCAACCATAGAAAACAACACCTTTGTAAATGTAAGCCATGTACAACTTGCTGCAGGTAGTGATGCAGAGCGAAGTGCAGCACCTATTAACAGCGTAATGAAAAATAACCTGATTATTAATCAAAATGGCGAGCAGCCATTTACTGCATTTGATGATGTAAGTGGTATTGCTTTGACCAACAACGTTGCAAATACCACTGTATTAAAAGAGCTTGCTTATGGTGTTAAAAAGCAAAATGTAGCACTTAGCAAAGCAAGTAACGGCTTACTTTACCCTAAATCAAGTAAAATGAAAGCAGGTGCTAAACGTGGTTTGACGGTGCTAAAAAAGGACGATACCGGCGTCAATTGGTATCCAAAAATAGCGCAGGTTGTTGAGTTTGACTCAGGTAAAACGCATCAAGTTAAAGCAAATGTAACCGACTTACTTAATGCAATTAATAACGCCCAATCCGGAGATGTGCTAGCGCTTGCTGATGGCCAATACGATGTATCAAAACTTATTAAGATTAGAAGAGCACTTACTATTAAAGCTAAAAACCCAGGTAAAGCTAAGCTCACTTATCAGCGTTCTACTTTATTTGAAATTCACGATGGCGGTAGCTTAAAGCTAGATGGTTTAGTTATCTCTGGTGAAAGCGCACCCGATGCCATAGGCAACAGTGTAGTACGTACACAAAAATGGGGCATGGTCGATAACTACCGTTTTGAAATCCGTAACTCGCAGTTAATTAAGTTAGATATTAATCACTCGTTTCACTTTTTTGTAACGGGTAAAGGTGCAATGGCTGATGAAATTACACTTACAAATAATACTTTTAACAACGTAACCGGTGACATATTACGCCTTAACACAGAAATAGAAGACTTAGGTATTTACAACGCTGAATACGTTACTGTTATTGGTAACAACTTTAATGATGTAAAAGGCGGCTTGCTAAAGCTATACCGAGGCGGCTCCGATGAGAGTACATTTGGTCCTCACTTTGAAATGAAAAACAACACGCTAAATAATGTTGGCCTTGGAAAACGCAACAAAGAAAAGGCCAGTATTTATGTTCATGGAGTGCAGGTAACTGAAATTGAAAATAACGCATTTGTTAATTCAGCCCCCGTTGTAATTGAGCACACTGTTGGCGAGCCAATCACTGAGGTATCGCGCAACACATTTGATGCAACATCCGCCCCAAGTGTTAAAGAGCTTAGAATCGCAGGCCCTCATACCGCAATACTTGTAGATAACAACGTGATAAATAAGGCGCTGTGAACTAATGAATTTATTTAAACGAAATACACACATACAAGCCGCTACTTTAGCTTTATTTTCATTATTATTGTCGTCAGTTGTGAGTGCAGCATCGCATCCAAATCTGGTTATTACAGTTGACGACGTAAAGCTTATGCGCCAAGCAATAAAAGGCGAAGGTCAGTTTACAGCGGCATATAAAAATTTAAAAACACAAGTAGACGAGCAAATAACGCAACCTATTACGGTGCCCGTGCCTAAAGATGGTGGGGGCGGCTATACGCACGAACGTCATAAAAAGAACTACCAGTTAATGTATAACGCTGGGATTATTTATCAATTAAGCCAAGATGATAAATACGCAAATTATGTCCGCGATATGTTGCTTGAATACGCTGAGCTTTACCCTACGCTAGGGTTACACCCAAAACGTAAAATGAATTCTCAAAACCCAGGTAAGTTTTTTTGGCAAAGCTTGAATGAAGCAATGTGGCTTGTTTATACAATTCAGGCATATGACTTAATTCATGATTCGCTAAGTGATGAAAATAAAAAAGTGATAGAAGACGATTTATTACGTCCTGTTTCATTGTTTACGTCAGTGGGTCAGCCTTCAACATTTAATAAAGTGCATAACCATGGTACCTGGGCTACTGCAGGCGTGGGTATGGCAGGTTATGTGTTAGATGAACCTGAGTGGGTAGAAAAATCACTCTATGATTTAAACAAATCGGGCAAAGGTGGTTTCATTAAGCAATTAGAAATGCTGTTTTCTCCACAAGGCTATTACAACGAAGGACCTTATTATCAGCGTTTTGCATTACTGCCGTTTGTTACCTTTGCAAAAGCAATTGAAAACAATGAGCCACAAAGAAAAATTTTCGATTACCGCGATGGCATTTTACTAAAAGCAATTGATACGACGATTCAGCTTAGTTATAACGGTTTGTTCTTCCCGATTAACGATGCCATAAAAAGTAAAGGTATTGACACGATTGAATTAGTACAAGGCGTAACGGCTGCTTATGGTTTAACTAACGATGCGGGTTACCTAGACATTGCTAAGTATCAAGATCAGGTAGTCCTTACAGGCGACGGTTTAAAGGTGGCTCAAGCGCTAGATGATAAGAATGAAGCGCCATACATATTCAAATCAGTTGCCTTTGGCGACGGTAACGATGGAAAGCAAGGCGCTTTAGTGGTTATGCGAACCAAGGTAGGCGGCGATCAAGCCCTTTTGTTTAAACCTGCTGCACAAGGTTTAGGTCATGGTCACTTTGATAAGCTTACATGGCAGTTTTACGACCATGGTAACGAAATTGTATCTGACTACGGCGCAGCACGTTTTTTAAATGTAGAGGCTAAGTATGGTGGCCGTTATCTTCCAGAGAACGAAACCTATGCAAAACATACTGTTGCGCATAACACTGTTGTTGTAGATGAAACATCTCACTTTAATGCCAATGTAGAAGTAGGAAATAATAACTATCCTAAGCTTAACTTTTTTGAAACCAATGAGTTTGGCACTGTCGCAAGTGGGGAAATAACCACAGCCTACAAAGGGATTGAATTAAAACGTATTTTAGCACTTGTTAACTTACCAGGGCTAGAAAGCACTGTAGCACTTGACGTGTTCGATATAGATGCAAATAAAGCGCATCAATTTGATTTGCCTTTACACTATAAAGGCCAATTGATTGATACCAACTTTAGCTTACGTGCTAATACAAATCAGCTAAAGGCTCTAGGTGAAAGCAATGGTTATCAACACCTATGGTTAAAAGGACAAGCAACGCCTGAAAAGGGGTTAGCAAAGGTAACATGGTTAAATGATAATGGCCGCTTCTATACACAAACAAGCCTAGTTAACGGCGACGAGTTATTTTTATTTACTCAAATAGGCGCAAATGACCTTAACTTTAACCTACGCAACGAAAACGGTTTTATTCGTCGCGTAGAAGGGCAAAAACAACACACGTTTGTGTCTGTTCTAGAGCCTCATGGTGAATATAACCCAAGCAAAGAATACACATTAGAGGCTGTTAGCCGTGTTTCAGAGTTAACGTACAGCACACAGGGTGACTTAATACTTGTTGAACTAAACGTAAAGAATACGCCATATTTAGTTGCAATTAATAAGTCACAAAGCGCAGCTAAAAACGATTTCACATTTAAAAATAAGTCATTCACCTTAAGCGACCGACTTGGCGTTTATGCGTTGAAGAATAATTAGGAGTAATTAGGATGCAAAAGCAAAGTGCACATTTTTCATTTGGTGACAAAACTGAAATTGAAGATCTAGGCAATGGTTTAAAGCGTCAAATGTTAGGATTTAACGAAGAGCTAATGGCCGTTAAAATTTGGTTTGAAAAAGGCGCAATTGGTTATAACCATGCGCATAGACACTCACAAGTAACTTACGTAGTTGAAGGCGAGTTTCACTTTAATATTGACGGTGTAACTGAAATTTTAAAACCGGGTGATAGCTGTTTTATTCCTCCATTTGCCGATCATGGCGCTACGTGCCCAACAGGTGGTATTTTAATCGATACCTTTAGTCCAGCCCGTGAAGACTTTCTTGAGGAATAATTATGCAACTTAAAGGCTTACGCTGGTGGGTTATTGCGTTAATCGCGTTAGCAACCATCATAAATTACATTGACCGCCAAGCACTAAGTGTACTTTGGCCAGATATAGTAGAAGAAATGTTCCCTGATGAATCGGCATTAGAACGTAAACAAATTTACGCAAACATTTCTATCGTGTTTGTATTTGCCTACGCATTTGGCCAAGCCATTTTTGGTAAAATATTTGACTGGGTGGGTACCCGATTTGGTTTTGTGTTATCAATTGGTGTGTGGTCGTTGGCAACAATTGCTCATGCATTTGCGCAAGGTGTTTTAAGTCTAAGTATTTTTCGTGCCATTTTAGGTGTAGCTGAAGCCGGTAACTGGCCAGGTGCAGCCAAGGGTAACGCTGAATGGTTCCCAACTAAAGAACGTGCGCTTGCACAGGGTATTTTTAACTCAGGTGCTGCAATTGGTGGCATTATAGCAATACCATTAATTGCTTACTTAACGGTTTATTTTAGCTGGCAAATGGTGTTTGTTTTTGTTGGTGCCTTGGGTTTTTTATGGTTAGTACCGTGGTTGATTTTAGTGAAAGCGCCACCGGGCTCTCACCCTTGGATAAGCGAAGAAGAGCGCGAATATATCCTAACCGGTCAAAGACGTGTTGATGACAACGGCGACGTAACGGGCGAAGACGAAGAAGAGTACAACCCTTCTACTGGCGAGTTGCTTTCTCGTAAACAAAGCTGGGGTGTCATTATTGCATCAGCAGCGATAGATCCTATTTGGTGGTTATTTGTTTTTTGGATACCAATTTACTTAAACGAAGTATATGCAATGGACGTTAAATCTATTGGTATATATGGCTGGGTTCCTTATGTAGGTGCAATGTTTGGCGCATGGTTTGGTGGTCTATTGGCTCAAAACAGACTTAAATCGGGTTGGAATACTGATAAAACTCGTAAGCTGACAATTACGCTTGGCTGTTTAATTATGCTCCCTGCATTATTAGCTATGGCAAATCCAGGTGGCCCGACTACGGCTGTTCTTATAATGGCTGTTATTCTGTTCGGTTTTCAAACTGCTATTGGTAATGTCCAAACTTTACCAAGTGACTTACTAGGTAAAAAGGCGGTCGGTACTTTGTCTGGTTTTTCAGGCATGGCTGCAAAACTGGGTGCGGTAGGCCTTACTTCACTGGTACCAATATTAACTGCTGATGGTAATTATGCTCCGGCATTCATAATTGGTGCATCACTTGCCATTATAGCAATGGCTGCAGTGTGGATTTTAATTCCTAAAATTGAACCTCTTAAAAAGCCTGATTAATCTGCTTCAACTGCTATGCCAACACGCCAGTGCCTGCGCATAGCAGTTAGTTACAAAGGATACTTTCAAAAATGAATACTATTTATTTTATGGGTGAATGCATGGTAGAGCTCAGGGCTATGAGCGCTGCTACGTTACATCAATCTTTTGCAGGCGATGTATATAATTCAGCTGTATATTTGAAACGCTGTTTTCCTGAAGTAGGAACATCTGTAATTACGGCTTTAGGGCAAGACACCCTAAGTAAAAAAATGCGCGAACGCTTTGAAAGTGAACAGCTTGATACACAGTTCGTATTTAGTCACGAAAGCAAAGTGCCGGGTATGTACTACATTGAGACAGATGAACATGGTGAGCGAAGCTTTATTTACTGGCGCAGTGATTCAGCAGCAAAAAAAACCGTTGAATTTTTAACCCCCGATTGTGTTAGCCAACTACGCCAAGGTGACATGTTCTTTTTTTCAGGAATATCTTTAGCGATTATAGATAAAACATCACGCGACCAGTTTTGGGATGTTTTAAAGCAACTTAAAGACGCTGGTGTAAAAATTGTATTCGATCCTAATTACCGACCCCGTTTGTGGGAGAGTGTTGAAGACACTAAAGCGCAATACCATTTAGCGTTTAGTATTGCCGATGTAACCCTTCCAGGGGTTGAAGATTTAACAACACTCTATAATGTGCATAGTGTTGAGGCGGTCATCGAATACTTAAAACCATATCAAATTAACGAGATCGTTGTTAAAAATGGTCCTGAGTCTGTTATTACACAATTAGACAATACACTTCAAAGTCACACAATAATACCTGTTACTACAGTCATAGATACAACATCCGCGGGCGATGCCTTTAACGGAGTCTATTTAGGCGCTCGACTTTCAGGTAAGCCAATTGCAGATGCAGTTCAATTGGGCGCCAAAGCAGCCGGAGCTGTTATTCAACAACCGGGTGCCATTGCACCAAAAGATGTTTTTCAACAGGCAATGGTTGAAGCTGGCATTTAATAAAATTTAAGGCCTCCATACCTCGGCCAAATTACTTAAAATAAAGGAACAACGTTATGACTCGCTTTTCTGAACTTATGTCAGGGCAAACACTGCTACCTATAATTCAAGCTGATACACCAGAGCAGGGGGTACAGATTGCAAAAGCAATGGCTAAAGCAGGCCTTACTTTGGTTGAAGTTGTGCTAAGAACAGACGCCTCAATTGATGCTTTAAAAGCGATTAAAGAGCAAGTCCCAGAGCTTAAAGTTGGCGCAGGTACCGTTATTAACGAAACTATTTTAAAGCAAGCAATTGATGCTGGTTCTGATTTTATTGTTACCCCAGCAGTATCACCTAAATTACTTAGCGCGTTAGCAAAGTGTGGCGTGCCTGTGTTACCTGGCGTATCAAATACCGGTGATATTTTAATGGCGTTAGAATATGGTTTTGAGGAGCAAAAGTTATTCCCAGCTTCACTTGCTGGTGGAGCGCCATTTGTATCAGCTGTATCAAGTGTGTTTAGAGCAGTTAGCTTTTGCCCAACGGGTGGGGTAAGTGAAAGTAATAAAATGGATTATCTTTCTTTAAATAACGTATTTGCAGTGGGTGGAACTTGGGTTGCTAAAAAGGAATGGGTTGCACAAGAAAACTGGCAAGCTATTACTGATTCATGCATTCAAGCAATAAAATAGCAGGGAGCACTAAAATGAATGATTTATCTCCAACTATTTTACCTGGTGTAATAGTGGGTGACGAGGTAAGTGCAATATATGGTCATGCGCGTGCTAATCAGTATGCACTGCCTGCGGTTAATGTGGTTAGCACAACCTCTATTAATGCAACTTTAGAAACGGCTAAAAAAATGAAGTCGCCAGTTATTATTCAACTTTCTAATGGCGGAGCACAGTTTTTTTGTGGTAAAGGGCTTTCATTGCCTGAACAACAAGGTGCAATTCTTGGTGCTGTGAGCGCGGCAAGGTATGTTCACAGTGTTGCGGCACATTACGAAGTGCCTGTTATGCTTCATACCGATCACGCCGCTAAAAAACTATTGCCATGGATAGATGGTTTGTTAGATGAAGGCGAAAAACACTTTGCACTAACTGGTAAACCGCTGTTTAGTTCGCATATGATTGATTTATCTGAAGAGTCTTTAGAAGAAAACATAGAAATATGTGAGCGCTACTTAGCACGCATGGCTAAAATCGGGATGACACTAGAAATTGAGCTTGGTTGTACAGGCGGAGAAGAAGATGGTGTTGATAACTCACACCTTGATAGTTCAGCGCTCTATACTCAGCCAGAAGATGTGGCTTACGCATTTGAACGCTTAACTGCTATTAGCCCTAATTTTATTATTGCTGCGTCTTTTGGCAATGTTCACGGTGTATATAAACCAGGAAACGTTGTACTCACACCTACTATTTTAAAAGACTCACAAGCTTACGTGTCTAAAAAATTCAATTTACCAAGTAATTCAATTAACTTTGTGTTTCATGGTGGCAGTGGCTCTGAGGAAGAAAAAATTGCGGAGTCATTAACGTATGGTGTAGTTAAAATGAATATTGATACCGATACGCAGTGGGCATGTTGGAAGGGTATTTTAGATTACTACAACACCAACCAGGCCTACTTGCTAGGTCAAATTGGTAACCCCAACGGTGACGATAAACCAAATAAAAAGTACTACGACCCACGCGTGTGGCTTCGCCACTCTGAGCAGCATATGGTTTCTAGACTAACCCAATGCTTTAAAGATCTTAATTGTGTAAATCGGTATAGCTCATGAAAAGACTAAATACAGTATTAAAAGAAGACGGCGTAAGAACGGATTTAATTTTGCTGATCCGTACCATTTTAGCAACAAGTAAAGAGGTTGCGTTTAGGGTTGGTCAAGGTGAACTTGCAGGGGTGCTAGGCTCCACAATGAATGAAAATATTCAGGGTGAAGTTCAAAAAAAACTAGATATTATTGCCAATCAATTGCTTAAAGATATTCTTCTTGAGGACAGTTCGGTCAGAACAGTGGCCTCTGAGGAAGAAGATCACGCGGTAGGTGGCCACCCTGATGGTGCATTTATCGTTGCTTTTGATCCGCTCGATGGCTCATCGAATATTGATGTAAATGGTCAAATAGGCACAATATTTACTATTTACTTGGCAAGAGACGACGTACCTTTTGACAGTGATGAGCAGTTTAACCAACCAGGTGTAAGCCAAGTGTGTGCAGGTTATGTATTATACGGCCCTTCATCATTACTTGTAATGACCACCGGTGGGCCAACACGCTGTTATACGCTTGACTCAACACATGGCGGGTATTTACTAACAAACCAACAGTTACACATTCCTTCTCAAAGCCGTGAGTTTGCCGTAAATATGGCAAATTACCGTTATTGGGATGAGCCTACACAAGTCTATTTTGACAAGTTGCTTTACACATCTGAAAGCTTTGAAAAAAGTTCAATCCGTTGGAATGCGGCAATGGTTGGCGATGTACACCGAATCTTATGTCGCGGTGGTTTATTTTTATACCCGCAAGATAAGCGGGTAGGCAATGATAATGGCAAAATTAGACTTTTATATGAAGCCAATCCACTTGCAATGCTTGTAGAAAATGCAGGCGGTAAAGCCACATCACGTGGCGCTCGAATTTTAGAGATAGCCCCTGACGATTTACACCAACGAGTACCCGTTACTCTAGGTTCAACTGAACCGGTTGATTATTTTAACAAGTCAGCGCTAAATTAATTGATTACCCTTCACTTCGGTTATTTAGTAACAGAGAACGCTTTTCTCTGTTACTTTCCTCCTCAACTAATTACAAATCTTCTTGTTCTAGGAACTCTTTATTATACAAACTCGTTCAGTATTCGTTTGTATTTTTATATGGCTTTGTAAAACCAATTGGTAAATACCTTATTTCATTTCTACTTTCACCACCTATGTTTTATTTATGCAAAGCCGCACTTAATTCAGTAAATAAGCTGGAAATATCATACTTATTATGGTTACATGACCAAGTTGGTTAACAATTTTGTTTTCAAGTAAAGTAAATTTGGTAACAACTAGTACGATTATTTGGTAACACACACAATAGCTGGCCAAATATTTAACCTATAAAATGGAGAATAGAGGCATCATGAATTTAAAACACTTTGCACTATGCGCTATTGCAGCTGCAATAGTTGGTTGTGACACTGACGCAAATAATAATGACAACGAATTGGGCGCCATTGCTTTGTCAGGGACAGCCACAAGTGGTCAAACATTAACAACAAACGTGTCAGATCCTGATGGTATATCAGGAACTGTTTCTTATTTTTGGTATGCAGATAACGAAGTAATAGAAGGCGCTAATAGCGCATCGTTTACACTTACAGACGATCAAATTGGCTTAGCTATTACAGCTCAAGCTAAATACACCGATGATGGGGGGGTTAACGAGTCGCATATTTCAGATCCTACCTCAGATGTTGCCGCCATTGCATTTCCAGCAAGTGTAACAATAACAGGGGATGCACTTATTGGCTCTGAGCTAACAGCAAATGTTGAAGACGAAAACGGCTTTGATAGCTTAACTGTTGTGTACGAGTGGTTAGCAGATGACGTGGTTATTGAGGGAGAAGTGCTTTCTTCACTTATGCTTACAGAAGCACAGTTTAACCGTGTGATTACAGTTACAGCATCGTTTGAAGACGAACGCGGGTTTGCTGAGTCTGTGACTTCAGCTGCTACAACGCCTGTTGCGCGCGTTAATGCGCAAGGTGATGTAGCAATTAGTGGCACACCGACAGTCGGCAATACGCTTAGCGCCGATATTACAGACATGGATGGCGTATCCGGAGAAATTACTTATCAATGGTTCGCTGATGATGAAGAAATAGTGGGTGCAACCCAAAGCGAATATATTGTAGAGGCTGCATTAATTGGGCAAGCTGTATCAGTACAGGTAACTTATACAGATGACAATGGTTTTGTAGAAGATAATACATCAGAAAAAACAATTCCCGTATCTGCCGTTGCGGTTGATGAAGCGGGAAGTATTGCAATTATAGGCACGTCACCTTACCTAGTTAGCGGTGAATTGACAGCGCAACTAACAGATAATAATGGTATTGAAGAAACAAATGTAACCTACAGCTGGTTTGCCGATGGCGTTGAAGTAGCCGATACAAACAGTAACACGTTTTCACCTGCGGCATATTCAGGTGCGATTATTTCTGTGAGTGCTTCTTACACCGATAACGACGGATTTGAGGGTTCTGTAACTGGTTCACTAGAAACGGTTATTTATTCTCAACTTGTTAGCTCACCAACAGAGCTACTAAGTGCGGTAAGTGGCGGCCTTGCTGATGGTGATGTTGTTGGCCTCAATACCGGTGTTTACGCTGATATGGATGAAGTTTTACTGACTAGTGGTGTAACGCTTCGCGCTGTTGAAGAGCAAACGCCAGTGGTTAGCGGGGAAGTATGTATTCATGTTGCCGCAGGGGTAGAAGGTGCTGCGTTAACAGGGCTTACGTTTAAAAATATAGATACAAAATCAGGCTCATTTTGTGAGACTGAAGAAAGTGCAATTATTTATTCTGAAGGTAATAACTTCGAGTTTACTCAAAATACAATGGATGGCGATGAAGCCGAGTTAAATAATTCGACTTACCACTGGTTAATGATCAAAGGTACGGGCGCGCTAATAGAGCGAAATACATTTAGTAACCGTGATAATGCTGAAAATGGTTCCGTTATTAAAATTGCTTCATCAGGCAGCGACCATGTTGTTCAATACAATTTATTTAGTGGCACCAGTGCGAATCCAAATTTTGGTAACTCAAGCCTTCATTTAATTAATGCGGGAAGTACTACTGGTTCAGATGCAGCTGACGATGCAAACTTTACGATTCAATATAACCGCGTAGAAAACTTTGTAACTGGTCGTCGCTTAATGCGTGTGCAAACTTCGGGTGCAACTATCAAAGGTAACACTGTTATTAACCCTAATGGCGGGATTTCACTAGAGGATGGTGGTTTTAATAGCGTTACAGATAACGTTATTATTCGTACTACTGATATTGCAAGCTCTAACGATCGTCCTGCTGGCGTATTAATTACGCCTCTTGGGCATACTATTAGCAATAATTATATTGCGGGTATTCGCTCTGGTAACAAAGAAGCAGGTGGTATTGTATTTACTGCAAATCCATTCTCTCAAGCTGATGGTGGTGTTCCAAACTCTGGCAACCAAGCTGTATTAGACGCGGCGGGTGACTTTACGTTGACGGTAACAAACAACACGATTTTGAACTCTCAGCAACCAATCGTGTTTAGTACTGAAATAGGTTCTCGTGCCCCAGTGGGTGATTGTGATGAACTTACAGTGGATAATGCACGTGTGCTTTATGGTTTAACTAAAAATGCATTTGTTATTAACTTTGATGGCAACCTTATTGCTAATGGCTTAGGTGATCAAACTGATGCAGATACCATTGAAAGTAGCGCCTTAACACAAGGGTTATTTTATCCAAATACGCTTGATAGCGACCATGCATTTGAATACGACTGTGATTTAATCAAGCATGATACGTCGGTATTAAGCAACAACTTTGGTTACATGGACAGCCGGGTATCGGGTGATACAAGTGGCGATTGGGTTGCAATCAGAAACTTAAATGGTAACGGCTCGTTTGATACAGATGGTGCAATTGACCAAGATCCAGCAGCAAATGGGAAAGAGGTGCTTGAATATGTAACGGCTACAAGCACTTTACTCGAAACAGCTCCTGCTGGCTTACAAGCTGTGGCAGGTGCTAAATCGCTTTACTACATTCAAGCAAGTGATGTAGGTGTTGGCTCAACATGGGTTGTTAGCAACGACTAGTATTTAGAAAAAACTTAAATTAAACCCCTTTTCTAGGGGTTTTTTTATGCCAGTTATCCAAATGCTATCGAAGAAAATACATGCATTTCTAATTATTTTTCACTACAAAACCGCCTGACCCCTTGGTAATGCTGATTTGTTGTAATTGGTATACCTTATGGTCATGTTGTTTGTGTGAAATTGGTTGATCATCTGTATGTACTTGAGTATATTAACAGCAGTTGTCACATAACATATACAGATGAATAACAAGTCAACACACAACACTCACACAACAATAAACAACGGAGCATAAAAATGTCGTTGAAGTCTTCAAAGAATAATAAAGTACGCTCAGGCCAATTCGCACTGAGTCCTGTAGCTAAATGGGTACGAACAGCCGCAATTGCGAGTGTAGCAAGCTCATGTGTATTTTCAGCGCACGCACAACAAGAACAAGCAAAAGCGACTGAGATCGAGCCTGATGTAGAAATCATTAGTGTTACAGGCACACGAAGAACAATTCAAGATCAAATAGCCATAAAGCGCGAAGCCACAACCGTTGTTGACGGTCTTTCATCTGAAGATATTGGTGATTTACCCGCTTTATCGATAGGTGAAGCATTAGAGTCTATTACAGGCGCAGCATCGCATCGTGAAAATGGCGGGGCAACAGAAATTACCATTCGTGGCCTTGGCCCATTTTTAAGTGCAACACACATAAATGGCCGAGAAGCAACGAATGGTAGTGGTGACCGCTCAGTTAACTTTTCACAATTTCCATCTGAGCTTGTAAAAAAAGTAGCTATTTATAAAACCCAAGATGCTTCAATGATTGAAGGGGGGGTTGCAGGTGTTATTGCACTTGAAACTGTAACCCCACTAGATTTTGGCAAGCAGCGCTTGCAAGGTGAAGTTAAACTAAACTATAACCCGGATGAAAGTAATGTAGATAACTCATTACAAAGTGACTTAGGTTACCGCGGAACATTTAGTTATGTTGACCAGTTTGAATTCGACAATGGCCAAGCAGTTGGTTTTTCTTTTGGTGTACAGCGCCAAGATATTTCACAGCCAGAAGCAGAGTATCGTAGTTCTAGCCCATCTGGTTCGTCACTTTGGGCGTGTTTAAACGATCCTACTAATACCAATGAAGGCTTTTACAGAAGTAGCGCTGGGGATTGTGAGGATCAAGTAAACGGCAGTAATAACCAAGGTTATGACACTGAGATCGATCCAGATACAGGAAAAGCGGTTAGTGATGGTACTCCATACGCATGGACTGGCAGCAGTCGAAGCTTTCGTCAAAACGAAACGTCTGACGAGCGTGATGCGGTATTTTTTGCATTTCAGTATCAACTGTCTGCAGAATGGGATATTAATTTTGATAGCCAAATTTCTGATAGAACGCAACGAGAAGCACGCCATGATTTAATTTTTTTACAAAAGCGTGCAACGCCAGGCGTTACAGGACCATCACTTGTCACTAACGATGTAGGGGGTATTTTACATTGGGAAGGTGAAGAGCGTATTGAGTCAGCTGGTGAGCAATTTTCTCGTGAAGAAAATTACCGTGGTTACGGTTTAAATATCGAACATACGGTCAATGATAGACTGACCATTGATTTAGATTTAGCGTATTCAAAAACGTCGCGTGAAGAGCTGCAAATTTCTAACCGAGGCAGAACCGCTGGCCGTAATTACTTTTCGTGGGATATGGGCGAAAACATCCCACATTTTACGCTTACTGATTTTGACGTAACAGATATATCTAACTTTACTGACAGCTTAAGAACACGCATAGACCGCGAAAATGTTCGTGATAATAAGGTAGTGTCTGCGCGTTTAGATTTTGACTATTTAGTTGATAGCGGTATGTTCACTACAATTCAAGGTGGCATTCGTACTTCAGAGCTTAGCTTTACACAATTTGGTGGTACTAACGGTAACGGTTCTCGTAATCAGTTTACATTAGGTTCAGGCGCTGAGGCACTCGACGTGCTTCAGGGTTGTCAAATTGACTTTCCTGAATCAGGCTTTTTGTCTAGCGTGTCAGATGGAAATATCATCACGCATGTAGATAGCGACGGTAATGTGGTAGATTCAGGTACAGGTTCATCATGGGCGACTTACGACAACGAATGTTTTTCTCGTGCAGTTGTCGCGTCTAATGAGGGTGGCGTATTTGAATACCCTGAGGTCGAATACCAAAACGCAGGAACCATTGATGTAACTGAAAAAACAACTGCTGCTTACTTAATGGCTAATTACGATACAGAAATGTTTGGTAAATTCATTCGTGGTAACTTTGGTTTGCGTATTGTAGATACTGAAGTAACATCAATTGGTTTTAGAAATAGTTTTGATGTTGTTACCAGTGATACAGGGGTTCTTTCTCTGGTTGAATCAGACACTGGCACACTAGATAAAATAAAGGGTGGCGGTGATTACACCAAGTTTTTACCTAGTTTTAACTTAGTGGTTGATTACAGCGAAGATATTTTATTACGTGCGGGTATTTACCGTGGTATGTCGCGTGCAGATCCATCTGATTTGGGTTATAGCCGCTCTTTTCAAGAAGACACATCTGATACAGCCACTACAATTAGTGACTTGTTAGTGGGTGTTAACGGTTCTGGTAACCCAGATACACAGCCTCTAATGTCGTGGAACTACGATGCAGCATTTGAGTGGTATCCTAATGAAGATTCAATTTTTGCATTAAGCCTTTACTATAAGCAGTTCCAAGGCGGCTTCCAACAGCGCACAGTTATTGAAGATTTTGTTGTTGGGGGTGAAACCGTTTCATTGCCTATTACAAATTCAGTAACAAACGACGAAGAAAGTGAGATCTTAGGTCTAGAAACTTCCTTTTCATACCGTTGGGATAGTGGCATTGGTGTTAAGTTTGGTTATAACTATGCTGACACTGATTTTGAATTTGAAGACAGCTTATACGGTGATACATTTGTAACAGACGTTGATGGCAATACGACGCAGCTGCAAGAGGGTATTGTTGAGCCAGGCTCTGTCCCAGGGTTTTCTAAACATGTATTTAGTAGCCAACTTTATTACCAAATAGGTGGCTTTGATACTGCGGTTATTTACAAATACCGTAGTGAGTATTTCCAACCTTATACAAGCAATGGTACACGCTTACGTTATGTTGATTCGGTAGGTGTATGGGAAATGCGTGCATCGTACAAAATTAATAAGCACTTTAGAGTTAAAGCAGAAGCAATCAATTTATTTAGTGCTCCTAAGTCGCAAGATTTCTTCGTTGAAGACAACTTAGGTGAAGTAAACGACTACGGCCCACGCTTATTCTTAGGTTTAAGTTATAAACTGTAATAGTTTATAACTTAAAAAGCCCCAATTGGTTTATACCCATTGGGGCTTTTTATGTTTAGTTATACCAATAAAATAAATAATCCAAACTTTGGGTAATAAATTGATTTGAAGCGGCTATGCTAGCGCCAACGGTATTGAATATTTCTGCTATTGACTCGTTACTGACGTGCAAATTTGCTTTGTTTTTTAGTTAAAATGCTAACTAGAAAACATAATTAAATATCATCAATATTTAACTGGTTATTAAACCTCTTAAGCAGCGTTTAGGTTAAGAAGTATCAATGCGCATTAGTGCTTTACCCATTTAGTCACCCCATTTGATCCTAGGCGCACAATAACCCTCATTTAGCATAATCAATTAATATATTTTCACTCTTTCTAGGCATGTTTTCCTACCTCAAGACAAATCACTTTATTGAGCTAGTTATCATAAAACGAGTCATTATCTAATTTAATTGCTTTTTTTATGTAGCTAAAAGTCTAATAGACTTTTAATTGGTTAACCAATTTTTTGGTTTTTTTCACTTTATACTCAAAAAAACACAGTTTATAGCTAAATAATATAACCGACCAAGTAACCAAAAAATACCTAGCGTGTAGTGATATAGTATTGATTTATTATTTTAAAAACCATATTAATTACAGTAAGTTGTATTTCTGTACTATAATCTTGTTGTGGATAAGTTTAAAAATATGATTTTTGGTAATAACAAATTCAGGTTGATTTGTGATTTTTGACTTACAGGGTGGTTGACCTTTTTGGTTTTGAGTGTAAATATTCAGTTAACCTTTTGTAATACACTAATTCACTTTTTGTATGAAAAGTAACAAGTAGCATAGCGTTTCACACACACAGGAAAAAACTATGAATTATAATTTATCAAAAATCACACTGGCGGTTATATCTGCAACAGCTATGAATATGTCTCTCTCTGTTCATGCGCAAGAAGAGACCAAAAAGGTTAAGGATGATCTGGAGGTAATTGAAGTTTCTGGTATACGTCAGTCTTTAACTAATGCACTTGCTGAAAAACGTTCAGCAGATAGCCTTGTAGAAATTATTCAGTCAGAGGATATTGGTAAGTTACCTGACCAAAACTTAGCTGAAGTACTTGAGAACGTGACGGGTATTCAAATTACACGTCAAGCAGGTGTTGGTACGGGTGTACAAATTCGTGGTACCGATGCAAACCGTACCGAAATAAACGGTGTATCAACAGTGGGTTCAGGCTCTGGACGAAGTGGTATTAGCTTTGAAGATGTGTCAGCGTCGATCATATCTAGTTTAGAGGTCATCAAATCTCCTGAAGCTAAAACAATTGAAGGTTCTGTAGGTGGAACAATAAATCTTAAAACAATTCGCCCACTTCAACTAGGTGAACAATTAGCCACAATTAGAGTGCAAGGCGAGAATAGTAGCCTAAGCACTGATAGCGGTTTACAACCTCGTTTTTCAGGTACCTTTGCAGATAATTGGGAAGGTGACTTTGGTAAATTTGGTGTTTTAGTCAGTGGCAGTTATGCCGAGCAAGATGTGACTGCATTTCGCCCTCGTGCAGATAGAGATAACATAATTACCGCTGATAGCGGGGTCGCGAGTGCACAGTCTTTCGACTTTCTGCCTATTCAGTTCTTTGTGCAAGATTACGATAACTACGAATACGAAACTAAAAACTTTGTAGGTACACTTGAGTGGGCACCAAACGATAATACTAAGCTATATTTTGATGCGGTAGTTAACGACCAAGAGCGTCGCCAAGAAAGCTCTCGTGTTCAGGCGTCAGGTGTCAGTGCACTCAATGACATCTCTGTTCCTGATGCTTTTGAAACAGTTAACTTAGGTTCGCTAGGTGGTACTAACCTAGGGTCAATTCAAGCGGCTTTACGCGGTGTAATCCCGGTAAATTTAGCAAATGATGATGACGATCCAAATTTACGTTTTTCGAGTGACACAAACTCACGCGTAACCGACAGTAATATTTTTAGATTAGGCGGTGAATGGCAAGGTGACAAATGGTTTGTAAGCGCTGAGGTTGCATCGTCATCTTCTGATACAACAACACCAAGCTTTAATACTACGCTTAACTTCATTAACCCTAATGCCCCTTTAGATGCTGGTGGCGGTAACGATAACAGCGTGCCATTTGAATACGACTTATCAGGTGGTGCATTAGCTTTTGGTATTGCAGAGGGTGCTGAATATGCGCCTACGGTTGAGCAATTACTTGACCCGGCAAATGTGGTACTACGTGACGTAAACATTGGGCAAGATACCGTTGAGAACTCTGAAGATGCGTTCCGTATAGATTCAACATACTACACAGATTCAATTGTTACTTCTGTTGATTTTGGTTATCGCTACAGCAAATCAGCGAGTAAGCAGAATGAGATCACATCAAGTGTGGGTTTGCGTTCAATGGCAGATAGCCCAAGAGGTGATTTATTCGCTGACCTTTTAGTAGCTGGCCCGGATAACTTTAATGAGGCTGATGGCCGCTCGTTATATATTGGCGACTTTTTACTTATTGACCCAGAACTCGTGGCTTCAGACCCAGATGCAGTACTTGCAACACTTCAGCAAGCATTACAAACTCATGGTTCTAGCCGCACGCTAAATGCACCAACTTCAAGTTCTTCTGGCTTTTTTGACATAGAAGAAATTACCCACGCTTTTTACGCGCAAGCTAACTTTGAATACGACATGTTCCGCGGTAACTTTGGTTTACGTTATATTCAAACCGATGTTGAATCTACAGGTAACTCAGTAACACAAGATGGCAGTGGTAACGAGCTTGTAACGCGTATTACCAATGAATCAGATTATAGCTTTGTGTTACCACGTTTAAATTTAGTTGCCGATGTGTCAGAAGATGTAGTGGTTCGTTTTGGTGCAGGTAAAGATATTCGTCGTCCAGATTATAATGACCTATCTACCTCTATCACTTACAGCACCAGCCCAAATGATGAAGTTGAATTTGGCAACCCCGGGTTAAAACCAGAAGAAGTATTATCTTACGATCTATCAGCTGATTGGTACTTTACTGAAGCGAGCGTATTTAGCGTAGGTATATTTCATAAAACACGTAAAGAACTTCATGTTAATCAGCTAACTTCGCCGGTAGAAGACCCAGTAACAGGATACAGAGATTTAACAGACCCATGTGAAGGTGGGGGAATTTTCAACCCGATTGCCGACATTAACGTATTTGGCCCTGAAAATGGTCGTGGTGTGTGTGTGGGGACTGAAACTAAAGTAAACGACACTGGCGAAACAACCCAAAAAGGGATTGAGTTTGCGTTCCAGTATGACCTATCTAGCTTTGAAAAAGATTTAGGTTGGGCGTCGGGCTTTGGTGTATTGGCTAACTATACCATTCAAGAGTTTTCTGGTGGTGAAACTGTCAATAAGGCCACTTCAAGAGCAAGCAATGTATTTGCTGCAAGTACCGGTACATCGGGTATTGAAGTAAGCGAAATACAAGGGCTACTTAACTTATCAGAAAATGCCTATAACTTTACTCTGTACTATGAAAAATTTGGTTTATCAGCACGTATGCGTTACACATGGCGTGAAGGTTACCGTTCTAATGATTTCGGTAGTACATCTAGCTTCCCATGGGGCTTTCCAGTGGTGCAAGAAGACCGTGGTCAGCTTAATGCAAGTATTAGCTATGATGTAAACGAGCAGCTTAATATTGGTTTAGAGGCCGTAAATATCACAGAGTCTGAAATTAGTCAGTCATGTGTTAACGAAGGCTCGCTATTATGTTTCCAAGGCCTTACTGACCGTCGTATTACGTTTGGTGCTAGTTACCGTTTTTAAAATTTATGTTGAAAGTGTGTAGCCTTTGAACGGGCGTAAAAAGCAAGCCATTACGGCTTGCTTTTTTTTACAATTAAATTTGATGTTAACAGTGCTAAAAAATGTATTGAAGAGGGCAGCCGCATAGCAAAGCATTTGCCTGGTTACTGATCAGGTTTAGGTGTCTTAAAAATAACTATTTAATTGAGGAGGGTATTAAAAGTTTAACTTGCGAAGTAACGCATCATTTATTTAGTACGAATGGTTTTTAATTACTTTTATTTTTTTAGTTTTAACCTATCTTTTTATTATGAACTTAATTTTTATGAAAAAATTATGAAAGATATTAGTGATTTAAATTTTAAAAACCTACTTGAATACGCTCAGGTAGGCGTGGTTATTCATAACTGGGATACATCGATTGTTTACATAAACCCGACGGGGTTAGCGTTATTGAAATTAGACTACGAGCAAGCAATTGGAAGAGATATTTACGATCCTCATTGGACACTCATCGACGAGCAAGGCAACCTCATGGCCGTTGAGGACTATCCCGTTAATGTTGTTAAATCAACAAGAAAGAAAGTGGTCAATAAAGTTTTAGGTGTTGTTGGCGGGTCAAGTAAGGAAATAAGCTGGTTTATGGCTAATGCTTATTTTGAAGGGCATGACGATGATAAAAATTTTATAGTAGTGACTCTTAGTGATATTTCTGATGCTAAGCAGCAAATTTCGTTTCACGATGTAGTAGAAAATACGCAAGACATGGTGGTTATTACCGATGCAAAAAATATTAAACACCCTGAAGGGCCTAAAATAATTTATGTAAATAAGGCTTTTGAAATTCTTACAGGCTATAGTTCGTCAGAGATAATTGGTGAAACACCCCGAATTTTACAAGGCAACTTAACCGACCCGCAAGCTAAGCAAAGAATTTATTCTGCATTAGAGCGTCACGAAGAAGTAACTGAAACACTGTTAAATTATGACGTGAGAGGGAGGCCTTACTGGGTTGAAATGAATATTATCCCGTTGAAAAATAAGTTTGATGAGGTTACTCATTTTGCAGCGATTCAACGGGACGTTTCAAAAAGTAAATTTCAAACAGAACAGTTAGAAAAAAGAAATAAAGATCTAAAAGAATTAAAAATTAACCTAGAAAACTTAGTACAAGAAAGAACATTTGAACTACAACAAGCTAAATCGCAGCTTGAAAAAATAGCGTTTTTTGATCCGTTAACCAGTATTCCTAATCGTCGCTTTTTTTCAGATCAAGTCAATAAACTGGTTAGGTCTAGTATTCGACACGGGGGGCCAGTTGCATTTGGAATATTTGATGTTGATAACTTTAAATTAGTGAATGACACCTATGGCCATAATGTGGGTGACCGCTTACTGGTTGAATTAGCAAATATATTAACGCACATACTGAGAATTGATGATGTTTTTTGCCGCTTTGGTGGTGAAGAGTTTGCTTTTGCTGTTATTTTAAAAGAAGTTGACGATGCTGAACGCGTTGCCGAAAAACTTATAAATGCAATTAGAAATCTCAAAGTGCCAGTTGAAGGTGAAAACACAATAAATGTAACCGTAAGTATGGGGCTAAACGTGGTATCACCAAGCAATAGCACTGATATAGACGATCAAATTAAAAAATCTGATGCCGCAATGTACCAAGTTAAAAAGTCTGGCAAAGATCGTTATAAAATTATTTATGAATCATAAGGTGCACTGAGTTATATTGTATAACTAAGCCAATAATCTTAAGTTATCACAAGTTAAATTTTTGCTCTTTTGCTAGTTTATGGCGATAAAGTATTGCCTTTATTGTGCTTCTTTTTGCTGACTTCATTGCTTGGGTGACAAGCCATACATTCTTTTAAATTCTCTGCTGAACTGAGAACTGCTTACATAACCCATTTCCATGGCCGCAACGTTGACGTTGGTACCTTGTGTTATTTTCATGGCGGCATGGTTAAGCCTCATTGATTTAGGGGGCATGTTAGTTGCTTGCTTAAATTTACGATGAAATACTGCGCGGCTCATACCTATTTGGCTAGCTACTATCAAAAAATACTTCAGTTTATTTAACCTTATCAGAGAGGTTAAAAGCCACCGTTTAAATATTAAACCCACTTAATTAAGACTCTTCAGCAATGTTTACCATCGACTAAAAATAGAGAGATAACAACGCGTTTAATACTTCAATTAAATTTTTTTATTTAAACTTGTGATTATTTCGCAGTTGCTGCGAATAACTAGGTAATAAATTAAGCAGATATTACTTTAGGGTTGTTGTTTACATTTAAATAGTATTTAAAGCATTTCAAAGGCATACCCGTAAATAGGGCTAGGGTGCTTTATGCTATTAGATAAATAAACTTTAAAGCCTCAATATTATGAAATTAAGAAAAAGTGATGGATTTACCAGTAAATGAACTCAACTAAAAAAACGCTATTTGCTCAAGCAATGGAGCAACATAAAGGCATTATTTATAAAATTGTGAATTCATACTGTCAAAACAAAGATGATCGAGAAGACTTAGCCCAAGAAATATTAACAACAATGTGGCTAGCTTATGATAATTACAATAGCGCTTATAAGTTTTCAACGTGGATGTACCGAATTGCGCTGAACGTAGCCATATCTTATTACCGCAAAGACAGTCGGCGAGAAGATAAAGCAAATGAAGAGTGCATAGTAAAGATTGCTGATTTATCGCAAGAAGATGAGAGCAGTGAGGCAGTAAAACAGTTATATGACTTTATTGGCCAACTCGATAAATTAAATAAGGCAATTATGCTCCTTTATTTAGAAAGTGAACCTTATGAAGGTATAGCTAGCAGCTTAGGGATTAGTAAAACCAATGTTGCCACGCGAATTAGTCGAATTAAGCACACATTAAAACTTCAATTTGAAACACAGGATTCTTAATATGAATGTAGATAACTTTAAAAGCGCTTGGCAACAACAAAGCACGGGTACACATAGTGCTATTGAAATTAATCAAGCAAAGCTTGCTGAAATAAAAATAAATAAACAGATGAAAGCACTTAATAAAATGAAATGGGCACGAATAATTGAAAGTGTTGTTTTTTTAGTCATCATTATTATGTTGTGGAAATACATTGCAGCAGGCTTTACTTTTTCAGCGCCAATAATTTCAGCTTTTATTCTCACTGTGTTTGCCATTATTGGGCTTGCAGGCAATATTGGCCAAATTGTTTTAATTTCAAACATTGACTACTCAAAACCGATTAGCCAACTACAGACTGATTTTTACCATGTTTGCGCACATAAATTACAGCTAACCAAGTTGCTACTTATGTCAGTTCCCTTTTATCTTGCCTATGTGTTTATAGGGTTTGACCTATTTTTTGGCATTGACTTATATCCGTATTTAGAGCAGCACATGACTTGGTTTTACTCTTTGTCGTCACTATTACTTTTTATAGTTACAGTGTGGTTACTGGCTAAATTAAATTATAAAAACATTTCTAAGGAGTGGGTTAAGGCCAGTATTCAATTTATAGTTGGCAAGCACTTGGTTAATATGGCTGAGATTCTAAATAGCTTTGAGCAGATAGAAAGTTAGTTACTAAGTGTTGTATGTGTGCAGCTAGCCATTAATGTTTTAATGGTCTTTATACATAAACTATTTAGATGATTGATTTTTTTGTAATTAAGGTGCCATATCTTTTCATCGCTTCTATACTAAGTAAAACGTGTTGTTAATGGGTTAAAAGCAGTGCCTGCTGGTAAAAATAATTTTGAGCAAGAAAACAAAAAATTAAAGCAAACAATTGCTGAGCTAACCAAGCAACGAGATAAATACAAAAAAATTTTTGACGTATCAGCAGATGCCTATTCAATTATTGATTTAAGTTCAGGCAAGTTTATAGAGTGCAATCAATCGGCTATTGACATGCATGGTGTTAATAGCATGAACAACTATTTAAACCTTAGCCCCGCTGATTTGTCACCAGAATTACAGCCCTGTGGTAAACGCTCCGATATTTTAGCTAAAAACTATATAGAAAACGCTGTACAACTTGGGTCTCAGAGTTTTCAGTGGACACACTCACGATTAGATGGCTCAACGTTTAATTGCTTGGTTTCTTTAACCGCTATTTTTATTGGTAATGCCCAATTAGTTCTGGCTGTAGGGCGAGACATATCAGATTTAGAAACGATAAAAAACCAAGTTAGTACAGAGGCACAAGAAAGACAACGTTTTGAACGCGCATACCTGGGTGAAAAGGAAAAGTTTGAAAAGTTTGTGGATTTAGCCCCAGTAGGCATCGCGATTAATTCAATATTAGATGGTAGTTTTGAATTTGTTAATGAAGAATTTAGCCATATAACTGGGTATAGCGTTGAAGAGCTAAATAAAATGGATTATTGGCGACTAACTCCACAGAAGTACAAAAAACAAGAGCATGAGCAATTGGAGTTGCTTGCTAAATATGGCCAATATGGGCCTTATCAAAAAGAATACATTCATAAAAATGGAAATGTATATCCCGTTTTACTCTCTGGAATAAAAATTACAGATAGTAAGGGGGAAGCATTTATTTGGTCGGTTGTTCAAGATATTACTCATCAAAAAGAAAGCGAACAACAAATTAAAGAGGCAAAAGAAAAAGCAGACTCTTTAGCACTGCGAATGCAGTTAGCCAATGATTCTGCGGGTATTGGTGTTTGGGAGTGGGATTTAATTACAGGTCAGCTTGTGTGGGATAGCTGGATGTACAAATTGTATGGTATTACCGAATCTCAGTTTTCGGGTGCGTATGATGCATGGTTGAGTTGTGTGCACCCAGATGATCTAGAAGGTGCAAAAAAGAAGTTAGAAAATGCAATCAACGGGGTGGGAACATATGATCCCGAATTTAGGGTTGTTCATCCTAACGGTAACGTCAGAACCATTAAAGCCAGCGCCGAAATATTAAAAGACTCGCATGGAGCCGCTATTAAAGTAGTTGGTGTGAATTACGACGTGACTGAACAAGTTGATGCGATAGGTGTGTTATTTGATGCAAAATTAGCTGCTGAAAATGCGGCGCAGTCAAAAAGTGACTTCTTGGCCAATATGAGCCATGAAATTCGTACCCCCATGAATGCAATTTTAGGCGGCCTACAGCTGTTAAAAAATATTAATTTACCTGACGAATTAAGTGTAATTCTCAATAATGCATCCTTCTCAGCACAAAGCCTTTTGACCATTATTAACGATATTTTAGATTACTCTAAAATAGAGTCGAACCAGTTAGAATTAGAAAAAGTGAGCTTTTCATTAACTGAAGTATTAGATTCTATTACTTATGATTTAGACTCTTTAGTGAGTGAAAAACGAATTGATTTTATTATAAACAAAAGCAAAAGTTATAATGAATACTGGCTTGGTGATTTAGTTAGGGTAAAACAAATACTATTAAATTTAACCTCAAATGCAGTTAAATTTACCGAAAAAGGCAGTGTGATAATAAACGTAAGCAGTGAAGTATTTGGAGAAAAAGAGGCTATATTTTTAGAGGTTGTGGACTCAGGAATAGGGATGAGCAAAGAGGTCACCGATCATATTTTTGAGCGGTTTACTCAAGCAGACTCATCTACAACTAGAAAGTACGGGGGAACAGGACTTGGCATGCCTATCACTGTTAGTTTAGTTAAAATGATGGGCGGAGAAATCGATATCCAAAGTAAGCAAGGGCTTGGCACAACTGTCACGATTAAATTACCACTACCTAAAGCAAATAACATAGCAGATAAAGCCCCTAAAAAATCTTTTAAAGCGCCTAATTTAAAGGGTAAAAAAATACTTATTGCTGAAGATAACAATATTAACCAAGTGCTGATTAAAGCCATGATGGCTAAAACGAATGCCGACATCACAATTGTCGAAAATGGTTTACTTGCGTTTGAGGCAGTTTAACTAGAGTTGTTTGATTTGGTATTTATGGATATTCATATGCCGGTTATGGATGGGATTAAAGCCAATCAACGAATAAAAGCAATACTGCCACACATACCCATTATTGCGTTAACAGCCAATGTAATGGATAAAGACGTAAAACATTACTACCAGGAAGGTTTTATCGCTCATGTTCCTAAACCAATCGATATCAACGAGTTATATGGCACACTCAGGCGTTGTTTGTATTTAAACGGTTAATTAATGTTGGCTATGTTAAATAAGGCCTGACCAAGATAGAGTATTTGGTATTGAAAATAACGTCAGCAGTATTTAAAAACTGCTGACTAATTCCTCGAAAAATATTGTATATAATACCAATCCACAAAATATTTAATCATCTTTGGGGCTAGACGTGTCGCTACTTGCGTTAAAAAACGCTCATTTAGAGCAACTAAATAGCGATATTTTTGCCTAGCTATCAACACGTTTTTCAAACCTCAAAATAGATCACTTAATTAAGCGAATGGGTACACAACTCGTTATTTTTCTACTTTACCTTTTAAAACATAAATTTCACCATCAAAGCTACCTTGAATAGTTAACCCTTGCCCGGCAAGCTCTTTTAAGTATTCGATATGTTCTTCTGTGATGTGTTGCCCCGGAACTAATAGCGGTATACCAGGAGGATAGGGGGTAACTAAGCCAGCACAAATACGATAATTGCTTTTAGCAATAGGCACCGACTCGCGTTCGCCATAAAAAGCATCGCCCGGAATACACGCTAAATCGATGGCTGGTAAACTTTCTGGCAAGCGAGAGCGCCTTGTTGATTTGGCTAGTTTTACTCTCCCACTATCAAGTTTTTTTAATGCATTGTATAAACGAATGATCTTTGAACGAGTACCACCAAGCGTTAATAATACCAAAATTGTACTGTGAGTGTATTTTTCTATTTCTAGGCCAATTTCATCTAATAAAAACTTATGAATGTCTTTTAATGAGTAGGGTAATTCACTAATATCGATAAGGATTTTTAGTGGATCGTGGCCCATATTATCTTCACTAAAGTGTGGAAATATTTCCATAAAATCGTCTTTACCCAGCACTTTAATATATTTCAACGATGCCATTTGTTGTTTAAATTCGTCGACATGGTTTAACAAAGCATTAAGTAATTTATAGCCTTCCATTTCCAATTGTTTTTGGCATACGTCAAGCGAGGCAATAAGCTGATACTTGGGCGATGTACTGGCGTAAATACTGTAAATTTCTCTAAAAAAGTCTGCATCGAAGTCTGGATCATTCACATGAATATAAGAGGCCTGTGAAAACGCCGATACCACTTTATGTGCTGAATGAGTGACATAATCGGCTCCAGCATGAATGGCTGAGTAGTAACGCAGGCTCGGATGAAACAAAGAGTAAGCAAACCAGGCTTCGTCAATAAATACTTTAATACCGTGTTGATGGGCAAAATCCACAACTTGTTTTAAATCGCTTAATAAACCATCGTAAGTACAACCGGTAAGCACCAGTAGTTTTGCATCGGTATTTTGCTCTATTGTTTGTTTTATATCGGCTAACGAAGGTGGCGCAAAAATACCATATTTAGGGTTTAATATACTCGATAAATAAATGGGTAAACTGGCTGATTGCAAAATGCCATAATGAACAGATTTATGACAATTACGGTCAATGATGACCTTATCACCTTTGCGTAGCAGGGTTTGTAAAATAATTTTATTTGAAGTAGAAGACCCGTTAGTTACAAAGTAGGTATGCTTTACCTCAAACGTTGCCGCTGCAGATTCTTGAGCACGCCCAATAGTATTGGTGCTATCAGATAAAGAGCCTAAGGAATCGACAGATACCGATAAATCGCCAACAAACACATTGCGGCCATAAAATTGATAGAAGTCTTTAATATAAGGCGAGTTTCTAAAGCTAGAGCCACCGCTATGGCCCGGTGTGTGCCATGAATCGTTCGACTCACCAACATAACGGCGATACGCAGTCCAAAACGGGGTTTCTGAACGGTCGTCAAAGTCATTGATCATATAGCCTAAAATAGCTTCCGGGTCAGAAATAACCTCGTCTTTAAAGAAAAACGACTCAATTTCTTCTGACTCGTTAACTATTTCCAGTCCTTTAGTATCATCGCCAATTACATAAACTGGAAGTTCTAATCGAATGGCCTTTAACTGCTCAATAAAGCGGCTATACGTTCGCTCCCCAACCTTGTTTTGTAAATCCCAACTAAGTACAACAGCTTGAATATCACCATCTTCTTCAACACTTGTTATCGCATCTTCAAGCGTAAAACGCTCAAGAATATTGATATGGATATCATCGCGCTCAAAATTTGGTATCGCTTTAGAAAGGTTTGTAGACAACTCTTTTAAAGTGGCTTGGTCTTGCTCAATTAATAATATACGCAGTAAAGGCAACATAAGGGGTTTCGTAATAAAAGCTTATAATACTCAGTAGCATAACCAATGCATTGGCACTTGTGAAATTAATACTTTGTAAATGTGCATTAATTGTATTTTATGCACGTCCATGTTTAATGTTTCATTCACAATAAGAGTTCAAGCAAGCCAATGTCCTACCACTGTTTTAAAGTAAAAAGTTGATCACTATACGTAAACTTATCTTTTACTCTGTTTTATCTTTAAACTCACACAAGTCTTCAATAATACAACTGCCTCATTTAGGTTTGCGGGCAGTACAAACATAACGGCCATGTAAAATGAGCCAGTGGTGGACATCAACTTTGAATTAAGCAGGTACTACGGTGAAGCTCTTCTGTAATATTAATCCACCCAACGTTTAGGTTTGATTACTACTTTCTTTGGTCAAATAGTTAGCTAAATGGAGAAGTTAATTACTTACGTCGATCATTATTTCTGCTACAAAGCAAAGAAGGTTTTAGGTCAATTAAGAAGGTTTTAAAGTTTATGTAAACTAGAACAGCATTTGCGGTGATGATCTTGACTGGCATTGTTATTGTCATATTATTAAATACAGCATAAATGACATCAGCGCGCCATGCAGCTCAATTAACAACCGAGCATATGAAAGAGATTTAATTAATCGTACACAATTTGGAGAGGTCGAATGAAAGATACTCAGTACACTGAAGATTTTACTTCTGACTATTTTAAAGAAGTATTAACCATCTTTTTCGATGCATTGCCTGATCCGATCTTTGTCATCAACCAAAACGGTTTAATTCTTAGTGTACTTGGCGGTAGTTCACATAAAGTTAATTGCTTCCCCAATGTTAGAGAAAGCCAATACTTACACGATACACTTCCATTAGAGGTTGCTGACAAATGTTTACATACGATAAATAAGGCGATTGAAGATGAATCCCTAATCTGTATAGATTATGAAGTAGAAAAGAAATATCTTTCACCTGAATTTTGTAGCAATCAGTTTTATCAAGGGAGAATATTCCCACTAAAGCAGTATAAGTCTGATCTGAGGGCTGTTTTATGGATAGCAATTAATACTACCGAAAAAGTATTATTCACTAAAAAATTAAATGAACTTGCTATTAATGATGAATTAACAGGGATTAACAATAGAAGGTACTTCAATGAGGTAATGAAGAGAACTTTTGATATGTTTCAGAGAGATAAGGTTTCTTTTTGTATCCTTATGCTCGACATAGATTTTTTTAAAAAGGTGAATGACAGATACGGTCATGATGGTGGTGATGCATTATTAAAAAGCTTAGCCTGCACTTTAAAAGAGTCTTTAAGAGACATTGATTTTTTAGCACGTTACGGTGGCGAAGAATTTATTGCCTTACTTCCCAATACTGAGAAGTCAGACGCGTTTATTGTTGCTCAAAGAGTTCGATTAGCTGTTGAAAAGAGTATTGTCCAGCATGGCACTCAGAAAATAAGGGTAACAATGAGTATTGGGGGCGGGGAAATATCGCCTGGCGATAAAGACTATGAATCAGTAATTAAAAGAGCTGATGTTGCTCTATATGAAGCTAAAAACTCTGGTCGAAACAAAGTCGTTATAGCGTGAATGATTTGTTTTTAATCGATTAAAGAATTAGTAAGGTAGCAAAAGTTAAACTGAAGGCCATAACGATTACCACTGATGGCTGTGATGAGTGAAAGGTTTCATTCTGGTTATTTTTTTATTGCTTAACATTATTTGCTCTAGGCTAGTCAGTTTTATCTTTAAACTCACACAAGTCTTCAATAATACAGCTGCCGCATTTAGGTTTGCGGGCGGTACATACGTAGCGGCCATGCAGAATCAACCAGTGGTGTACATCTACTTTGAACTCGGCAGGTACTACTTTTTCGAGTTTTCTCTCAACCTCAACCACGTTTTTACCCATGGCAAATTTAGTGCGGTTTGATACGCGGTCGATGTGCGTGTCCACCGCTATTGTTGGCCAGACAATGTATAATTAAACTAGATTGTGATACAGTCCTTTCATAATAGATAACTAACGATTTGAAAAGCCCTATGTCAGAAAAACCTTTGTTGTTCAGCTATGTGAGATTTTCTACTCAAGAGCAAGCCAAGGGACATTCCCTTAAAAGGCAATTAGATTATGCAAATAAAGTAGCTAAGGAAAGAGGATTATTATTGGATGAGTCTCTTACAATGAGAGATCTAGGCCTTAGTGCATATCATGGAAATAATATTAAAAAAGGTGCATTTGGAGTATTTTTAAAAGCGATAGAGGACGGTAATATCCCTTCAGGCTCAGTTTTGCTTATTGAAAGTCTAGATAGAATGTCAAGAAGGAAGGTCTCAGAATGCGCAAGTATTGTAACTCAGATAATCAATGCTGGTATTACAGTAATAACCGCAATAGACAACAAAGAATATAACAGCCAACTTATTGATGAAAACCCGTTTGAGTTACTTGCCATGTTGATGATCTTCATGCGAGCAAATGAAGAGAGTGAAAGCAAATCTCAACGTGTACGAGATGTATTGAAACAGCAGTGTGATGATTGGAGTGCGGGCAAGCGTGGATTCAGAGTAAATTGTGGTAAGCCGCCTAGTTGGACTGTGTGGAATGATGATAAAAAAATATTTGAATTTGAGCCACATCATAAAAAAATTATGCTCCGCAAAATAGAGCTTTTTAAAAAAGGATATGGCGGCATAAAAATAGCAATGTTAATTAATAGTGAGTTTGGTGCAGGCACTATTCATCATACTGGTGCCAATGTATATAAAGAGGTTAAGCGTCGTTCACTTATTGGTGAGCTCAATGTAAAAGTAGGGAATGCAGAGTATGGCCTTAAAGGTTATTATCCTCCGCTGATGAGTGAATCTGAATTTAACTTTTTAGTCGCTGATTCATCTAAGCGTGGCGCTACTAAACAATCACAGAAGTTTGTTGGTATTTTATCTGGGGTAGGTGTATTTAAATGCGGCAATTGCGGAAAGTCTGTAGGTTCACATGTTGTTTATCGAAACAAATGTTTGAATGAAGTAAAAAGCAGCCATAAACGATATGGCTGTGTTGAAGCACGGCGAAAAAATAACTGTGAAATGAATTCAACCGTCCAAATTGATGTGATAGAAAAAGCAGTTGTCACTTTTTGCCAAGATAAGGTTAACCTACAGCGTATTTTGTTAAAAGGTGGAGATAGGGAGGCCATTAACAGCCAAGAGGCTAATCTTAGGGCGCGTTTAGTTAAAATTAATGGTGATATAGATTTATTTACTGAGGCTCTTCTGACTTTAAATGGAACTCCGCCACAGGCCATTGCTAACAAAATATCCAAACTTGAGTCTGAGGCACGTGATGTTGAGTCGCAGATTAGTATTAGTAAAAATAAGTTAGCTAGAATTGATAACTCATTTCGTGATGAAGTAACTGATCGGTGGTTATCAATTACTAAAAACCTTATAAAACTTTCCAACGACGAACGTCTAGCTATTCGTCAACTAGTTAAAGACACTTTTAAAAGCATCAGTTTACAATTAAATACATTTAGCGGCGATAAAGGTGGCCTCAATAATGTATTTGAGCGTCTGTTAGGTACCTCAAATGCTGATTACTTTGAGCTTTTACTTGAATTTCATAATGATAAGAGGCGTTTGTTACGTCTGCATAAACATACTGGTGAGCTAGTTAGTGGTTATGACTTTTGACGTAATTACGAAGAGGTCAGTTGCAAGTTTAACCTTGCAACAGGCCATACTTAATATTACTTAGCTAAAGGGCTTAGCTATTGAGGTTCTTTAAAATAATTAGGGTCAATACTTGTAAACTTAGAACAAAAGGTTTCAATAGTGTGGGCCAACATGGCTTCAAAGACCATTGACTCAACAACCATTCCTGACTGAATAATCTTACCTTGATTGGTAATTATCGCTAGCGCAAATCCTTTTTGCATTTGAAGTCCATCATTATTAGAAAAAATAATTTGCATAGAAACCTTTAATTTATTAAAAAAAGAATTGGTTAGCTTGAAGTTTTAATTAATCAAACTAATAGTACTATGATAACTAATTTCAATAAATTTCAAAAGTTTAGTGATTTTTTTGATGAACTTCTGAATACCTCCGCCAAATGGAGATTTACGTTTCATCTTGATTAAAATTCAGAAAAATATACAAAATTTTATTTAATTTTTTTTAGATAAATGGAGGATAAAGTAATTTTATTTGTGTTTTTTTTAAGCGATCGTTAGGGTTGGTTCATTAATTGTTCAATATTTTTATTATCAATAGGTAGGCTTAAGTTATTTTTCACACTGAATTATTTATGCACTTAAAGTGTAGGTTTACTTTCTGGACTTTTTAATAAGCTTGACTAAAACTATTGTTAGTATGGTCGCAGGTAATAGCCAAATATAATCAGTCATATTGTTCTACCTCAAAGTTAGGAACTTTTTTAACCTTAATGATTTTTATTCTTTTTGCAAATTTAGCCTACATAAACGTGATTTTCTATTTTTACCCATCGCATGGCCCTAGTTAATTTCAGGACAATTAACGAGGACAAATCATGAAAAATATTAAATCTCAATTTATTCGCCAATACGTTCGAGCCAGTAGATCTCCGTGGGATGACTGCTCTACAATTTTATTGTTAGCAGATGTAGTTAATGAACAAACATTAGAGTTAAATTTCAATAATTACATCTATTTACATAGAGATAGCGTTGGAAAAATACTTGGCATTAGTATTTCAAATAGTATGTTGGAAAAAAATCCAAGTTTTGAGAATAGGTATTTAGAAGGGCACGACATGACGCTTTTTTTACTTATCTACATAGAGCAAATAACACAGTTTTGTGAGCTGTTCTCTGAGGAGTTTCAGCAAATATTTATGCAAACGCCAACAACATTTTTTGCAGCAGCAGAAAGTGATTGGGTCGATATTATCGACAATGCATAACCCCCTAAGCGAACATTTGTTCGCTTTTTTAAAAATTTTTTCGTAAACCGTTTTAAATACCCATGTCTGATTTTATTTACTAATACGTTATCGATTTTGATAACAAAACACACAAGGATAGTGAACACATGAAACATGCATACGTATCAACATTGGATTTTTTAAATTTATTACAAACATTTTGCCGAGTAATTACCACGAATGACCATCAGATAAACTTATTAGAATTACGCAGTGATAATGCGAATTTAGATGAGCTATGGGAGGTAATTGGCCCTGAAATTACAGCGAATAAAGAGCTAAATCAGTATGCTATGCGAAAGTTTACCTACGAGCTGATGCATGCCCTGATTAGCGACCCAGTAGAGCGGGTGGAGCTGCCATGTGACTTCGAGGATGATGTTTTTTCTTAGGGTCAAATTGGAAAAAGTTAGCTACAGAAACTGAGGCCAAAATAGTTATTTTCAAAACAAAAATAACAGCCTAATCATGTCTCCCCAAATATGCCGTGAATCATTATTTGCTGATTCGCTGCCCTAACTGCAATAGCGTTTAATAGGGCATTTTACTCAGTTACTGAGTATCAAACCTGGGAGGGAGTCCTGCGCAAATACAGGGGGTCGTTACGGTGGCTCAAAAGAGCAGTCATTGTAATCATGTTTGGCAAGGCTTAGAGGTCAAATGCACAAGGGAGGTAGATTTATATCTATCTCCCTTTTGCGTATTTCAGTAAGTCAGTTAGTTCACTCAGTAGCCTCATTACAAATCATATTGGCGAGGTAAAAAATAAAAAATAATTAATTTATTTTTTTAACCGCCAGAAATGAATTAATAAATCTATAAAAGTGCCAAATGAGCCTTTATTTTATCTTTTTCTATTTTAATACTTTTAGAGGGTCATAAGCTTGTGTAATGAAATGAAATATTTAAGTGTTTGGTGGGCAATTTATATGTTTATTGTGGCACTTTATACGAAATGAGTAGGCAATTTATACGGTTTAGGGGGACACCTTTACCGTGAATAAATAAAAATTTTATTTACCAAAAAACTTACCGAAATTTCTTTTATTGGTTGGGTCGCGGTTAGCATAACACCATCAATTAGAAATGAGGTAGAGAGATGAGCAGTAAAAATTCTCCAAAAATTGTTTTCGCTAATAAATTACTACATGCGGGTTATTCGCTCGATATTAATGAGCAGCGATTAATAAATCTAGCGCTGTCTAAAATTAATTCCAAAAAGCCTAACCCAGGAAAAATTGTGATTTATCCAACGGAATATGCCAAGTGTTTCGGCCTCAATAAAAGCAGTGTCTATGAGCAGCTGAGCGCAGCTGCAGAGTCACTAAGAGATAAATCTGTCACTATTTTAGACGATAGTGGGACGTCGCTTTCAATCCCCTGGGTGAGCAATGCAAGATATGAAAAGGTGAAAAATCAGGGCTCGTTTATCACATTGGAGTTCTCAAAAGACATCGAGCCCTATATTTTTAATATTGAGGGTGATTTCACAAGATTATATTTTCATAACACAGTAAAACTTAACACGTTAGCATCATTTCGGTTGTATGCACTCCTAAACGAGGTGCGAAATTATAAAAATTACAAACGACGGGGCTCTGTAGTCCTGAATTTACAACTACCAGAGATGAAACAGAGATTATTTTTATCTGAATCATACGGAGCATGGCGGGATTTTAAAAATCGCGTATTGCTACCGGCTATTGAAAAAATCAATGCCCACACAGATATATGCGTAACGTTTAGGCCCAAAAAAATGGGCAATTGTATTACTGCGATTGAGTTTGCGTACATCACCCAGTGCCCTAGTAAAAGTGAACATATAGCACGGCCGAATCTATTTCGCCGCCCTAAAGTCAAAAAAGGGTCAGCTAAAGAAGGTGTCTGGGCTCGTGAAAACCTCAAGCTATTAAGAACCTATGAGTTGTTAAAACAGAATCAAAACCCTGATTTTAGGTTGGCAAAAGTCGATGTTAGGCGCTGTATAACGTATGCAAAAATCCTTGGTGACGATGAAACTAAGATTTTTTACTCTAAACAATTGAACAAAAAAACCATAACGACTTAATGTTTATACTACTGCATTACGAGTAAAACATTTTCTCAATTTCAGTGCACAGTTTAGTACGGTATATTATTGAGGCACGCAGCAGCTCAGCATCACTTTCACTGAGAAGTGGTGCTCGTGTTTTTTTGTCGTAACGTTCAGGTAGCTCCGTAAGTAGCTGCTCATGTAATCGTTTTATATCATCAAAAATTTTGACCGACTGAGAGAATAAAAAAATCTTACTGTAATCGCTTTTTTTTAACGAGGCCAAATATTTTAGCAAAATGACTTGTCGTGCAGTTTTGTTTTTAAACGAGTGCTCAATCTCAATTGCTGCAACAGAGCCATCTAGGAGTCGTACAGCACCATCTACCGTTCGTGTATCAGATAGGTTATTAATACGTTTAAATTCAGGCTCGGTAATGAATCCACTCCACATTGGGGCGTACGTTTCATCACTGTGATAATTGTGTATACCGCGCAGCATGACAAATGCGTTAATTAGATTATGCATTATATTATTTTGATTGAACTGCAAAGAAGGATTTTTGTTGCTCCTAAAATGCACGTCGATGCCCATTAATTCCTCTGCGAATTTGGCAGCAGTATAGGTAGGCACATAGACGCGACCATCTGGACTGCGGTGTGTTTTTACCACACGCAGCAAACTATCCTTTTCTAGCCGGTTTAAATGCTCTAATGCCAACCGATGATTGATGCCATATAACCAACGAACAATGCCTGGGGTAATAATGGAAAATCGAATCGCGATTAATACGGTCAACCTAGTTCGGTTAACCCCTTTTTGATGATTGTTTGCGCCTGGATAATACCGCATATCAATATCAAAATAGCGAGGGTAGTGAGTGAGAAGTAGGTTGTTCGTTTCTAAATCTTTTGATGGTTTCTGAGTCAATTCACAAAATCCTTTTAGTGAGTTAATTATTAAAATTAACTAGTATCACAGTACACAAATTACCGTTATTTGATGACTTAAACCCCGTTTTTCATTCCGAGATGCTTTAACAGCATGCACGGAATCATTGTCGCGATAATTATCGCAACAAAAGCAGCTTTCAGCTGATGGTCTCTCAACTTCGTTGTTCAACCATAGGGTCTAAAACGCCCGCCAGCTCTGGTGTTGCTCCGCAACGAGCTGGCTCAACGCGCTATCGCGCTAGCGTTTTATACCCAGCGCGAATGTACGAGCTACGCTCCGTACTGACCGCCATACTGCCGCTTCAGACAATGCGATGGGTGCCCCATTATCCGCATTTTTCTTCGCTTTTATTTTCTACGAAAATAGATGGTTCGATATCAATTTGTGCCAAATTTTAATCGAATTTCGCTGATGCGAAACACTATCGCGGTCAGTACAGACCAGCTGTACATTCGCGCTTTCTCCATGTGTCTACGGCTTCGCCTACACCACATTACGCGCTTGTTGGCCTCATTCTGAGGCGCTATTTTGCAGTTTTTCGTGCCGAAAAATGCGTTTAAAAAAACCTGTCTTGCAGACAAAAGCCGCCTCCAAAATAAACTTATTAATGAATTTTTTTAGAAAAAGAATAAAAGGTTTTACTTAATAAAATTAGGTGTAATAAGGGAAGGGCTAATTACTTAATTCAAACCGTTTGTTGCTGAGCTGCGCAGTCAAACGGTTTGTTTTTTATCACGAAATCATTAAATTTGAAAGCAAATTAATGACTAATAAGGTTTAAAAATGAAAAATAATGACGTTACTGATATCGCGATTAATCCAGCCAGCGGTCTGCCTATTACGAATGCGAGTTGTAATATTGTTGATGTTGGCGGCAATGTGGTGGGCCAATCTAATCGAGTAATGACCGTTTATGAAATTGAAGATTCGATAGCCGATTCAAACAATGATGACTGTTTTGATGCTTTTGACCCGCTCGATGACGGTTTTTAATGCTCAAAATATTGAAAACTATTAATCAATATCGAATAGAAGTCGTCTATTCGACTATTGCATTCATTGGCTCAGCTATACTATTTTTTCAATATCAATCAACTCAAAATTTTGCGTGGTTTATTTCGCTCACTTTATTCTGTAGCAAAATGGCTATTGGCATAATTAACTATGAGCAATATTGCCAAAGCAATAAGCGTAGTATGAAGATAGCGCTCAAATATTTGTTATTTAAATTTGTATAAAACCTGTTTATTTGTCCTAAACACAAAGCGCTCCGAGTTAATCAGGCGCTTTTTTAGTTTTATAAGTATTTAAGTTTTTGACCAGTCTGCCTTTAAGCTAGTTAAAATATTTTGATTCGACAAACATCAACGTATAAATTATGAAATATTAGATATCAAGTGTGGGCTTGTGGGTACCATCATTTCAGATGATTTTGAGCCACAGCTTGAGAATAACTACAATTTGAAGTAAAACAGGGCACAAAAATTGATATTTTTGATTAGAGCTTCAATTTTAATTTAGAGTAAAAGTATTTTCAGTTAGTGCCAGAGTAGGTCGGATAAGCTAAGCGCCATCAGACACAGTAAAATACTTTACCAATTATTATGTTGTCGAGTGGCTGGAGAGTGCCAAAAGCGGACACTTCTAGTCAATGGTGAGCAACGAATTTATAGCTTGCACAAATATCAGATGTACCTAAAAGTATTTGTAAGTTTAATTAAAGCAATATAGCTGACGAATCCCCACGAATGGCGTAGATAAAACAAATAGTTAGAGGCGAAGGGAACATTCATGGCAGTTCCCGATCTGATCTTTCGCCAAAAACACCTAACCATGAATGCTGCCATGAATGTAAAAACAATGCTCGCCGATTTCCTCTCATTTGTCACCCCCAAATGTATGCACAAAGCCCGATTTTTAGCTGTGGGGGCGGCAGTACAAAGCTTGATGCAGAATGGCCAATGCACGGTAACGGCTATCGGCCGTAATTTTGACAGTGAAACGTCATAAAAACACGGCATCAAACGAGCTGACCGTTTGCTAAGAAATGAAGCGCTTCAAGCAGAGGCGCCGCTTATTTATGGCGAAATGACCCGCTTGCTACGTCAGGGCAAACAGCCGCTGATTTTAGTGGACTGGAGCAATGCCGACACCGAAAAGCGCCATTTTATCCTGCGTGCCAGCCTGGCGCTGGAAGGTCGCCCACTGACGTTACATCAAGTTGTTGTGCCGATGGACGAGTATACGTGCCCACACGTACACAGGGCGTTTTTATACCGGTTAAAGCAGGTACTGCCGGCAGACTTTAAGCCGGTGATTATTACCGATGCGGGTTTTAAAGTGCCGTGGTTTAAGCAAATACGTAAGCTCGGCTGGCATTACATTGCCAGAGTTCGTGGCAACCAGACACTGCAACTACCCGGCCAGGATGCCTATATCACGGTTGCCAAAGCCTACAAAAAAGCACGCCCTACGCCCCAAGTCTTGGGTGAGGTTAAGCTGACCAAAGCCCAGCAATATCGCACTCAAGCCGTGCTGGTGGGCACCGGTTGGAAGCTGCGAAAATCCGACAAACACAAGCAATATAAAGAGCCGTGGTTGTTGGTCTCATCCTTGCCCAATTGCTTCGATTACGCGACGAAGATTGCCAAATGCTACGGCAAACGCATGCAAATAGAAGAGAGCTTCCGCGACCAGAAAAGCCAGACCTATGGCTTAGGTAGCGAAGCCCACCGTACTTATAAACGCGAACGATTGGAAGTGCTGTTGCTATTGGCGGCACTGGCAAATTGGTTGCATTACATGATAGGGCTGGCGGCAGAGCTGGCCGGGAAGCACTTGCAGTTTCAGGCTAACAGCATCAAACATCGGCGAGTACTCTCATTTAACTACCTGGGAATGCGATTATCAAAGGCCGCCCAGCTGGGCTTAACTGAAGAAGAGATACAAGCGGCAAGACGGCAAGTCACGCTCTGGGCCGCAGAGTTTGACTGGGGTGTCATCAAACTGGAAAAGAGCTGATACTATGGTCAAATTCGAGGGGATCCCTCAGCAAATATTCATAAATGTTTATACAGCATCAATTGACTTAGTCAAAAATTTGCATTAGTATTGGAGATGTATATTTGTAAGAGAATTTTATGTCTAAAGCATTTTCAAAAGTCTTAGTAATGACGCTTATGCTGGTTGCCTTTGTAGGGCAAGCATTTGCGTATTCTGCTATGCCTTGCGAAATGTCATCAGGTTCTCACGAATCACACATGAACATGAACATGAACATGGATCATGGTGATATGAATAAAAGCAGTAATGGTCAATCAGAAGATTGTTGTGACGTTGAATGTATTTGTCCTGCAAATGCTTGCTCATCTACGACAGTCCTAAATTCCAGTATTGATTCGACAGATATTCAAATATTCAGTGAATCTGTAGCTGCTCTGCAATCTAAACAACCTCATTCAATTTCCACTTCCCTTTATCGTCCACCAATTTTTGCCTAATACAGGATTAGTGCGTCCAAATTTCTCGCACATGTAATTAATTTTTCTGTTAGTCAATATAGCGTCGTAGCGCTATAGATATTTTCCAGCGATGTCTGGGGGCAAAAATGATCAATAAGTATTTAAAAATAGCAGTAGTAATGCTGCTTTCACCTGCGTTTGCAAACGCCAACGAACATAACCATGCACACAATAACGACGTAACACCTTTGGAGTTAATCGTTTATAAAACCCCTACTTGTGGGTGTTGTAAAAAATGGATAACTCATATTGAAGACAAAGGGATCGTTGCGCATTCCAAAGATTTCCGAAACATCGGCAACATCAAAACTAAGTATGGTATCAAACCTAATTACCGTTCATGCCACACGGCAGTGAGTAGAAATGGATTTGCCTTTGAAGGTCATATACCTGCTAAATTTATTCAGCAGTTCTTATCAGAAGAACATCCCAATGCGATTGGGCTTTCAGTTCCAGCAATGCCAGTTGGCTCTCCCGGTATGGAAGTCGATGACCGCTTTATGCCATACAACGTGTTAATTCTATTTAAAGATGGAACGAGCAAAGTCTATGCAAAAGTTAAGACATACGAGGAGCAATTCTAATGAAATTGAACTCTTCAAACCTTACTTCACTTTCAACTGCATTAATACTCGGCTTATCTGTATTCTCAGCTCAAGCTGAGAAAGTAGTGTCGCTTGAACAAGCTATCACCTTAGCTCAGCAAAATGATCCTTGGCTTCATGGTAGCCGATTGAAACAAAGTGCAGTTGAAAATAGAAGTATTGCTTCAGGTACTTTGCCTGATCCGAAAGTATCGCTAGGGATAATGAATTTACCAACAGATACTTGGGATTTAGATCAGGAAGGAATGACTCAGCTAAAGGTTGGCGTCTCTCAAATGTTTCCGAGAGGCGACAGTCTAGAGATCAAGAAAGACCAGTTACAAATTGAGTCCACGAAATTTCCACTGTTACGAGAGGATCGTAAAGCTAAGTTGAAAAGCCAAGTGTCACAACTTTGGTTAGATGCTTACTTAGCCCAACAAACTATTAAATTGATTGAAGATGATTGGTCTCTCTTTGAGCAGATGGCGGAAGTGGCTAAAGCTAGCTATTCAAACGTTGTTGGTAAAACTAGACAGCAAGATGTTATTCGTGCTCAGTTGGAAATCGTGCAGTTAGATGACAGATTAACTTCGCAAAAGCAGAAACTAGAAACGACAATCGCTCGTCTCAATGAGTGGCTTCATATTTACGATGCGGATCGTTTGAATGAATCATTCAACTTTGACGCGCAACCATTAGAGTTTAGCGTCTCAAAAGAATTGCCTTCGATTCAATTGAATAATCCAACAGTCCTAAAAGCATCTAATTACTCAAGAAATCTATTGGCTCAGGAGCTTTCGAATCACCCAGCCATACTTGCGATTGATATAAAACGCAAAGCTTCAGAAAAAGGAATTGAGTTAGCCAAACAGCAATATGAGCCGCAATGGGGTGTTAATGCTAGTTATGCCTATCGCGACAATATGCCCTCTGGTGATAGCCGAGCTGATTTATTTTCTGTTGGGGTAACGTTTGATTTACCCTTGTTTACCGAGAACAGACAAGATAAGCAAGTTGCAGCTTCTATTGCAGATTCAGAGACTATTAAAACCGAGAAACTATTACTGACAAAGCAAATGATCAGTGTTTTAGAAAAAGAACTAAGACAGCTTAAACGCTTATCAGATAGACAATCTATCTATCAAGAACAACTCCTTAAACAAACTCATGACCAAGCAGAAGCGTCATTGACAGCCTACACAAATGATGATGGCGATTTTGCCGAAGTTGTTCGAGCAAGAATTGCCGAATTAAATACCAGAATATCAGCTTTAAGAATTGATGTTGACGCACTTAAAACAGTTGCTCGTATCAACTATTTCTTTGCACATTCTCAATCTAACTCAAATGCTGAACATAAGTCGATGCAAACTTCACACAAAACTAATCAGCACTTATCCAGTCAGCAATTTGGAGAAAAATAATGTCAACGAATACAAAAACAATTATTGCCATCATCATTGGGGCAGCACTTGGTGCTGGAGCATTGAGTTTATATCAAGGTACTGGCTCAAACAGTAATAGTAATGAAGCAACATCAGGAGAAAAAAAGCCTCTGTATTGGGTTGCACCGATGGATTCTAATTACCGCCGGGACAAGCCCGGTAAGTCGCCTATGGGGATGGATCTAATTCCAGTGTATGAGGAAGGATCATCTGGTGATGACTTTGGCCCCGGAGCAGTAAAAATTGCGCCTCATGTAGTGAATAACCTTGGGGTTCGCACTGCACCTGTTGAACTGAAAAATATGCATACTGAAATCTCAACGGTAGGTTATGTTCAATATGATGAAGATAAGCTAATTCATATCCACCCACGGGTTGATGGCTGGATTGATAAACTTTACATCAAAGCAGCAGGTAACCCTGTAGAGAAAGGGCAGCCTCTTTATACACTATATTCTCCTCAGTTAGTTAATGCTCAGGAAGAGCTGTTAATAGCGTTAAAGCGCAACAATAGTTCTTTAATTTCAGCAGCCAAAGATCGCCTAAAAGCGTTACAGCTTTCAGCAGACTTTGTTCAAAAGCTAGAAAAGACACGAAAGGTTCAGCAAACAATTACCTTTTATTCACCACAAGCAGGTGTTGTCGATGGTTTGAAGGTTAGAGAAGGTTTTTATGTAAAGCCGGGAAACACCTTATTAAGCATTGGCCAGCTAGATCAAGTTTGGGTTGAAGCAGAAGTGTTTGAACGTGACGCAGCCTTAATTAAAAAAGGACTTCCTGTATCAATGACACTGGATTATTTACCCGGTGAGGACTGGGCTGGTGTCGTTGATTATGTTTATCCAACATTGAACAGTAAAACACGCACACTCCGAGTGAGATTGAAATTTGATAACACAGACTATCAATTAAAACCAAATATGTTTGCACAAGTCTCTATTCACGCTAATCAAGCTGATAGCACCATCCTCGTGCCTAAAGAAGCCGTTATTAGAACAGGTAAACAGGACAGAGTAGTACTTGCGTTAGGTGATGGGCAATTTAAATCTATTGAAGTGACTATTGGCCGGGTTGATATCGACAGCATCGAAATATTAGACGGCTTAAATGAAGATGACGTTGTGGTGACATCTGCCCAATTCTTGATTGATTCTGAATCAAGTAAAAGCTCTGACTTTAAACGAATGACTCATGATGAAGTGCCTAACTCTGTTTGGATGCAAGGGGATGTTAATAGTGTTATGGCAGGGCACCGCATGGTTAATATTTCACATGGCCCTGCTGAAGCTTGGGATTGGCCTGAAATGGTTATGGATTTTACTGTGGCTGAAAAAGTCGATATTGACTCATTAAAGTCAGGTCAATCTTTGCACTTTGAAGTGAGCAAAACCGAAGACGGTGGATATGAAATTACTGGAATTCATATCATGAGTGAGCCTGAAGTATCATCAGCAACAGTATCTGGTTTGATTAATGCGATTGATATTGATACACGGATTCTAAATATTAGCAGAGGCCCAATAGAGAAATGGGATAGACCTGCTGCGACGATGGATTTTATCGTCGCGGACAATATAGAAATGGTTGATTTCAATGTCGGTGATAATGTCACTTTCACTTTTGAGGTTAGAGATGACTTAGTTATCACTGACATTTCTCTTGAATCAGATGAACAACACGGCAAGGAAAATAAAGCTGCTGTTGATCATTCTAATCATTAAGTGGGAGAAAAATAATGATTGAATCAATTATTAGATGGTCTATCGGCAATCGTTTCTTTGTTTTGTTGATTACCTTAATTATCGCGTTTGGTGGTTTGTATTCATTACAAAAAACACCAGTAGATGCACTCCCCGATCTTTCTGATGTGCAGGTGATAATTAAGACGAGCTATCCGGGACAGGCACCACAAGTAGTGCAGGATCAAGTGACATTTCCTCTTACTACAGCGATGTTATCAGTGCCGGGGGCGCAAACTGTTCGTGGTTACTCATTTTTTGGTGATTCCTACGTCTACATTATTTTTGATGACGATACTGATTTGTATTGGGCTAGAAGCAGAGTACTTGAATACTTAAGCCAAGTAGCATCAAGCCTGCCTGATTCGGCAAAACCTCAATTAGGACCTGATGCAACAGGTGTGGGTTGGGTATACATTTACGCTTTAACAGATAAGTCTGGAAACCATGATCTAAGCCAATTAAGAAGCATTCAAGACTGGTTCTTAAAGTATGAACTACAAACTGTTCCGGGCGTGTCCGAAGTTGCCGCCGTTGGTGGTATGGTTAAGCAGTATCAAGTGCAAGTAGATCCTGATAAATTGAGAGCTTACGATATTCCTCTAAGTTTAATACAAATAGCCTTACAAAAAGGGAACAAAGAAACTGGCGCATCCGTTGTGGAAATGGCTGAAGCTGAATATATGGTTACCGCAACGGGGTATATTCAATCAGTTAGTGATATAGAGAAAATCCCACTTGGTATTAACGAACAAGGCACGCCATTGCGTATTGGTGATGTTGCTACCGTTAATTTAGGGCCTCAAATGCGCCGTGGTATCGCAGAGCTTAATGGTGAAGGCGAAGTTGTTGGTGGTGTTGTCGTTATGCGCTTTGGTGAAAACGCTCAACAAACCATAAACGGGGTAAAAGAAAAACTTGAATCGCTTAAATCTTCTCTACCAGAGGGGGTGGAGATTGTCCCTGTTTATGACAGATCGAAGTTAATAGATCGTGCTGTTGATAATCTTTGGAGCAAGTTGCTAGAGGAGCTTGCAGTCGTTGCTATTGTCTGTGTGGCTTTCCTATTTCATCTTCGCTCATCTATTGTGGCAGTTGTTACTCTGCCATTAGGTATCTTGGTGTCGTTCATTATCATGTATATGCAAGGCATCAATGCCAACATTATGTCTTTAGGCGGTATCGCTATTGCGATTGGTGCGATGACTGATGGTGCAATAGTGATGATTGAAAATATGCACAAGCATATGGAGAAAACACCACTAACAGATGAAAATCGCTGGCAAATTGTTGCTAAGGCTGCGAGTGAAGTAGGCCCTGCACTATTTTTTAGCTTACTGATCATTACAGTCTCATTCTTACCTGTATTTATCTTGGAAGCGCAAGAAGGAAGAATGTTCTCTCCGCTCGCCTATACAAAAACCTATGCAATGGCGGCATCAGCAGGTTTGGCGATCACATTGGTGCCTGTTTTGATGGGCTACTTTATTCGAGGCAAAGTTGTTTCTGAAAAGAAAAACCCGTTAAACCGATTATTGATTGCTATCTACATGCCTGTTTTAAAGCAAGTCATGAAGTTTCCAAAATCGACAATAGTAGCAGCAATATTAGTGACTATCGTTGGCTTTTGGCCTGTCGATAAAATTGGTAGTGAATTCATTCCGCCATTGGATGAAGGCGATCTCATGTATATGCCTACTACCTATCCCGGTATTTCAATTGGTAAAGCAAGGGAGTTATTGCAGCAAACAGACAAGCTTATTCGCACTGTGCCAGAAGTTGAAACTGTATTTGGTAAAGTAGGAAGAGCTGAAACTGCAACCGATCCTGCACCTTTAACCATGATTGAAACCTTTATTCAATTGAAGCCACAAGAGCAGTGGCGAGAGGGTGTGACTACTGAATCGTTAAAAGCTGAGTTTGATAAATTGGTTAAGTTTCCGGGCTTAACGAATGCTTGGGTTATGCCAATCAAGACCCGAATCGACATGTTAGCAACAGGCATAAAAACGCCTGTGGGTATTAAAGTCGCCGGACCAGAGCTTGATGTGATTCAGGAAATCGGCCAACAAATAGAGCAAATTTTACCCGAAGTTACAGGCACAGCATCAGTTTACTCAGAGCGAGTTGCAGGTGGACGATATATCAAGGTTGATATTTCACGCGATAAGGCAAGTCGCTTTGGGTTAAACATCGAAGATGTTCAACAAGTGGTTTCTACAGCTATTGGTGGTATGAACGTTACCCAAACGGTAGAAGGTCAAGAGCGTTACCCTGTTAACTTACGCTATCCGCAAGACTATCGAGACTCTCCTGAGCAGCTATCACGATTACCTGTTGTAACACCAAGTGGTCAACGCATTGCACTAGGTGATGTCGCAGATATTCGAGTTGAGAACGGTCCGCCGGGGATTAAGAGTGAAAATGCTCGTTTAAATGGCTGGACGTTTATCGATATAGACGGTGTTGATGTAGGTACTTATGTTGAAAGTGCAAAAATACACTTGGCTAATAATCTAAAACTACCAGCAGGTTATTCAATTACTTGGGCTGGGCAATACGAATATATGGAAAGAGCGAAAGAAAAGCTCACCTATGTATTGCCTTTAACACTCGCCATTATTGTTATTCTACTTTACTTAAACTTCAGAGCGTTTAGTGAGGTGGCTATCATTATCGTTACCTTGCCTATGGCGATGATTGGTGGCTTATGGTTGATGTATCTGGAAGGGTTTAACTTCTCTGTGGCTGTTGGCGTGGGCTTTATTGCTCTAGCTGGGGTAGCGGTTGAGATTGGTGTGATAATGTTGGTCTATCTCAATCAGGCACTTGCTGAGCTTAAGGAAAAAGCTGAAGAGCGAGCTGAACCTATCTCTGATGATGCATATCAAGATGCATTATTGCACGGTGCAGGCTTACGAGTTCGTCCAGTAATGATGACAGTTGCAACAATCATTATCGGCTTGATGCCCATTTTATATGGTACAGGAACAGGTTCGGAGATTATGAGTCGTATTGCTGCACCTATGGTAGGCGGAATGACAAGTGCTGTGCTACTCACTCTTATTGTGCTCCCAGTAATTTACTCAATCGTTAAAAAGCCAGAATTAAACGCCTTTAACAAGGAGCTTTCTAAGGCGGAGCTAAAAAGTAATGCTTAGCGAAGTTAAGAAACCATAAATAGCAATTTCAATAAACTAAAATAGAGGTAAATATGAAAAAACTAATTAAATTTTTAACCGTAATCAGTGTCGTTTTTAGTAGTGCGGTATTTGCGCATGTGCATCTTGAAAAAAGTGTGCCTGCTGATAATGCAATGCTAATGAATCCTCCAGAAGAGTTAACTTTGGTGTTCACCAAAGAGGTACGTGTTGTAAAAGTTTCATTGGCCAATAAACAAGGCGAAGAATTTAAATTTGGATTCGAGCCTTCTAAAGTCGCTACTAGCAAATTTACATGGAAACTACCTAAATTAGCTCCTGCAAACTATGCTGTGGATGTAACCTTCTTAGGTAACGATGGTCATAAAATGAAACATAGCTTCGGCTTTATGGTTCACTAAAATAGGCGGTGTGATTGATATGGAAATGTATATCTGGAATACAGTCATTGTACTGTCAAAAATTGTATTTTACGTCGGCTTTGCCTGTATTGCTGGTTATACATTTTTCAGGCAAATATTTGAGAATAATGAATCTCATACTAATACTGTAATAGCGAATTTAACGTGGACAAGAACTTATATAGTTATGGCTTTGATCGCTAATATTACTTGGTTCTTTGCCAGTACTGGTGCAATGGCAGAAGAGGGAATTCAGGGGGCGATAGACGCTGATATATTGGCTATTATGTGGGACTCCTCTGTCGGCACTGGAGCTTTGCTTCGAGCGCTTGGGCTAGTTACCGCAATAATCGCTTTAGCTTTAAGGTTCAAACTCGCTGTGAACTCGTACTTAAAACAAAGCGCTTTAATGTTGAGTTTATTAATCCTTGCATACTCATTCACGTTACTGGGTCATATTTCTGAGTTAGGCACAATTGAAAAAGGCTTGCTTATTTTGCATGTGCTCGTTATGGCATGGTGGTTTGGGGCGTTATTGCCACTAAAACAGGCTTGCCATCAGCTAAGTTATGCAGAACTTCATTTGCTGATGGAAAGCTTTGGCAAACAAGCAAGTTTTACAGTGAGCCTATTGTTGGTAGCAGGCCTCTGGCTCGTGATTCAATTGGTCGGAAGTCTTGATGCACTAATAAGCTCAAGTTACGGACAAACACTGTTGTTTAAATTGGCCCTTGTAGTGTCTATTTTGGCACTTGCTGCTAAACATAAACTAATACTCGTTCCACAACTTAAAAATAGTCAAGGCAGAGAGGCTTTATCTAAATCTATCTCGATAGAAATGCTAGTAGCTTTTGCCATTTTATCTGTAACGGCTGGGCTTACTAGTGTTGTTGGCCCTGCAAATTAAAACCTAAAAGAGAGAATGAAAATGAAAACAATAAATATATTACTCGTTTTATTAATGACGTTTAGTTTCGCAGCAAACGCTCATGGTGATAAGAACAAAGACAAAGGTTTGTTTAAAGGTATAGATACCCCTGCCGCAAAAGTTGTTTTGGCATTTCATCAAGCACTTGAAACTGGCAATCAAAAACAGGCTAGAGCGCAGTTAGCGGATGATGTCACCATTTTCGAGGGAGGCCGCGTTGAAAGGAGCGCTGATGAATATGCTCATCATCATATGTTGTCGGATATGAAGTATTTAGCAGCGATGAAGAGCGACACACTTGAACATCAAGTGACGATACTTGGAAATACCGCTATCTCTGCGTCGCGTAGTCAAACTACAGGTACTCATAAAGGTGTTGAACGCGATTATCAAGGCATGGAAACGATAGTGCTGGAAAAACAAAATGGTGAATGGAAGATTAAGCACATTCATTGGTCACATTAATTTATTGGTTAAATAACGGAGTACAAAATGAGAATTAAAAGTCCATTACATCAAGTTTCTACGCCACGTAGACGCTTTGTACAAGGTGTAATTGCTGGCGGTGTATTAGCTGCTTTTCCAAGTGTTCTTCATGCAGCTTCATCTTTGATTGCTGGAACTTCAACAGGTACTGCGCCCGAACTAAGTGGAGAAGTAATAGATCTGGTGATAGATGAGTCACCCGTAAACTTCACAGGTGTTGTAAGAATGGCTACAACAATCAATGGCTCAATACCAGCTCCTACCTTGCGCCTCAGAGAAGGTGATGACGTTACTATCAGGGTAACTAATAAATTATCAGTGCCGAGTTCAATTCATTGGCATGGGATCATTCTTCCGTATCAAATGGATGGCGTACCGGGTATTAGCTTTAAAGGTATAATGCCGGGTGAAACCTTTGTTTATAAATTTAAGCTGCAACAAAGCGGCACATATTGGTATCACTCACACAGTGGCTTTCAAGAAATGACAGGTATGTACGGCGCATTAATTATTGAGCCAAGAGAAAAGGATATTATTAGTGCTGACAATGAGCATGTTATCCAATTGTCTGATTGGACTGATGATGACCCAATGGATTTGTTCCGCAAGTTAAAAGTACAGAGCGATGTATTTAACTTTAATCAACCTACTGTTCCAGAGTTTTTTGATGACATTTCAAATAGCAGCGTTTCAAATGCGCTACAACGCCGGGAAATGTGGAATAAAATGAGAATGAACCCTACAGATCTTGCAGACTTATCAGCATCTGCAATGACTTTTTTAATGAATGGTTGTGCGCCTTTGACAAACTGGCGTGGAATGTTTAAAGCTGGCGAAAAGGTTAGGCTTAGATTTATTAACGGTTCTAGCAATACGTTTTTTGATGTAAGAATACCTGAGCTGAAGTTAACAGTTGTACAAGCTGATGGACAAAATGTTGAACCTGTGACAGTAGATGAATTTAGATTTGGTCCCGGTGAAACTTATGATGTACTTGTCGAGCCAAAAAATGATGCATATACGATTTTTGCACAAAGCATGGATCGCTCAGGTTATGCTAAAGGTACTTTGTCAATGGCACCTAATATTAATGCACCAGTACCTGCTCTAGATCCCGTTGAATGGTTAACGATGACAGATATGATGGGGAATATGGCCCAAGGTGGTGAGCATTCCGCGATGGCAGGTATGGCAGACATGTCGGGCATGAATTCTAATAAAATGGATCATAGTGCAATGGGTCATGGAGCGATGGCAATGGATCATAGTAAACATGGAATGACTAAAAACCCATTAGCTGTTGCTAGCACTAAAGTGCGTCATGCAAAAACAGAGTATGGAGCTTCTGTTGATATGCGTGTTGATATGCCTAGAACAAACCTTGATGATCCCGGTATAGGTTTACGTAAAAATGGACGCCGTGTTTTAACACTTGCAGATTTACATTCTCTTGAGGGAATTACAAACCAGCAAGAGCCAGAGGCTGAAATTGAATTACATTTAACTGGAAACATGGAGCGTTATAGCTGGTCATTTGATGGCTTGGAATTTGGAAAAAGCACGCCAGTTCACATGAAGCATAATCAACGTTTAAGAGTTATTTTACAAAACGATACAATGATGACACATCCCATGCACCTGCATGGTATGTGGAGCGATTTGGAGAATGAAAAAGGTGATGTACAGGTTCGTCGCCATACTACCCCTGTACAACCAGCGCAAAGAATTAGTTTTTTAACAACACCTCATGACGTAGGTCGCTGGGCATGGCATTGCCATTTATTATTCCACATGGATGCAGGTATGTTTAGAGAGGTAGTTGTATCATGAAAAAATTAATACTAACCAATACGTTAAGACTATTATTAATAGGTTTGCCCCTTATAAGTGTATCTGTATCTGCAAAAGATGAGATGACTGAGATGGGTGATTCTAAAATGCAAGCACAAGGTGGAGATGCACCTAAAGATGCTAGAGACCCCCATGCTTATGCAGCAGGTACAACTTTGACTGAAGGTCCTTATGCACTCAGTAGCGACAAACGACTGACTTTGGCAGATGAGCATTCATTTTACGCGCTACTAGGGGATCGTCTTGAATATAATGAGCAAACAAACGCAGGTGTTTTTGACTTTCAGGCATGGTATGGCACTACTTTTGATAGATTAGTCATCAAAACTGAAGGAGATTTTAGCGAAGGTAATTTAGAGGAGAACCAAACAGATTTTCTATGGGGCCACGCAATATCTGCTTATTGGGATACACAAGTCGGTATTCGACTTGATTACAATAACGAAGGTGAAAACCGCAAATGGCTAGCTTTTGGTTTACAAGGTCTAGCCCCCTACTGGTTTGAAATTGATATGACTGCGTATTTAGGAGAGCAAGGTAATAGTGCATTTTCGATCGAAGCTGAGTATGAGCTGTTACTTACTCAAAAGTTAATTGTTCAACCACGAGCAGAGTTGACGCTTTACGGTAAGGAAGACGTCCAAAATAACCTTGGTAGTGGCTTGTCTAGCAGTGCTATTGGTTTTCGGGTTCGTTATGAGTTTACCCGCCAGTTTGCTCCCTATGTTGGCGTTGAGTGGACAAATAAATTTGGTAATACAGCCGACTTTGCGAAGTTAAATGGGCAAAGTACTCGTGATACTGCTTTTGTTGCAGGTATCAAGTTCTGGCTCTGATATGAAGAAATACTATATTGACTTGATGAGAGCTACCGCAACTATATTGATGGTAGCTTTCGTTTTTTGGGATTTAAACCATTTTAGTTATGTTAGGAAAGGCCTAGCTAATAGTTTTTTTGGAAAGAACTAAGAGCAGTAATAGTAAGCTACTTCTTGTTTTCAATCGGTGCCAGTCTGGTGTATACCTATCAAGGTGGAATATCAGCTAAGAAGTAAAGTTGGCGAATGGTTAAGGTTAAAGAGTCAAGGCAAAAAACATCGCCATTGAAAGACGTACAATAGGCCATTTTATCACTTTTGATGAACGGGAATTGGATGTGCCCGGGATAGAACCGATTGTTGCAAAGTACTGCGCTTAAAGCTGAACAATTGGAAAAATGATCCATTACTCAATACCTAGTTATGAGCGTAGGGTTTTTATTTCTTTTAATGGTGCTCATGCTTGGCTTCAATCTCATGAGTATAAATTAGACACCCCTTTTATACTTGTGAAGTTAAAGCTGTTTAAAAAAGTAAAAAGTAAAAAGTAAAAAGTTTAGGTTTTAGTTCAAAGGTTGATCAAGATCATAAAATTATTTTTATAAAGTGGCTAATATTGTAGGTGCTAAAGAAGGAATGATAATGTTTGGACTTTTCAGGTGGTTTAAAATAGTAATAATAACTGTGTTGCTTACGCAGCATAGTTTTGCTACAGCTAAGCCAATGAATTGTGAAGAACATCAAAATGGATCTTCCGACACGCATATTATGCAACGAAGCAAAAATATTCACCATCAATCAATGAATGACAATAGTCACTATCACACTGTAAACTCGCAAGATTCTAAACACCGTCATGGTGATGAAGTCTGTGAAAAATGCAAAGCTAGTGATTGTGTTTGTTGTGAAGGCGGTTTTTGTACAAGCTTTCATTTAAATGCCTATCTTGTGGAAGCGCAAGACGAAGGTATTTGCAATATTCATTCTGAGCTAATTCTACAGCGTACACCCCTACCAAAATCTGGTATCCATCTCTTACTTTATCGTCCACCAATTATTGGCTAATCACGGGAACAGTGCGTCTTTTTTTCGCCACTCCCATCAAAATAGAATGATTTTTTCATTGGTTTAAATAACCAATTGTTTTGAACGATTAGTACGATATTTGGAAAGGCATTATGGAAATGCTCAAACTATTGCTATTTACAGTACTTAATGCTGTCGATTTTGACCGAGATTTCTCTTTTACCAAAAAATTAGTTTTTAGCTTATTCACTAGAATTAGTACTTGACCTGTGTCTTAGACACAGGTCTAAGCTGAAGATGAGAGTACAAACTTAGCTAAAAAACTGAGGAGTGAATATGAAAGTTGCGGAGCTGGCAAAAAGCCTTGGAACGACTGCTGATACGGTGCGCTATTACACCAGATTAGGATTGTTAAAACCTGCTAAGTCAGTGAACGGCTACAAGTCATACTCGAATAAAGAAGTATCGAGACTTAAATTCATTTTAAGTGCCAGAAACCTTGGTTTTTCCGTTGCAGATATCAAGGAAATTATTAATGAATCTGAAGATGGTAAAAGTGCGTGCCCATTAGTCAGAAGCCTGATCAAAGAGCGGCTTGAAGAAACAGAAAAGCAGTTTCAAGCAATGTTGGCACTTCGAGGAAAAATGTCTTCTGCGCTTTCTCGATGGGAAGAAATGGAAGACAAAGCACCGACTGCAAACATGGTTTGTCATCTCATCGAAAACTTTGAGCAAATTAAAAAAGCATAGGAGGAAAAAGGGTGGCTACTAACACAAATATAAAAACTGAATCAGGCTGTTGCTGTCAGGCAAAAGCTCAATCCTCTTCGTGTAAAAGTAAGGAGAATACGTTGGAGAAAGTATCACATAACCAACAGCTTATCATTGAAGGTGCTGGGTGTGCTAGCTGTGTAGGCAAAATTGAAGGGGCGTTGAAGGCAACTCTTGGAGTCGTCAGTGCGGAAATGAATTTTGCTGATAGGACAGTAACAGTTTATGGGACAGCTAAAACAAAAGAGTTGATCAAAGCTGTTGAGTCAGTGGGGTATAACGCGAAGCCAATTGATGATAGCTCAGCAACAGATGCGCTTGATGAGAAAGAGGCTGCGGATTTTGCATATTACAAAAAGCTAATGCGCGATACGTTTATTGCCCTTTCACTCGGCGTTCCTTTGATGATCTACAGCATTGTGGTTGGAGAAATGACGGTTGAAACAAACCTTGAGCGCATGTCTTGGCTGGTTGTAGGCATTTTAACTTTTGGTGTTATGTATTTTTCAGGTAAGCATTTTTATGTTGGCGCTTGGAAAAGCTTTAAAAACCACTCCGCTAATATGGACACTCTAATAGCTTTAGGAACAAGTACAGCTTGGTTGTATTCGATGGTTGTCGTGTTTGCACCTGACGCTGTTCCATTGATGGCACGGCATGTTTATTTTGAAGCTACCGCCATGATCATTGGCTTAATTGATTTAGGTTTAGCATTAGAAATCAAAGCCAGAGGTAAAACCTCTGAGGCCATTAAACGTCTTATCGGCTTGCAAGCCAAAACAGCAACCGTGGTTCGTGACAACAAAGAAGTTCAGATAGGTATTGAGCAGGTTTTATTTAACGATATTGTGAAGGTAAAACCGGGTGAAAAAATTCCCGTCGATGGCGTGGTATTGGAAGGACACACCTCTATTGATGAGTCCATGCTGACAGGCGAACCTATGCCTGCTGAAAAAGCTGAAGAAGATGAGGTTGTCGCAGGTACTTTGAACAAATCAGGCATGATTTTATTTAGAGCCACACGCGTTGGTAAAGACACGGCGCTTGCACAAATCATCAATATGGTGAAACGAGCACAAAATTCAAAACCGCCGATTGGCCGTTTGGCCGATGTTATTTCAGCTTTTTTCGTACCTGTCGTGATGATTACCTCTGTGTTAAGTGCGCTAGCATGGCTTAACTTTGGACCTGAGCCAGCCATTGCTTTTGCCATCGTTTCAGCAACTACTGTGCTTATTATTGCCTGCCCGTGTGCTTTAGGCTTGGCAACACCCATGTCTGTCATGGTGGGAGTAGGAAAAGCAGCAGAAGCCGGAGTGCTTATTCGCAACGGTGAGGCACTGCAAACCGCCTCTAAAATCACTGCCATGATTTTAGATAAAACGGGCACTATTACTGAAGGGGCACCTAAGGTAACCGATATTATTTTAGCAAAAGCTACTGACGAAAAAGACGTACTACAGCTTGCAGCAAGTTTAGAAAGCGGCTCAGAGCATCCTTTAGCGCAAGCGATTGTTGAAAGTGCGTTAGATCAGGATATTGAGTTACTAAAAATTGAAGCCTTTAACGCCATTACGGGTTTTGGTGTAGAAGCAAGCTGCAACAACAAAGCCCTGCTTTTCGGAAACGATAAACTAATGAAGTTAAAAGGCGTAGACCTCACAGGCTTTGTTGAACAAGCACAGTCTTTAGCCAAAGAAGCCAAAACACCTATGTACTTTGCTGTAGATGGTGAACTTGCAGCAATCATTGCTGTTGCAGATCCCATTAAGTCAGACTCAATCTCTGCTATCCAACGTCTTCAGGCCAATGGTATACGCGTCATCATGCTAACGGGGGATAACAAGGAAACCGCTGCCGCTGTTGCCAAAAAAGCGGGCATTAGCGAGTTTTTTGCTGAAGTGCTGCCAGAAGACAAAGCCAACAAGGTGAAAGAGCTACAAGGCAGTGGCGAAATCGTTGGTATGACAGGTGATGGCATCAACGATGCTCCGGCGCTAGCGTTAGCTGATGTTGGTTTTGCTATAGGCACAGGGACTGATGTAGCTATCGAAAGTGCTGACATTACCCTGATGCGTGGTTCACTTCATGGCCTTGCTGATGCCATCGCGGTAAGCAAAGCGACTTTACGAAATATCAAACAAAACTTGTTTGGCGCGTTTGTCTATAACGTAGCCGGGATTCCTTTTGCTGCGGGGGTTCTATACCCCTTCTTTGGCATTCTGCTTAGCCCTGTAATTGCTGGTGCTGCAATGGCGTTTTCGTCATTGACCGTAGTGTCAAATGCAAATCGACTTCGCTTTTTTAAAGCCCAAAACTCATAGAAAGTAAGCATTAGGAGAATCACAATGATTATAATTAACTTATTAGGCTTAGTGTTAATTGCAATGATTGTTTGGTGGTTTTGGCTATACAAACCCAATAAAACAATTGTTCAAGATAGTGAAGTACTCATTGAAGTGAGGGATGGCGTGTATTCACCATCCTCAATTCAAGTGTCTGCTAGCCAGCCTGTCACTCTGAAGTTTATGCGCAAAGATCAATCACCCTGCGCTGAAACAATGCTTATTCCATCATTGGAGATAAGTGAGCAGCTTAAATTAAATGAAATTACTCAAATTACCTTATTGAACTTATCACCGGGAGAGCATGAGTTTCATTGTCAGATGCAAATGTATCGCGGTGTCTTAAAGGTCGTTTAGGAGGCAACATGAAAAATGAGCACCCTAAATTTTGGTTTACACCCACAGGTTGGGCTGCATTGGTGCTTATTGCCGCAGCCACCTATTTTTTAATCTTTGAACATGGACAACATGTTCTGCAATTTCTTCCCTATTTAATTTTGCTGTTATGTCCTTTGATGCATGTATTTATGCATGGCAGTCACGGCAAACATGGTCACGATCATTCACATGCGCCTGATGACAAAAAGGAAGAGAGCTTTCAAGAACTCACGGATAAAAATGAAGCCTATCGCGATGGCTACATACAAGGGTTAGAAGAAGGACGCAAGGAATTGCATAAGAAGGAGAACAGTGATGAATGAGACATATGATTATGGCTTATGGTCAATGGTGATACTGAATTCAGCAATTTTTATCTTTTTTGCCTTTAGTTTTGTAAAACCAAAAACATCAACTGATTGGCGAAGCCTAGGAGCGTTCTCTGCCTTTATTGTTGCCCTATTTACTGAAATGTATGGCTTTCCTTTAACTATCTATTTTTTGTCTGGATGGTTAACTGAAAATTACCCAGAAGTTAACTTCTTTGCGCATGAAAATGGGCACTTATTACATACTTTCTTTGGTTTGGAAGGTGATGCCCATTGGGACCCATTTCATATAGCGAGTATGGTGTTTATTGTGGCAGGTTTCTTTATGTTGTCTTCAGCATGGAACGTATTGCATCACGCGCAAAAACACCATCAATTGGCTACTACAGGATGGTACGCGAGGTGTCGTCACCCACAGTACGTAGCTTTCATTCTAATCATGTTCGGCTTTTTATTGCAGTGGCCGACTATCCCAACACTTGCGATGTTTCCAATCTTAGTCGTTGTTTACGTCAAGCTAGCGAAACGCGAAGAGACACAAGCTATTGCCGAGTTTGGTTCGGAGTACCATAGCTATATGGAATCGACACCAAGTTGGATCCCAAATTTTAATAAAAGTGTAGAAGGTAAAAATCATGAAAACGTTAACTAAATCAATTTTATTTATTAGTTCACTACTGATAACCACTAGCTCATTTGCCCAAAACAATGAGCATAAACATGAAGGTGCGAACAAAGCTGATATGCATCAAGGCATGGCAATGTCGCATGAGAACATGGGAAAAATGCATTCAAAAATGATGGAAATGAAAAAGGAAGTCCATGCCATTAAAGCTGAAAAAGATCCTGAAAAGCAAAAGCAGATGATGGCTGAACATCACCGCTCAATGATGAAGATGATGCAATCCATGCACAAAAACATGGAAGCAATTCCAATGCATAAGCAAATCAAGATGGCTGAACATCATCTGGAAATGATGGAAAACATGATGCCACAAATGAAATACAAAATGGCAGAAATGAAAGACAAAAAACAACAACACTCGCACTCACATTAGGAGATAAATTATGAGCGATTTAGATCATAGAGTTGGCGTTAGAGAGCAGAATTTAGTTGTTCGAAATTTAAGACTAAGTAATGTCACAGAAGAAAACTGTGACGAGTTAGTAAAAAAAATTGATCAGCTTTTTGGTATAGATGAAGTCAGTTACAACATCAAAGAAGGTGAAATACACCTAGCATATGATGCGGCAAATATAAACCTTGATGGGATTGAGGAAGTTATTCGCAAACATGGTGCCGATGTTCATGATGATTGGTGGACGCACACTAAAGAAAGTTACTACAAATTTGTTGATCAGAATGTTAAAGACAACGCTGCTCATAAACCGTGGAGTTGTCACAAAGTTCCTCCGGGTGCAAGCCGGAAAAATAAGTAAGCTTCCAAAGAGCTTGCTCAGTTAATAAGTTAGATGAGGAAAAAATGATGAAAACATCCAATATGAAAATTCTTTTGCTTGTTGTATTCGGTATCTTTTTAGCAGGCTGTTCGAATACTGCGTTTTATCACAAAAATATGATGAGGGGCCAAGTGGTTGAGCAGTCTACTGATCGAACTCTGATTTGTATTGGTGCCAAACATGGTGCAGAGGTTGGACAAAAATACAGTGTTATTAGATTCCATGAGGAAATTGCGCCGGGTGAAGGTGATGATCCGTACACTATTGAAAAAGTGGGAACGGTACAAATTACTAAAATTGTAAATGATCACTTCGCAACGGTAAAACTAATATCTGGTGACATCGCAGCGAAAGATATGGTGGAACTTGAAGACTAGTAAAGTGGTGGCGAAAGCCACCACAGGAGAATAACGATGAAACTTAATGAAAAAGCTTTTGCGTTGGCCTGTGCCGCCGCCTTTGCCATTGTTTGGGTTGTGTGTTCAGTTCTGGTTATGGTGATGCCAGATATGATGTCCAGTATGACTGGAAACATGTTACATACGGATTGGAAAAGTATGGGCTGGCATATGTCCTTTATAGGGGTACTTATTGGTGGCTTTTTATGGGCATTATTGATGGGGATCACTGGCTGGCTGATCGCTAAAATCTATAATATGCAATCAAGTTAGCAGAGAAGGTTAATTTTAGTGGAATTATCTCAAGGACAATATTTGAAGCAATGGTTGGGTAGCACACTAATAATTGAGTTAATTGGTGAATTATCCGTTCGTGGAATAAACCAATATTTGGAAGAGATTACCGATGAGCTATCTTCGGTTAACCAGCCTGTTAATTTTATTTTGGATCTATCTTGTTTTAAAGGTGTAGTTGTTAGTCGTTGCTGTAACGTAGAACCAATATCAGTGCAAATACGCTCTACTGGAGTGACTTCAGCGAGAAAAGCTATTGTCGGAGATAAGTTAAAAGGTGTTCAAATAGACATAACTGAGTTTCCGGAATGCTCTATCAATAATACTGAGCACTTTAGTGATCTGAGTAGTGCGTTGAGGTGGATTCAATAATGATGCTTACTATAAGACTGGTTTTTAAAAAGTATAAATTAAAGTAGCAGAATCCGAACTAAAGTTGATATTTAGTTTCGTTCACTTAATTGATAAGGTGTACGAAAGTTACAGGTTTCGTATATATGAAAGTTGGTTTTGCAAGAGTTTCAACTAAAGAACAAGATTTAAATGTTCAACTGTCCAAGTTGGACGCTCAGGGCTGTGAAAAAATATTCCAAGGCAAACAGTCTGGTGCTTCGATTCGAAATGAAGAAAAGCTTAAGGAACTCATCGACTTTATCAGGGAAGGTGATGAAGTTATTGTTACTCGCCTCGACCGTTTGGGACGGTCGTTAAAATCTATTCTTGAGGCAATTGAAAGCATCCATAAGAAAGGTGCTTGTTTGAATATTATCGACGGCTCTCTCAATACCAAAAATGATAATCCGTTTGCCACTGCCATGATCAACCTATGTGGAGTATTTGTGACTGTGCATAATGATTGAGATTGATCTCATTTTAGACTGAAAGGTTTTAAAGGGATGCCGCCAATCTCTCTTTTTATGAAAGTATGATTTTTTAATCATAATATCTGAGACTCAATCAGTTATATTACGATAATTTGATGCTATTTGCTAACGGCAGCTCCTCCGACATTGCGGACATTAGCATCAATGAATACCTTATGACTTCACTTAGCTGTGAGTTCAACCACTCGATGCAACACACTGATTAAATCGCTCCGCAGGTGTTTCGTATTCTAGTGTTTTCCGCGGTCTCTCATTAAGTTGTCTGGCAACTTGGTTTAATCTTATCTGAGAATGCTCATTTAAGTTAGTTCCTTTTGGAAAATATTGTCTTAATAACCTATTTGTATTTTCATTGGAGCCGCGTTGCCAAGGTGATTGTGGATCGCAGAAATATACTTGAATATCTGTAGCTAGAGTAAAGTCTTTATGATTAGTAAGCTCACATCCTCTGTCCCAAGTTAATGATTTATAAAGCTCTGCTGGCAACTTATTAGCTTGTTTAATCAACGCTTCGATTACTGGCTTTGTTTTATTACTAGGTACTTTCACTAACATTACATACCTAGAGTGCCGCTCAACTAGAGTCGCGATAAAACTGTTTCCTGAGCCTTGGATCAAGTCTCCCTCCCAGTGGCCTGGAACAGCTCTGTCTTCAACATTTGATGGCCTTTCACTAATTGGTACAGCGTCAACTATCTTTCCTAACCCTTTACCTTTAAGAGTGGCGTGTTTTGATTTCCTGACTACCCGCTGCGTCCTTAAGTGTTTTTGTAGCTCTTTTTTTAAGGCGCCGCGGGTTTGTATATATAGGGTTTTATATATTGTTTCGTGCGACACATTCAAATCCTCATTATTGGGGTATCTCCGCCTAAGCCAACCAGAGATTTGCTGAGGTGACCATGCAGATTCCATCTTTTGAGCAATGATTAAACATAATTCTTTGTTGCCATACAGCTTACAAGGCTTAGGGCGTTTGGCATTTTCCCAGGCAACTTTGTCAGCTTTACTCGCTCGATATTTTTTAATCCCGCCGTGGCGGTTTACTTCACGGCAAATAGTGGAAGGTGAGCGATTAAGGTATCTCGCTATTTCTCGAAGTGACTTACTTGCTGCTAACCCTCGTGAAATGTCTTCTCGCTCTGCAAGAGTTAGTGTTGTTGGTGAGCGTTTGGGCTCAAGCGGCCGAACACCACCTGTTTTATGGATAATACCTAATATAGATGAATGGTATCGATCAAATAACCTTGCTATATCATGCGCACTATCACCGCGCTGATATCGATCCCAAATTAACCTTCTTTGTTCTGCATTATAATAAATACGCTTTCTCTGTTTCATGTAAACGCTCCTTTAAATAATAATAAGGATAGCGTTGCATTCACCAGTTGAACTCACAGCCAAAAGCGGAAGTTAGCTTTTGAGTTATTAACGAAAATTCAGAGTGTAAAGCAGACGTTGAAGAGTCAATAATAAACTTCAATTTAAACACTCTAGTGCATTAACGGCTGCAACTAATTTTGTCGTTCTAGAATTGGCGGAATTTTGCTGTTCCATATGAGAAGTAAACACACCAGTCACCATTCAATAGTTTGGCAAAACCTTGTGTGACTCATACTTGTGATACCGCTGACATGAATTTGTCAGCATTTCTTCCGTTTTTATCTGTCCACATTTAGGACATGCAATAGTCGATTAATGTTCTATATTCTGCCCGTATGCCTCTAACAGAGTTAACTATCTAGTGACTTAATGATCCCGCATGCTTCAATAGTATTGTTCGAACCACAAGCACTAGCCATCGGTTGTAATTCAGCTTTAAGCGCCCTTAATTCTTTCATACGTTTATTCACTAGTGCAAGTTGCTGATCAATTAATGCATTAACGCTAGAGCAGCTTTCTTCTGGCTTATTTTTTAATTCGATAAGACGTTTAATATCATTGAGTGATATATCTAGGCTGCGACAATGCTTTACGAATTCCAATTGTTTAAGTGCTTTACTATCATACAGCCTGAAATTACCTTCTGAACGGTTTGGATTTAACAGTAATCCTTCTCTTTCATAATATCTAATCGTTTGTATTGAACAGCCCGATTTTTTTGACAATTCGCCTATTTTCATCAATTTCCCCCAGACATTTGACTCTATAGTTACTATAGGATCTATAGTATAGGTATGCAACGAAAGGGATATATAAAAATGACTGAGAAATATTTAAACAATACGAATATCGTTAATTTTGAACACAAAGATATCCAATCCCTGATCGATCAACGAGGGTGGAAAAATTTGGATAATTTCAACAAAATTGGTGCCGCTTATCAGTTTGTAAAAGATGAAATAATGTTTGGCTATAACAAGAGTGATGATATTTCAGCAAGCGATGTGCTAGCAGATGGTTATGGACAATGTAATACTAAGGGTAATCTGTTAATGGCACTATTGCGTGGACTAGGTATCCAGTGTCGTTTCCAAGGTTTTACCATTGATCAGCAACTATAAAAAGGTGCTATCCTAAGCTTGTATTTTGGTTAGCACCTAAATACATCATTCATAGTTGGGTAGAAGTTTACTTTGAAGGGCGTTGGATAAACTTAGAGGGCTTTATATTGGATGAGCAATACTTAAGCTCACTACAGCAGAAATTTAGCCAAGCAAAAGATGAGTTTTGTGGTTATGGTGTTGCAACAAAGTGCTTATCTTCACCCGGTACGGATTGGCGTGGAGAGGATACCTATATTCAAAAAGAAGGTATTCATGACGACTTTGGGCTTTATGATTCACCAGATAAGTTCTATCTCGAAAAAGGTACTAATCTATCAGGTGTAAAACGTTGGTTGTATCAACGAGTGATCCGACATTTGATTAATATGAATGTATCAAAAATAAGAAATAAAAAAGTACTGGAGGTACAAAATGCACAACCATAGTCACAGTCATCAGCATGGTAAAGACGACCGGATTGGTTGGGCATTTTTCCTTAATGTGATATTTACCATTATCGAATTTATAGGTGGTTGGCTCACAAACAGTACGGCGATAATGGCGGATGCCGTTCACGATCTTGGTGATAGTCTTTCAATAGGTTTTGCGTGGATTTTAAGTCGTTTTTCAGATAAAGAAGCATCAGACAAATTCAGCTATGGTTATCGCCGACTTACACTTTTTGGTGCATTGGTAAATAGTATTGTTTTGATTATCGGCTCTATTTGGGTTTTATTTGAAGCAATACCTAAGCTGTCCAATCCTGAAATGCCTGTAGTTGAGGGGATGTTAGGGCTAGCCATACTCGGTGTTGCCGTAAATGGTTATGCGGTATTCAAATTAAAAGCGGGTGAAACACTAAATGAAAAAGTGCTGACATGGCACCTACTTGAAGATGTACTCGGTTGGGTTGCCGTTCTTATAGTCTCTATTGTATTGTTGTTCGTTGAACTGCCGATATTAGATCCTCTATTATCAATAGGGTTTACGCTGTTTATCTTATTTAACGTTTTCAAAAATCTTAAATCAACATTGGTGCTTTTTCTTCAAGCTGCACCCGATAAAGAGACCCAAGAGCGTATTAAGCAGTCATTAATTGAATTTCCTGAAGTAAATGGTATACACCATATGCATTTTTGGTCACTGGATGGTGAAAGTCACGTTTTAACAGCGCACCTTGAGCTGAGTGACAACTTTGACGTTAAAGAATTAATTAAGCTTAAACAAGAGGTTGCAGCTAAATTATCTTCCTATCATTTATCGCATACGACGATAGAGTTTGAGTTTTTAAATGAAAATTGTAGGGATGAAGCAGAGTAAGTTTTATCAATAAAATTTTGGAGCATACAATATAAAAAGCAGCTTAATTAGGCATAACTTAGTAATTAAGCTGCTTTTTTGCTTTTAGATTTCGTCGGATTGCTGTTTGTTACTCTCAGCGCCATGCGCCCATTGATATAAAATAGGCAATACAAACAAAGTTAAAATGGTAGAAGATACAATACCGCCGATAACAACTGTTGCTAGTGGTCGTTGTACTTCTGCACCAATTCCAGTGTTTAACGCCATTGGAATAAAACCTAAACTTGCGACCAGTGCCGTCATTAAAATAGGTCTTAAACGAATGATGGCACCTTCAATGATCGCTACGTATAGGTCGCCTTTTTCATGCCAAAGATCTCGAATAAAAGCCAACATAACCAAGCCATTTAATACTGCGACACCTGACAATGCAATGAAGCCGACACCTGCCGAAATTGATAAGGGCATGTCTCTTAAATAAAGTGAAAATACGCCCCCTGTTAATGCTAAAGGCACGCCACTGAAAATGATTAATGCATCTTTTAATGAACCAAATGCTATAATCAAAATACCTAGGATAACAACCAATGTTATCGGTACAACTAGGCTTAATCGCTTACTTGCTGATTCTAGTTGTTCAAACGTTCCACCATAATCAAGCCAGTATCCTGCTGGAATTTCTCCTTCCTGATTAATTTTAGCTTTAACTTCTTTTACAAAACCGCCTAAATCTCTACCACGAACATTGACGGTAACCACAACTCTTCTTTTTCCGTTCTCTCGGCTAATCTGCGCGGGTAAAGACTCTGATTTAAGCTCTGCAACTTCTTCAATTGGCACATAGTTACCATTCTCAAGTGGAAGCGGCAGATGCTTCAAGCTATCGATATCCGTTCTTATTTGCTCTGGTAGGCGAACAACTAACTCAAACCGTCTGTCACCTTCATAAATGATCCCCGCAGATTCACCGCCAATCGCAGTGGCAACCCAGTCTTGCAATTCGGTAACGTTCAATCCATACCTACCAAGCGCTTCTCGTTTAGGAATTACTGATAAAGATGGAACACCTGTGACCTGTTCCATTCGAGCATCAGCGGCACCATCCACGGTTTTCACAATATTTAGAATATCTTTTGCGGTAAGTAATAACCGATCCAAATCATCACCAAATATTTTGATGCCGACATCAGCTCTAACGCCAGAAATCAATTCATTGAAACGCATTTGAATAGGCTGAGTGAATTCATAGTTGTTGCCTGGAATGTTTTTCAGTACTTTTTCTATTTCTTCAACTAATTCACTTTTTGGTTTTGAAGGTTCGGCCCATTCTTTACGTGGTTTTAAAATAACAAAGATATCAGCAATACTCGGTGGCATTGGGTCGGTTGCTACTTCTGGTGTGCCAATGCGCGAGAATACTTTATCAACTTCAGGAAACGCTTTAATACGTTGCTCAAGTACTTCTTGCATTTCTACTGATTGCTCTAGGCCAGTCGATGGAATTCTTAATGCCTGTAGTGCAATATCACCTTCATTTAATTGAGGAACAAATTCTGTCCCAAGCGTAGTTGCTAACCAAAGGCTATACCCCATTAACAGCGTTGAGAATGAAACAATAATCCAACGAAATTTCATCGCCATTTTTAACAATGGTTCATAAATAGACTTGGTTGAACGAATAACTACACTTTCTTTTTCGCTGATTTTACCTTTCATAAACACAGCTACAGCAGCAGGAACCAGTGTAACTGAAAGGATCATTGCGGAAATTAACGCCATAACGACAGTTGCCGCCATAGGGTGGAACATTTTCCCTTCAACGCCAGTTAGCGTGAAAATGGGGATGTAAACAACAGTGATAATTGCCACACCAAACAAGCTTGGACGTATCACTTCTGAAGTGGCTTCAAAAACGGTATTTAGGCGTTCTCTTAAGTCTTGCCTATGACCGTTGTGTTGGGCCTGTGCTAACCTACGGACAGAGTTTTCAACGATGATTACAGCCCCGTCCACTATCAAGCCAAAGTCCAATGCGCCGAGACTCATTAAATTGGCAGATACTCCTGCTTGCACCATACCTGTGATTGTCATTAACATGGAAATAGGGATAACAGCAGCGGTAATGAGAGCTGCACGTAAATTTCCAAGTAGAATAAATAACACAACAATAACTAAAAGCGCACCTTCAACGAGGTTTTTGGTAACGGTTGCAATCGCTTTATCTACTAACGTTGTTCTGTCGTAAACAGGCTCTGCGGTAATGCCCTTTGGCAGAGATTTTTGTATTTCGCTGAGCTTATGTTCCACTTCTAAAGCAACGGTGCGAGAATTCTCACCAATCAGCATCATGGTTGTACCAAGCACTGTCTCAATGCCATTACGAGTAGCAGCCCCTGTTCTAAGTTCTTTGCCTATAGCAACATTGGCAACATCACTTATTTTTACAGGAATACCATCGTTCTTTTTGATGATGACATTGAGGATTTCATCCATTGTCGCAAGTTGCCCAATGGAGCGCACTAACACTTGTTGTCCGTTTTGCTCAATATAACCCGCGCCACGGTTATCATTATTTTTACGTAATGCATCAGAAACGTCTTCAAAGCTTACCTGATGAAAAAGTAATTTTTCGGGTTTCGGCGTTATATGATACTGCTTGTTATAGCCGCCGATGCTGTTGACCTCAATGACGCCTTTAACTTGAGCCAATTGCGGTTTAATGATCCAGTCTTGTATTTCTCTTAAGGCAATAGCGGTATAAGGCTCTCCATTAGGCATTTTAGCGTCAGGAGAAGCTTGTACGGTATACATAAATATTTCACCAAGCCCTGTGGAAATAGGACCCATCTCTGGCTCTAAGCCAGAGGGAATAACGCCTTTTATCGCAGCTAATCTTGCATTGATTAAGTTGCGTGCGAAATAAATATCGGTTCCCTCTTCAAAGATAACGGTCACCTGGGATAAACCATATCTTGAAAGAGAGCGGGTGTGAGACAGCTTTGGTAGTCCAGCTAATGCGTTTTCTACTGGAAAAGTTACCCTTTGCTCCGCTTCTAAAGGTGAATAACCGGGGGCAGAGGTATTTATTTGTACCTGTACGTTTGTTATATCTGGAACAGCATCAATGGGAAGTTTTTGATAACTCCACATACCAACGCCGATGATTACCATCAGCAAGCTTAATACTAAATAGCGCCTATTTATTGCAAGACGCAAAATTGATTCAATCATATTGCGTCTCCTAATCGTCGTCTTCTACTTCAGATTTCAAGATATCTGCTTTAATCAGATAACTGTTTTTGTTTACATATTCAGCGTCTTTACTGAGGCCATCAATGACCTCGATATAGTTTTTGTCTGAACGACCAAGGACAAGTGGTGCAAACTCGTACTCTTCATCTTCTTTTACAAAGACACCTAATTGTCCACCTAGCTCTTGTATGGCAACTTTCTCGACCGCTAAATCCACCTCAAATTGGTTTATCTTTACGTTGCCTTTTAATAATTGACCTGACGTTAGCTTTAACTCAGTGTTGTTTAATCGTACCCGTGCTAAAACATAAGGCTGATCTTTAGCTGGAATAATATTAGTGATGACTGAACTGAATGCGTGTTCACCTTGCTCAATATCAACATGCTGACCGACTTTGATTTGATTATATTGGCTGGTAAACACCTTAAATTCAGCCCACAAGGTGTCAAATTTGACGATTTCAAACAAGCTAGTGTTTTGCGTGATACCGCCAATATTTCCATTTCGCTGTAAAACAGTCCCAGAAACAGGCGATGTTATTTTATAAGTATTTAAGCTCTCATTAGATTCAATAACGGCTAATAGATCGCCTTTTTTTACCGTATCACCAACAGTGAAGTTTATTGTCTTTATAACGCCGTTATATCTAGCGCTAACTTGAAATAATTGTTCAGCGCCTATCGTCGTAGAGCCGTATACAGGGATAGTTTGGTTCAACGTTTTTGAAGCTAAATAGGCTGTTTCAACACCAACCTTTTTTGCCATGTTATTGTCGATTTTGCTTATGCCTTCTTCGCCTTCATGTTCATCTTCACTAGCGAAAACACTTTGAATGGGTGATAGATACCCAATAAAAATCAATAGTGCGAGTAAATAGTTTTTCATTTTGAATTCCTAAACGATTCAGTTAATCACTGAATCAATAAATTGTTATTAAACTTAAAGTGATGTTTATTTAGAGTGACAGCGCTTCGTTTGTTAGTTTTTCTATCTCTGCGCCATAAATTAGGGCAGCAGATGCCGCGTCAATAAGGGTTCGCCGAGCATTTAACAGCTCTTGTCTAGCCGATACATAATCAAGATATCCATATCGACCTTTTTGATAGGCGTCTTGAGTATCTTCCAGTGCATCTTCAAGCATTGGGATAACCGACTGCTTTAATGAATTAGCTGTTAATATGGCTTGTTTTCTATTGGAGTATGCTCGTAGTAAGTGATTTCTAAATCTTAACTTAGTCGCCTCTTTCTCTATGGCAACTTGGTCACGCTCTGCTAGCGCACTAGCGATTGCGCCAGAATTTCGCTTTTCAGCAAACAAAGGTAAGCTAAAGCCAGCGACCAGTGCCGTATCATTGGCTTCTTGAGAGCGCCTAACACCAACAGACCATTTGATATTGGCCGTTGACTCTGTTTTAGCCAACTGTATTTCAGCCTCTTTTAGTCGCTGTTCACTTGCATAGATTTGAATTGCTGGATTTTTTTCTAACTTCGCAAAGAGAGTGTTAAAGTCACTATCATTGCCAAACTGAAAAAGATCACCTTGTACTTCAGAGAAGGTTACAGAGTTTTCCCCCCAGTAGGCTGCTAATGAGAGCTTCAAATATTCCAAGCGCTTTTGTTCAGATTGAAGGGTGAGGTTAGCCTGAGCAATAACTGCTTTTGAGCGTTTCACTTCAGCCTCAGGAGTAGCACCTGCGCGGTTACGCTGAGATACAATCTCTAAGGTTTCTTGTGCTAAGCTCAAAGCATTTTCTGCCAATATAACTCTTTGTTGGGCTGCAAGTACTTCCACGTACTTCTCAGTGACTTGAGCCATTAAATTAAGCGCAGAGACTTCTTTTTCAGCAGTGAGTAGTGTTCTTGATTTTGAAACAATTCCAATCCGCGCTGAGCGTTTATCTCCCATTTCGATAACCGAAGATAGAGCGACTGTTAATTCAGCACTGTCGAATGTATTAAATTCACCTGAGCCTGCAAAGTTATCAGCTTCAAGCTCTAGTTCATAAGCAGGATTTAAACTTGCGATTTGTTCTCGTCCAATTAATGCCGTTTGCTTGAAATCAAATATTTTAAGTTCTGGATTTTGTTTAAGCGTCCACTGAATTGCCTCTTGAAGGTTTAACTGCTTCTCAAAGGCATAAACATTAAATGTAAAAAGTGACAAAGCGAGAAACGCGATATATTTAAGCCGAGGTGTTACACACCTTAAAATTGCTATCTTGCGATGCACACAGGTATTAAGTGCCATGTATACTTTCCTATAAATTTATATGTGATATTTAGGTCATTAACATTTGACCTTTCTTAATTTTCTATAAATTTAGGCGTATTTAGGTGGGCGGAATGGCACCGAGATATAGCCTTTTAGCTCAGGAGAAACTAAGGCGTAGGTAAGGAAATATTCTGTTGCTTGGAAAATGTTACAGGAAGAATCAGCATTTAAAAATAAGTGACAACAGCAACAAAAATTACAATTATCAATTGAAGAGTTGCTATTATTCACCTCAAGCATATTGGAGTCTTCTGGAGCTTTTAGCGGGGTAATAGACTTAGTTAGTGATGAACTAAAAGAACTTTCACTTAAGTTTATTTCAAGCTCTTCTAGCGAAAAAAACACAGACTGCACCGCGATTAAAATCATTATCACGTATGATATATTTGATTTGATATACGATGAGTGCATTATTTTCATTTCTCTGCTTAATACTTTAGCTGTAAGATGCGGCGAGCACCGTTTAAAACGACAAGAGCAATTATCAAACCAATCACTAAATCTGGATAACGGCTGCTAGTTACTGTAACTAATAAGCCAGCTAAGATTACACCTACGTTTGCGATTACGTCATTTGCGGAAAAAATCCAACTCGCTTTCATATGAGCGCCGTCTTCTTTGTTACCAAATATTAAAAACAGACAAGCAATGTTAGCGATTAGTGCTATTCCACCAAATATCATCATTAAAGAAGAGATAGGTTCACTACCGTAAATAAAGCGTCTTACGACTTCACTCAAAGCACCTAGCGCTAGAATAATTTGAAGTACACCAGATATATGTGCCGCTCTAAGTTTCATGCTTATGCTTTTACCGACAGCATATATAGCTAAACCATAAACAGCAGCATCAGCAAACATATCTAATGAGTCGGCAATAAGGCCAGCAGATTGCGCAATAATCCCAGCAATTACTTCTATAAAAAACATGACTCCATTAATGGCTAACAACCATTTTAGCGTTGATGCTTCTTTCATCTCATTTTTTTGGGCTAGATCTTTTGCTTTTGCAGCTTCGGTGCTGCAACTTTCTTTAGTTGATGCCAACTCTGCACCGAGATTGAGTTGTTGTAATTTTTTTGTTATCTCATCTAAATTTTCATCATGAAAAACCTTGACTAAACGGCTAGGAATATCAAATTGCAACCCAACTGAAGGCTCAATTGAGTCAAGTGCTAACCTAATCAACCTTTCTTCTGAAGGACAGTCCATTTGAGGCACTTTATATGTACTGACAAACCCGCCACTATAGTTATCTAATTGTGTATCAATTTTTACATCTTCATTGGTAGAAGATGATTGACACTGACCACTACATTTTTCTGACATATTTAACATTCCGTAACGATATTAAAATAAGTATAAATTCTATAGTGGCTATAGAGTCAAATGAAAAATCATTTAATGTGAAAAGAGTAGAAACTGACTGGAAATGCTAGTTTAAGTAAATAGTTTCTGCTAGTATTTTAAATACTATATTTAACTGGTGATAACTTTGAACCTTAATGTTGTACTAAAAATACTATTAGTCGTTTCGATTGTTTTGCAATCGTTAACTGCTGTTGTATCCGCAACATCTGAGAATCACCAGGTAGATATAGAGCACCTTCAAACTCAACATGATCATGCAGATGATCGAAATATTTTAAATGATAATACAGATGATGAACAGCACGATGTAAAGGATTGTCATCACTGTGGTCATTGCAGTGGCAGCCACTTATCTTGGATTTTAGTCAGTAATTCCAATGTCGATGGTAAGCTAAATATTATCAATAAAACGCCTTATCAAATTGATCAAACAAGTACCTTTCTTGAAGCTATACTTCGTCCGCCTATTTCTTAATTAGATTAATTTTTAATGACCTATTTATCCTTTAATAATGGATAAAGGGTTCGTGTTTATTAATTTTAAAATTAAGAATTTTTATGTATATATATTTAAAAAATACAGGTTTAGTCCTGTCTTTATGCATGGTTGTGAGTTTTTCAGCTGCCAGTTATGGCAAAGAGAAAAATATTTCATGGCTAGATAGTCAAATAAATAAAGATCCCGAAGTTATAGCAGCGAAAGAGTTACTCAATGCAAGTAGTCATAGAGCCAAAGGTTTAACTCAAGCCGTTTATAACCCAGAGCTAGAAGCTAGTTATGAAAAAGAAGGTGATTTTGATAATTACTCCATTGGTATCAGCCAAACGATAGATTTTTGGGATAAGCAATCAGCAAATAAAAGCATTGGTGAAATTGATGTCTATGTAAACCAGCAACAATTGTTATCTTTACTCGATTCTAAAAAGGCTAACGCTTTAACTGCATTAGTTAATTGGCAAGCAGCAAAAGAAGCTGCTCAGTTACTTTCAGAAAGAGAAGAGCAATTGCAAACGCTCTTTGGCATTGTTGAAGATAAGCGAAAAGCCGGACTTTTAGAGCCACTTGACGCTGAATTGGTCTATTTAAACTTGTCCCAAATTTTCAGTGAAATATCTGAGTCTCAAATTGCTTTGAAAAATGCAGAGGTAAAGGTTCAGGAGTTATTGCCTGATTGGACGCCTAATACTACAAATTTGTTTTCATTTACTTTTGGGGCAACAAGCTATTCATTTAACTCCCAGTGGGTTGAGGATCATCCAAAAGTTAAACTCGCTAGAGCGCAATGGAAGGGGCAACAATCTAAGGCTCAGCTAACCACTATGGAATCTAAAGCTAATCCAACCATTGGCGTTAGCGCAGGGAAAAGTGGAGATGAAGACTTGGTTGGTGTGACTTTATCAATTCCTTTAAACATCAGGAATAACTATTCAGATACGGTTAAAGCCGCTTATTCAGAAGCAATTGCAGCCGAGGCGAACTTTCGGTCGGTATATCGAAAGCAGTCTTTTGAAGCAAAAGCTAAATATGAATCGCTTAATATCAGTAAAAAATACTATGAGCAATGGCGAAAACTCACACAAGGCAGATTAGATAGCAGTGCGAATTTATTAAATAAGCGCTGGGAAGCTGGTGACATTAATACGTCTGACTACCTACTTGCATTAAATCAACGCGCGGAAGGGCTTCATGCAGGAATACGTTTGGAAAATCAATTCAAGCTTGCAGAAATATCCTTCGTTTTAAGTATGGGTCAGTTATCAAAATTTGAGATTTGAACGCTTTATTTTTTCAGTAGCGAAAAACGAAATCTTAAATTTATCAAAAATATAGGTTAAAAAAATGAATACAATATTTAGTAAAAAATTATTAGCCGTAGTAATTAGCAGCCTGTTAGTTGGGTTTACTACAAATCATGACGCTTTTGCACAGTCGTCAGATGGAACTGGTTCTGTCACAAACGTTTCGAAACAAGAAGAAAAAGAACATCAAGATGAGCATGAACACGAAAAGGGACATGAAGAAGATAAAGGTGACCATGACGAGCACGGCCATGAAGGTGGTAATAAAGAGGGAGAAGAAGAACATGAAGAAGGTATCACTATTGATCCAAAGAAGATGTCGCTTGCTAACATTAAAGTGGAAAGTGTTAAGCCTGAATATCAATTTAGCTCCGTATATGCACCTGGCGAAATAAAAGCTAATGGCTATAAAAGTTATGTGGTATCACCACGTACAGAGTCAGTCATTATCAGTCGCCATGCAGCGCTTGGCGAGTATGTAGAAATAGGTCAGAAGTTAGTTACATTATTTAGTGAAGCAATGGCACAAGCACAAGCTGACTATTTAATCGCTTCAACCGAATGGCAACGTGTAAAAAAGCTGGGTAATAAGACGGTGAGTGAAAGTCGATTATTACAAGCTGAAACAACATACAATGCGAGCTATGGCAAGCTCATTGCTTTAGGGTTAACTGAAAAAGCAATAAATGGTATTTCTAACAAAGACATTAAAGCATTTGGACAATATGCATTAACGGCGCACCGTGAAGGTGTCGTGCTTCAAGACGACTTTATCCAAGGGCAACGTGTTGATGCTGGGGATTCAGTAATGTTGTTAGCAGATGAAAAACAACTATGGGTTGAAGCAAAAGTTTCTCCAAATAAAAAGCTGAATTTATCAATTGATTCTCCTGCGGTACTTAAATTAGAAGGCCAGAGTTACAATGCCAAAGTTATCCAAGAAGCCCATACAATTGACCCTATTACTCGTACTCGAATTATTAGGTTAGGAGTAGATAATTCGGATGATAATCTTCATTCAGGCATGTTTGTAAAAGTTTACTTTCAGTTTGCCACAAAGCAGAAAGTGATGGCTGTGCCAGAAGAAGCATTGATCCGCAGCGCAGATGGTGATTGGACAGTATTTGTCGAAGACCACCCTGGAGAATTTAAAGCTGTAGAAATAGAACTAGGCCGAGCCTTAGGTGGTTTTAGAGAAATCATTGGCCTTGATAGTGGAACGCGAATTGTAACTAAAGGCGCATTTTTTGTTGCGTCTGAAATCGCTAAAGGCGGATTTGATCCGCACAACCACTAGGGAGCAAGACTATGTTTAATAAAATAATAGATTGGTCTGTTAATAATAGACTCCTGATTTTGATTGCGCTGTTTGCCACTATGGTTGGTGCAGTTATGGTGATCCCAAAATTAAATTTGGATGCCTTTCCTGATGTTACTAATGTTCAAGTTGCTGTAAATACTGAAGCGCCAGGACTGGCTGCTGAAGAAGTTGAACAACTCATTACGTACCCCATTGAAGCGGTAATGTATGCCCTACCTGATGTAGAACAAGTGCGCTCAATTTCTAAAACAGGCTTGTCTGGCGTTACGGTTGTTTTCAAAGAAGGCACCGACATTTACTTTGCAAGACAACTCGTATTTGAGCGTCTTCAAGCCGCAAAAGAACTGATACCAGAAGGTGTCGGCACACCCGAAATGGGACCAAACACCTCTGGGCTGGGCCAAGTATTTCAGTATCTTCTTATTTCAGATAAAGGTGCAGGTTATGATGCTATGGCACTCAGGAGTCTCAATGATTGGGTAGTAAAATTACTCGTTATGCCTGTCGATGGTGTTACTGATGTACTCTCCTTTGGTGGTAATGTTAGGCAATACCAAGTCAATGTCGATCCATCTAAGCTCTTAGCATATGAACTAACGCAAGAAGACGTTGTTGGTGCCCTAGATAACAACAATGCGAATGTTGGCGGATGGTACATGAACCGTGGGCAAGAGCAGCTTGTGATTAGAGGCACAGGCTGGTTTGAGAGTGGTGAGGCTGGCATCAGTAATATCAAACAAGTTCCCGTTAAAACAGTAGATGGTACGGTTGTTACGGTTTCAGATATTGCTAAAGTTGAAATGGGCAGTGAAATTCGTCAAGGTGCTGTCACCATGACGCGCAAAACCGAAGACGGTAAAGTCGAAAATTTAGGCGAAGTTGTCTCTGGCATTGTCTTAAAACGCATGGGTTCAAATACTAAAGCCACCATTGATGGTATCAATGCAAGAATTCCATTAATTAATCAAGCATTGCCAAAAGGTGTTCGCTTTGAGCCTTTTTATGATCAGGCTGATTTGATTGAAAAAGCGGTAAATACAGTGGTTGATGCACTATTACTAGCATTTATTTTCATCTGTATTGTATTAGCACTATTTTTAATGAATTTACGTGCAACCTTCCTTGTCCTAATATCTATTCCAATTTCAATTGGTATCGCGTTAATGATCATGGCTTGGTGGGGCATTTCTGCAAACCTTATGTCACTGGGTGGCATAGCGGTCGCTATTGGTATGCTTGTAGATGGCTCAGTGGTTATGGTTGAAAATATGTTTAAACATTTAAATAGACCTGACGCGACACATTCGAAATCGGTAAAGGAACGTGTTCCAACTTCTGACGCAGATCCGCACGATGTAGAACACGATGAGCACGGCATTAAATTACGTCTGCAAAATGCAGGTAAAGAAGTGGCTCGTCCCGTCTTTTTTGCTGCCTCGATTATTTTAGTCGTATTTGCGCCATTGTTCAGCTTTGAAGGGGTTGAAGCAAAGTTATTCCAACCTATGGCAATAAGCATCATCTTAGCCGTTGTATCTGCGATTGTGGTTGCGTTGTTTATCGTACCTGCACTGGCAACTTATTTATTTAAGTCAGGTGTAAAAGAGAGGGAAAGCTTTGTTCTTAGGCCATTAGACAAACTCTACAGAAAAGGGCTTACATTCGCACTAAAACGCACCAAGTTAGTCATTTCAGCCGCACTTATATTAGTTTTCTCTGCCTTTGCATTAGTTCCATTAATTGGTACTGAATTTGTACCTGAGTTAGAAGAAGGGACGATAAACTTAAGAGCAACGCTGGCACCTTCTTCCAGTTTAGATACCGCGCTCACTGTGGCACCAATTCTAGAAGAAAAACTAATGGCTTTTCCTGAAGTAACCTATGCATTAAGCCGAATTGGTCGAGCCGAAATAGGTGGAGATCCAGAGCCTGTGAATAACATAGAAATTTACATAGGGTTGAAGCCTGTTTCTGAGTGGACCAGTGCATCTAATCGATATGAACTTCAAGGGAAAATGGAGAGATCTTTAGAGGAGTTTCCTGGCTTACTACTAAACTTTTCTCAACCTATTGCGACTCGTGTTGATGAGTTACTATCTGGCGTAAAAGCTCAGTTGGCGATAAAGTTATTTGGCCCTGAGTTAGACGTTTTAGCAGCTAAAGGACAAGAGATCGAAGCGGCTATAAAGAGTGTTGATGGTGCAAGAGATGTTGCTCTTGAGCAAATTGCAGGTGAAGCGCAACTTGTCGTAAAACCTAATAGGCAAGAGCTATCGCGCTTTGGACTTTCAGTTGTTGATATAATGGAAGTTGTGCGAGATGGTATTGGAGGGGTTGAAGCTGGACAAATAATCAATGGTAATGAACGTTATGATATTTACGTTCGCATAGAGGAAGAGTACCGAAGTAACAAAGAAGCTATTGCTGATATTCGGCTTCAATCACCTACTGGTGCTTGGGTGCGACTGGGTGACGTAGCCTCAGTCTCATTTGAATCAGGTCCTCCTCAAGTAAGGCGCGATGATGTTCAAAGGCGTGTCGTTATTCAAGCAAACGTTCAGAATAGAGATATGGGTAGTGTAGTAGCCGACATCAGAAAAGTTATTGCTGAGAAAGTTGACCTACCTTCAGGCTACTCGGTAGCAATAGGTGGACAATTCGAAAGCCAACAGCGTGCTCAAAAAAGACTAGCTATCGTTGTACCTTTATCTTTAGCGCTAATTGCATTGTTACTTTACTTTGCTTTTAGCTCCCTTGGTCAAGCTATGCTGATTTTAGTTAATGTGCCACTTGCCGTTATTGGTGGCGTATTTTCTTTGTACATATCAGGACAATATCTATCCGTACCAAGCTCCGTTGGCTTTATTACCTTATTTGGTGTAGCGGTATTGAATGGGGTCGTTATGGTAGAAAGTATCAACCAACGTATTAAAGACGGTCTAGAAGCATCTAAAGCCGTTTTTGAAGGCGCTACTTCAAGATTAAGACCTGTACTTATGACTGCTATAACATCAGCTTTAGGTTTGATACCGATGTTAATGTCTAATGGTGTTGGTGCAGAAATACAGCGCCCATTAGCGAGTGTTATTGTTGGCGGCTTGGTAACAGCAACACTGTTAACATTATTTGTTTTACCTGTTTTATATCGCTGGTTTTCAGAGAAAAAAATAAAAGAGCTATCCAGATAAAATGACTGTGAACTCTAACCCCACGCTAAAGTCACGTTTAGCGTGGGGTTATTGAGTAGATGAACGAAAAGAAAGATTAGATTTAACAATAAACTAATAGTCATGACTGCTTTGTCGGAATATTTGTCGTTAAACAGGCCAAAGCTAACTTCCGCTTTCGTATCTTTGCAGTCTTAATCTTTATGTGTCTCAAGGTCGGCTTATGGCACAGAGCCGTCCTTCGGCTCTAACTCATTTATGTCCATCGACGATTTATCAATATAACTCACCTTTGCCCCAAAACGTGTTGAGGCGAATGCCTCAAAAGAGCGAAAACCAGTCATTGTAGTTCGAGCAATTTTACTTCGTATTGATATACTAATGTCATGATTAAAGTTGATTTTATGGTTGGACGATGAAAACAATAGGCAAGTTGGCTAAAGAACTTGATATAGGCGTAGAAACTATACGGTTTTATGAGCGGGAAGGCTTGATAAAACAGCCTCAAAAACCTCAAAATGGTTATCGTGTCTATGACGACTCAATCACCAAACAATTACAATTCATCTGTAAGGCCAAAGCACTTGGCTTTACTCTAAAAGAAGTGGCTTCATTGATGTCAATGGATGGCGATTGTGCCAAAGTAGAATCCCTAGGCTTGCTGAAATTGAACGTAATTCAAAATAAGATAGCTGACCTTCAACGCTTAGAAGTCGTCATAAAAGAAATGACTAATTCATGCCGCAACAATAACGATCAATCCCACTGCCCAATAATCGATTCGCTAAAATAGTATTGACTCCGTACCTACCTACGGAGTTCATACTCAAATCATTCAAATAATGTTAGACGTTAAAAATGATTAATAAGATTTTAGATAAAGTTAGCTCAGGTGGTGTTTGGCTTGCGGCTCTTAGTTGTACGGGGTGCTTCCCCGCACTCGGCTCGTTAGCATCAGCATTAGGATTAGGCTTTCTCTCTCACTTTGAGGGAATTGCTGTAAATACCTTGTTACCTATATTTGCAACTCTGGCATTGTTGGTAAATTTGTATAACTGGTATAAAAACCAAAATCATGCGAGAGGTATTCTTGGGGTTATTGGCCCTATAGCGGTTTTGTTAACCCTCTATCCACTATGGCAATACGAATGGAGCACTTATTTGTTTTATGTAGGTATTTGTTTGATGATTGTAATGTCCGTATTAGACATTGTTAAACCTTTGAAGGAGCAAACATGCAAAGTATAGAGTTAAATTCTACCATTACTTGCCCTGAGTGTGGCTTCAGTAAAACTGAAGAAATGCCAACCAACGCTTGCCAGTGGTATTATGAATGTGAATCTTGCAAAGTTCTCCTAAAGCCTTTGAAAGGCGATTGTTGCGTATATTGCTCTTATGGAACAGTGAAATGCCCGCCAATTCAAGAAGGTCAAAGTTGTTGCGATAGCTAAATGACAGTCTATTAATGGCAATGAGAAGGCATAAAAAGAAATAGTGAAATGTCAGCAATCGTATCATTGCAGCCTTTATCACTAAGTCACTCAAGGGCTGCTTTTGGCACAAACCAGAAATAGCTTCCAATGAATTCTGTATTTAAATTTTAGTTTTAAGCTGGGCTCTAATTAATAAATCATAATCTAATTGCAACACCTTGCTTAAATTCAAATTATTCTTAAGTTAACGCAAATTTTCAATTTAACTGGTGCTGGCCTAATAAAGGCTCATATGAGAACCAAATAGCCAACTTATTAAATGGAAACTAAAAAATGTGGCTGTTAAAAGGTTTATACTAACTAAAAAGTAACTACTCTTAGCTATGACTCAGTTTTCTCTTTATAGTCACACAAATCCTCGATTATACAGCTTCCACATTTTGGTTTTCTCGCTGTACACGTATAGCGCCCATGTAAAATAAACCAATGATGGAGGTTAAACATAAACTCTTTTTTATTTGGCGTATTTTTAATTATGGCCTGTTCTGTCTGCTCAACAGTTTTACCTTTAGCGTAACCCGAACGGTTTGCAAGACGTTGGATGTGAGTATCTACTGCTAAAAAGTATCTACCTTCATTATCCTTTAGCCAGCCAAAGGCTGTGTTGAGTACAACGTTTGCTGTTTTTCGACCAACACCGGGTAGGGCCTCTAGCGCTTCTCGGTTTTCAGGTACGATGCTGTTATGTTGATCAACCAGTATTTGGCACATTTTATAAACATTGGCAGCTTTTGAATTAAATAGACCAATGGTTTTTATGTAATCGCGAAGTGTATCATGGCCAATATCTAATATAGCTTGTGGTGTATTTGCTACAGGGAATAGTTTTCGGGTGGCTTTGTTAACACCAACATCGGTAGCTTGTGCTGAAAGTGTAACAGCAACAAGCAACTCAAACGGACTTGAGTATTCAAGTTCTGTTTCTGGGTTTGGGTTGTTATCGCGTAAGCGTGTAAGTATTTGATAGCGTTTTTCTTTATTCATATAACTTAAACGTACTTACTATTGAAAGTAGTACGTTTCCCCTTAAGTTAAGCTGGTAACACGTGCACGAGGGCCTTTTTCGGCTTCTGGTGGTGCAGTTTGTTTTGATTTTATTTGTGCATCAATCATATTTTTAGCGGCTATGAGTAACCCAAGCCCCAAAAATGCGCCAGGTGGTAAAATAGCAAGCAAAAACTGATTGTCAAAGTTAAACACTTCAATGCGTAAGCTTTGTGCCCAAGGGCCAAGTAATAAATCGGCGCTGTCGAATAACGTACCTTGGCCTATAAGTTCTCGCATCGCACCCAGTACAACGAGTACAAGCATAAATCCAAGTCCCATCATTAATCCGTCAAAGGCAGATAAATGAATTGGATTTTTTGAGGCGTACGCTTCGGCGCGGCCTATAATTGCGCAGTTAGTTACAATTAGTGGAATAAATATGCCCAGCGATTGATAAAGCCCAAATGTGTAGGCGTTCATCAGTAACTGAACGATGGTTACAAAGCCTGCAATGATCATGACAAAAACAGGGATACGAATATCTTTTGGTACCCAGTTTCTTACAATTGATACGCTAACATTAGATCCAATTAATACCAGAAGTGTTGCAAGCCCCAAGCCTAGTGCGTTGGTAACCGTTGACGTTACAGCAAGCAACGGGCAAAGCCCTAAAAGTTGTACAAGCGCAGGGTTGTTTACCCACATTCCATCTTTATACAGTGTTTTTAATTCACTCATTGCGTTACCTCTTCACACCGACTACTTGGGGTTGTAAAAATAGTATCAAACTCATTTTGCGCAAATAATACGGCGTTTTTAACTGAATTTACAACTGCACGAGGTGTAATAGTTGCTCCAGTGAATTGATCAAATTGGCCGCCGTCTTTTTTTACAGCCCAGCGGTTATCGTCTTCACTGTGCACCGTTAAGCCTTTAAATGTGGTGATCCATGATGACTTTTTAACTTCTATTTTATCGCCTAATCCCGGTGTTTCTTCGTGTTTAGTCGTACGCACACCTGCTATGGTTCCATCGCGTAATATGGCGGTTAACAGCTTTATATCACCGCTATATCCGTTTGGTGTTACATGCCTAACAACGAGGGCGACGGGTTGGTTATTTTTTCGTGCTCGGTAAATAACTTGCGTATTGTATGGCCCTAGCCGCTCATCCGTAATAACGATACAGTCTTTGGATAAGTCATTGTCGTAGGTAGTTGGATCAAGTACTTCGTGCAATTGTGATGTGAGATATAGTTGCTCTTGCTCTGCAATTTTATCAGCTGTTAATGCATCAATAGTTGCCACTAGCCCGGTAGTTACCAGGGCAAAGGCGGTTAAAATAGCGCCATTTTTTGCCATAGATGAAACAATCATTTTACCGCTCCATGGCCATAAGTACGTGGCTGTGTGTAATAGTCAATAAGGGGTACGGCAATATTTAGCAGAAGTACTGCAAAGGCAACCGCATCAGGGAAACCGCCAAATGTACGAATTAAATAAACAAATAACCCAATTAGTGCGCCGTAAATCAAGCGACCTTTATTTGTGGTTGAGGCCGACACGGGGTCTGTTGCAATAAAAAAGGCACCCATCATAGTTGCGCCACTTAATAAGTGAAATACCGTACCCGGCTCTGTGCCAGGCGCTGCTATGTAACCAATTGCACTGCATAAAGCTAAGCTGCCAATAAAACTGACAGGAATATGCCAGTTAATTACTTTTTCTTTTAGTAAATACAAGCCGCCAGCTAAAAAGCCAAGGTTAACCCACATCCAACCTTGGCCTGCCCATTCGTTAAAAATAGGCTTTTGCATGCTTTCGCTCACTGTTAAACCATGAGCTACATCTGTTTTAATCATGTCTAGGGGCGTTGCCATTGTAGTGCCATCTATACCAGCACGTACTTGGTCTAAACTGTAACCAATAGAGGTAAAGTCCGTGAATATAAGACGTAGTTGTTCTGTAAAGCCTATGGGATTATTGGCTAGATCTGTTACAGGTAACCACGCTGTCATTTGCACAGGAAACGACACGAGGAGTAAAACATAAGCTGCCATTGCTGGGTTAAATAAGTTAAACCCAAGACCACCATAAAGTTGCTTAACAATAACAATGGAAAATAAACAACCAATAATTACAATCCACCAAGGTGCTAATGGCGGTATGCTTAGGGCTAATAAAACGGCGGTTAACCATGCACTACCATCACTGAGTGCTGGCCATACTGCTCGCTTACGTATCAGCATTACTGCAGCTTCAAAAACAGTGACTGCCACTAAAGCGAGTACAAGCTGAATAAGTACGCCGCTACCAAAAAAAAGTATTTGGGCAACAAGTCCAGGAATACACGCAGCAATAACGGTTAGCATTAACCGAGTAACCGATTTATGGCTATGATTATGCGGCGAACTGGCCATGGTTAATTTCATGACTGATCATTTCCTTCTTTTTGTAACTTTTTTGCTTTGGCACGAGCAACGGCGGCGGCAATAGCGGCTTTTTTCTTATCTTCACTTGTTTGTGCTGGTTGCTCTTCTGTTTCGTTGTGCGTTTCAGCGGCTTTTGCAGCCTTTTTAGCTTTAGCACGAGCAATGGCAGCGGCTACAGCCGCTTTTTTGTCATCAACCGGTGTGTCAGTATTTGCATGCTTTTCAGGTTCGTTTTGCGTCTCTGCGGCTTTTGCAGCCTTTTTAGCTTTAGCACGGGCAATGGCGGCGGCTACTGCCGCTTTTTTGTCATCAACCGGTGCGTCTGTATCGGCATGCTTTTCAGATTCGTTTTGAGTCTCGGTGGTTTTTACAGCCTTTTTAGCTTTAGCACGGGTAATGGCAGCGGCTACAGCCGCTTTTTTGTCATCAACCGGTGCGTCTGCATCTGGGTGCTTTTCAGATTCGTTTTGCGTCTCGGTGGCTTTTACAGCCTTTTTAGCTTTAGCACGGGCAATCGCAGCGGCTACAGCCGCCTTTTTATCATCAACAGGCATGGCTGTTTCAGTATCATTGGTATTAGCTTGTCCATCTTGTGATTGTGCCGCTTTTTTAGCTTTAGCGCGTGCAATCGCGGCGGCGACTGCAGACTTTTTGTCATCAAGGGGCGCTGTATCTTCAGAATGCTCTTTTTGTTCTTTGTATTTGCGAGCTTGCTCTTTACGCAGTGCTCGCTCTTTAGCTACTTCACTATTATCTGGCTCAATCTCTGAGTTTTGACCTTCACGTTTTTTTGCTTTAGCGCGAGCTATGGCCGCAGCGACTGCTGACTTTTCATTGCCATTGCTCGATTTATTTTTAACTCGAGCAAGTGCATCGGCTACTTTTTGCTTTTCATCATCAGACTTAGCTGGTGGCTTACGCTTATGGCGGTTTTTACGCTCTTCTTGCTCACGGTCTAAGCGTTCTTTACGTGCATCGAAACGCTCTTTTGCTCTATCAGCTTTTATTTTTTCAGCTTGTTGTTCTTTTATTTCAACTTTGGCTACGCGGTAGTATTGAACAAGCGGGATCTCACTCGGGCAAACATATGCACAGGCTCCACATTCAATACAATCAAACAAGTTATGCTCTTGGAGTTTGTCGTACTCTTTAGACTTTGCAAACCACTGTAGTTGTTGGGGTAATAACGAAGCTGGGCAGGCGTCTGCGCAGGCACTACAACGTATACAGGCTTTTTCAGGGCCTGGCTCTGCAAGTTCTTTGTGGTCGGGCGCTAAAATACAGTTTGTCGTTTTAATGACACCAATACGCACGGTGGGTAATGTAAAGCCCATCATTGGGCCGCCCATTACAACGCGTTGCTGTGGGACTGGTGAAAAGCCTTGGCAATCGAGCAAGTGTTTTATTTCTGTGCCTAATAAAGCCCATACATTACCCGGTTTGTGTATGGTGTTACCCGTTACGGTCACCACTCGTTCTATAAGTGGCTTGCCTTCGTAAACAGCTTGCTGCACAGCATAAAGTGTACCCGTGTTATGCATAAGTACACCAATATCAGCAGGTATCCCCATACTGGGTACTTCACGGTTAGTTAGCAATTTTATAAGTTGTTTTTCGCCACCTGAGGGGTAAACTGTTGGCACGGTTTGAACAATAATTTTATTGTTATGTTCAGCCGCTTTAGTCATTGCTGCAATAGCTTCTGGCTTATTGTCTTCTATACCCACAATGCAAACTGTTGGATTTAACAGTTGCTGCATTAATTCAACCCCTTGGATAATTTCTGCAGCGTGCTCACGCATGAGCGTGTCGTCGGCGGTTATGTATGGTTCACATTCAACAGCGTTAACAATAAAGAAGTCGATAGATTGTTTAGTATCGGCTTTTATATAAGTAGGAAAACCTGCGCCCCCCATACCACTAATACCCGCTTGATGAATGATATCTACAAGTTCTTGGTGAGTAAGTGATTTTGGCTCGTTTACAGGCTTAAGTGTGCACCATTCGTCTTTACCATCAGGCTCAATAACGATACTCAACTCAGGTAGTGCAGACGGGTGAGCTGAAGGTTTAGGTGCTATTTCTGTAATAATACCCGAGCTAGGAGCATGTACTGGTACAGACCAGTTAGCAACGGGTTCTGTTAATGCTTGGCCTTTAAGTACACGTTGGCCTTTTTCTACAAGTAATTTACCGTTGGCGCCAATGTGTTGCTTTAGCGCAACCACAAGTTTGTCAGGCAGAGGAAGGCGAGCAATATCTGCACCGTTAGAAAGTGATTTTTGCTGTGGTGGATGCACGCCGCCTGGAAATTGCCAAACGGTGCCTTTTTGTATTTGTTCAAGTAACTTATCCACTCAAACCTCTAATCTATTTGGGTAACAGGAATAGCATCTAACTGCCATTTCCAGTTTTGTTTTGTTTCAGCAACCGGCAGCATATCAATACAATCTACAGGGCAGGGCTCAACACATAAATCGCAACCAGTGCATTCGTCGATTAAAACGGTATGCATTTGGCGAGTAGCACCGACAATGGCGTCTACAGGGCATGCTTGAATACATTTTGTGCAGCCAATACATTCATCTTCACGTATGTATGCAACGGTTTTAATTGGTTCGGCTTGCTCTCCGCCGGCCAGTGGCTTTTCATCAACGCCCATTAGGCCAGCAAGCTTTTTCATTGTGGCTTCACCGCCAGGCGGGCACTTATTAATTTCATCGCCGTTAGCGATGGCTTCAGCATAGGGGCGACATCCCGGGTACCCACATTGGCCACATTGTGTTTGTGGTAAAATGGTATCAATTTGCTCTACAATAGGGTTACTTTCTACGCGAAAGCGTATTGCAGCAAAGCCTAAAATTAACCCAAAAACCAGCGCGAGTGAGCCAAGCGCAATTAAGGCATAAAACAAGGTCATATTAAAATTTCACTAATCCGGTAAAACCCATAAACGCCATTGACATCAAACCGGCGGTTATCATAGCAATTGAGGCACCTTTAAAAGGTGTTGGTACATCAGCAGCGGCAAGGCGTTCACGAAGTGCTGCAAATAATACTAGCACCAACGAAAATCCAACAGCAGCGCCAAAACCGTATACAGCTGATTGTAAAAAAGAGTGATCTTCTTTTATATTAAGCAAAGCAACACCTAGTACGGCACAGTTGGTAGTAATAAGTGGTAAAAAAATGCCGAGTAAACGATAAAGGGTAGGGCTGGTTTTACGCACCACCATTTCGGTAAATTGCACCACAACAGCAATCACTAGTATAAAGCTCATGGTGCGTAAAAATTCTATATCCAAAGGGATTAAAATATACTGGTTCACCAAGTAACTAGTTACTGAAGCAAGTGTGAGTACAAAGGTGGTAGCTAAAGACATGCCAATTGCCGTATCAAGTTTCCCCGATACACCCATAAATGGACATAAGCCTAAAAATTGTACTAACACAAAGTTATTAACTAGAACGGTTCCAATCAATAACAATACATATTCAGTCATGCGAGCCTCGCGCTTTTAAAATCCCGTGTATTATCCTTTTTTCTGCCCTGATTAACAACATGTGCAGTGATTATCATTTAAATAATCACTATTAAATTAACCAGCAGCAGTACTGATGTAATAATACGATGATGTAGATGTGTTTTTTGCTCTAACAAGATGACTTTATCGATACTAATTCAAGAGTCATAATGATCACAATAGGCCAATACTGATAAGCAAAATACTTGATCAATTTGAAGGGTTAAACCTAAGGTTAACCGCTTTAAACTTTCAATAGTGAGTTATTACATGAAATGATTTGGCTAAATGTAGGCCAGATTTAATTGCCCCCAAATAGGTCGCTACATCAAGTACGTTAATGTAAGTTATTGCTATAAATAGGGTAGGTGTTAATTAAAGTGGTTACAAAAACAAAAAAGAGCAACGAGTGCTCTCTTTTTAATGAGGGATTAAATATCTTTCGGTTTTTCTATGTAATAGCCTTGTACGCCATCTAAACACAAAGTTTCTATTATGTGTTTTTCTTCTTGGCTCTCTACACCTTCGGCGAATACACTCACCCCAATTCTGTGTGCTAAGTCTACCATTAAACGCATAAAGTATTGATTGTTTTTGTCGTCCTCTAAGCCGCGAGTGTAACTGGCATCCATTTTTATAAAGTCAGGCTTTAGGTCTCGGAAAAATTTGAACGACGTTAAACCAACACCAAATCGCTCAACAGTAATACGTGCACCTACTCGGTGAATCATATCAATAAAGCGCTTACTGGCTTTAATGTTTTGTTGTAAACCAAATTCGCTTACTTCAAAAATGAGTTTAGAGGCTATGTGAGTGTCTTTTAATAGGCGGCGTTCTAACCAAATAACAAATTGGTCGTTATGTGCACTTGAGGCCGTTACATTTAAACCAAAAAACTTTTCAGACAAATTACGGCTTTTTACTTTTTCAAGCGATGAATCAATAATAAGGCGGTCAATTTCAATTGCCATATCGAGTTTTTCGGCCATAGCTAAAAACGACGCTGTAGGAAGCATTTGGTTATCTTCAGTTTTAAACCTCACCTGAATTTCGGCGTACGCCTTAATACTTTTCCCTAGGGGCATTATATTTTGCATGACTAAATGCACACGTTTTGACTCAATAACTTCATTTATTACTTTACGCCAGTTTTGATTACCAAAGCCTGCGCTTACATTATTAACTAAGTCGGTTTCGCGTTGTACATGCCACGCATTAGTTTGTTTAGACTGGGCCATACTCATTGCGTTATCAACCACCGAAAGTAGCTCGCCTAATGGTTTGCCTTTTTCATAACCCACAATGCCAGTATTAGCCACAGAGCTTAGTTCTTGGTTTTGTTGATATTGAGTAAAACGAGACTGTAAGTTTTCACCAAAACGCTCAGCTTCTTTAAGAGGGGTGTGAGGTAAAATAACTGCAAAGTCTGAGCTGTTTAGCCTAAACAATTGGCTGCCTGTATAAGTACCACTTAAGTGTTTAATTATATCAGCAACACCCCTTACGTACTCGTCACCTTTTTGGTAGCCACGGCTTTGGTTAATTGCTTGTAACTCGCTACAGCGCACCATAGCTAACGAACCAAACGTACTTTGCTCGCAATTTTCAATGTGTTTTTCGTAATACTCAACAAACATATTGCGGTTACCTAAAGAGGTAATGACATCTTTGTAGGCTTCTTGTTTTATGCTCATTGCTGCATTTTGTATATCTTGGCTTTTCGACTTTAAAAAATGCGATAACCGATTAAAGCTGGGCACCAAGTCTTTGCCTAATTTTTTAAGGCTAGAGCTATCAAGGGCTGTTTGCAGGTCATTATCAATTTGGTTTTGATTAATATATATATCAATAATATCAGAAACGGTGGTGCTGATATTTTTATTAAGCTGATAAAAAATCGACTTAAGTAAAATAATAGGGATGATCACCAACACGGCAGAAATAAGTATAACTATAAAGAGGGCGGTTTGAACTTGTTCGGCTAACTGTCGGATGTTGAGTGTAAACTCTACTTTGACGTCTGCCGCATCATTTACTGCAAATTGTGGGCGTAAAGAATTAAATTGAGACTGAATAAACTCTGCGAACGCTGGTAGCTCTGACGACGAATTGATACTAAATATTTCAGCGCCTTGGTAATCTCTAAGCGTAAAGTTTGAAAAGGTGTTGCCGTTAGTAATTGACTTTTTTAAGTTTTCAGCAGAAATGTCGTCTATGGAAAGCTCGTTTATATATTTAGTTACAGTAACCTGGGCATCTTTTTGTGCTTCACTAACAGCATTGTCAAAGCCGACCGAAATAAAGTAGCTTCCAGCTGCAACACACAATAACCAAGATATTATTTGTATTAAAATAAGTTTTTTAAATCCAGCCATTTTTTTCAATCTTTTAGGTATTACAGAAGGAAAGGAATCAAGTCCTTGATTATTTGACTAAATACAACATTTAATAGTTTTTAATCAATGTTTTATTTCTAGGGTAGAAGAGTAGTGGAAATAGTAATAAATGTCTATGGAATTCTTAGAATTGGCTCCCCCTCCCCGACT